>JBPCPI010000192.1:0-17273 GCA_050999295.1 Geodermatophilaceae bacterium | reverse complement strand
GTGGGCGCTACTGGGATCGAACCAGTGACCTCTTCGGTGTGAACGAAGCGCTCTACCGCTGAGCCAAGCGCCCGAGACCGGCCAACCCTATCGGCTGGCGCTCAGCGCCACAGCGGTACCCAGTCCGGAATCCAGTCCGGGACACCCGTCAGGTGCAGGGTGAGGACGAGGACCCCGTACACGAACGCTGCGCTGGCCAGCGCGATCAGAACGCGGACCCAGACGGGTTGGTGGGTCACCCACTCCGTCCACGACTTCACGTGCCGCTTGGTGAACTCCAGCAGCCGTTCGGCCCACGTGAACTCCGTCGCCAGGACGAACAGGCCGCCGATGACGACCAACCAGCCCGGACCCGGCAGCGGGATCGCGGCCACGCCCCCGATCACGATCAGGAAGCCGACAACGCCAACTCCGATCCGGTAGCCATGATTGACCGGCGCGTTGGCCGCCAGTCGCTTGCGCCACTTCGTGCCAGCGATCCGTCCGCGGAGGCTGTGCTCCTCGTCCGCGTCATAGCGCGCCCGACGCTGTTCGGAGGTCTCGCGCTCGGTCGCCGTCATGAGCCAGGATTCTGCCCTACTCCGCGGAGCAGGTCAGGGGGTGACCTGGCCGCTGGCCACCGGGGGCAACGTCGGTGCAGCCGGTGCTTCGCGACCGGACTCGAGGGTCACCGCGTATCCGTTGAAGGTGTCGATCCCGGAGTTGGTCGACCCCACCGTGCGCATGTCCAGCTCACCGGTCACCACGTCGAAGGTGCCCAGTGGCTTCGGTTCACCGACCTCTTTGAGGCCCCACAGGACATAGATCTGTTCGCTGCTGTCGTTGACGCGCAGGCCATTGGTCATCACCATCGTCTGGCTGGACCCTCTGACCAGAGTGGCCACGGCATGACCGTCGCCGTCGCGCAGCGGGGTCATGCTGACCTCACCGGCCGCCGCCAGCTCCTGCAGGATCTCGCCGCGCTCAACGGCCACCGACGTGGCATTGTCCCGATCGTTCTGCAGGCTGAGGTTCCAGATACCGAGTCCGCCGATCGCCAGGACGGCGGCGGCGGCGGCGACCAGCGTGCTGATCGTCGTCCACCTCGACGGGGTTCCCCGTGTCGTCCTGGCCCGCCGGGTCAGCGTACGGCCACGCGCGGCCGCGAAGTCGATCAACGCTGCATCGGGCATCGCCGACTCGGACGGTTGTGTCTGCTCGGCGTCGGGCTGGCGGCGGGTCTTGGCTATCTCGGCCAGCAGACGCGTACGAAGCTGCGGCGACGGGGACTCGGGGGGAAGCTGCTCCACCAGGGCCGCCAGAACTCGACCGCTGTCCTGCACGGACGCCGCGCATCGCTCGCAGCCACGCAGGTGGGCGGTGAAACGGTCCTCGTCGTCGGGCTCGAGCGCGCGCAGCGCCCAGCCGACGGCCAACTCATCCCATTCGGCGTGTGCTGGGTCGTTCCTATCGAGGCCGCTCACGCCTGGACACCCCCTGTCGATGGTAGGTCGCCGAGCGCGCTGCCCAGGACGTTCCGCAATCGACGCATGCCCGCCAGCATCCGTGTCTTGACCGTGCCCAGCGGCGCACCGGTGAGCGCGGCCACCTCGCGTTGCGTGTAGCCACCGAAGTAGGCCAGGGTCAAGGCTTCCCGCTGGACGGCCGGCAGTTCCGACAGCGCGGTACGCACATCGGCACCGACTAGGCGCTCGAGTACCTGCTCGGAGGGGTCCTCACCCGTCAGTGCGGGAGGCTCCAGTTCGGTCAGCCGGTCCCGACGACGACGCTGGGACTCCTCGCGCCGTACGGCGTCGACACTGCGGTGATGGGCCAGAGAGAGCAGCCAGCTTGCGAACCCGCCCTTGGTGGGGTCGAACTTGGTGGGATCGCGCCACAGTGCCAGGAACACTTCCTGGGTCGTGTCCTCAGCCAGGATGCGATCGCCGAGGATGCGCAGCGCCAGGCTGAACACCTGACGGTGATAACGGTCGTAGATCTCGGCGAGCGCGTCGGAATCGCCCGAGGACAGCCGAGCGAGCAAAGCCGCATCGTCGGCCGGCGAAAGCCCGGTGCGACACATGACACTCATCCTCACACGTGTCATTCGCATGCGCCGCACAGTTCGGTTCGGTTGGCGTCATCTCCCTGGATTCGACCTCGCTTGCCGGCTGCCCGCCGCCCTAGGGTGTGACCAGTGAGCGAGCATCGGAGACGACGCGGTTCCCGGCGCTATCGCCTCGTAATCGCCGGAGTTGCCGCGATCGCGACGACCTTCGTCGTCTCGTTGCTGGTCCAGCCGGCCGATCCGGAACCGACAGCCCAGCAGTCCAGCCCTCCGTCGCAACCCACGGCTCAGACGCCCACGACGCCACCGTCGCCGCCTCCCCCTCCTCCAGTCACGCTCGCCTTCGGCGGCGACGTCCACTTCACTGGCCGGACCGAGGGGCTGCTGGCCGATCCGGCGACGGCCTTCGGGCCCATCTCGTCGGTCCTGTCCACAGCCGATATCGCCATGGTCAACCTGGAGACGGCGATCACCGACCGCGGCGTCGAGGAGCCCAAGGAGTTCCACTTCCGAGCTCCTCCGGCCGCCCTGGACGCGCTGGCGGCCGCCGGCGTCGACATCACCACGCTGGCCAACAACCATGCCGTCGACTACGGACGCCTCGGTCTCCAGGACACCCTGGCGGCCGTGGCCACCAGCCCGATCCCGGTGGTGGGGATCGGACCCGACGCGGCAAGCGCATACGCGCCGTACCGATTCCAGGTACGGGAGGTCGGGATCTCCATCTTCGGCGCCAGCCAAGTCCCCGACCGCACCTATCAGCGCTGGACGGCCACCGACGCCGAGCCCGGAGTCGCCACCACAGCTGGTCAGGACCAGCTGCTCGCGGGGGTGAGCCAGGCCAGTGCGGCTGGCGACGTGGTCGTCGTCTACCTGCATTGGGGGATCGAGCGCGAGCCCTGCCCGACGCCAGAGATGAGCAGCCTGGCCACCGAGTTGGCTGCGGCCGGCGCTGATGCCATTGTGGGTAGTCACGCCCACCTGCTGCTCGGCTCGGGATACCTCGACCGGTCCGGCAGCACCGCCTACGTCTCCTACGGCCTGGGCAACTTCTTGTGGTGGCGTTCTGATCCCTTTGGCGACGACACGGGCGTCCTCACGCTCACCGTGTCACACGGGATGGTCGCCGACGCGGTGCTGACACCCGCCGTGATCGACGACAGCGGCCGCCCCCAGCCGGTGATCGGACCGCGGGCGGTGGAGAGGGCCGCTGCCTTCGAGGCCCTGCGTGGCTGCGCCGGCCTGCTCCCCACCCCCGCCGTTTGAGTGCTCGTCCGCTCGTCGGTACAGTCCGCGGAGCACGAATACGCGGACGTGGCTCAGTTGGTAGAGCATCACCTTGCCAAGGTGAGGGTCGCGGGTTCGAATCCCGTCGTCCGCTCGGCAGAGCTGTTCGGAATGCAGTGCACGGTGGAGTGGCCGAGAGGCGAGGCAACGGCCTGCAAAGCCGTCTACACGGGTTCAAATCCCGTCTCCACCTCGGCGTCGGTATGTTCGCACCGGCACAGCCAGATCTTGGCGATAGGGCGGTTGGCGCAGCGGTAGCGCGCTTCCCTGACACGGAAGAGGTCACTGGTTCGATCCCAGTACCGCCCACCAGCACCACCGTCCGATGCCGTGCGCACGTCGGAGTCAGGACCGCGGTCGGATCCGCTCCTGCCACACGTGATCGACGGCTGCCTCGAGCTCGGTTCGGCTGCCGGAATTCATGATCACGACGTCGGCGACAGCACGGCGCTGCTCGTCGGTGGCCTGCGAGGCCATCCGAGCACGCACCTGCTCTTCGGTCATGCCGCGGTCGCGCAGCAAGCGCTCGATGCGCAGGTGCGCGGGCGCTTCGACGACCAGAATGAGGTCGAACTCATGCCGATCCTGAACCGAACTTTCGACCAGTAGCGGCACGTCGTAGACCACCACACCACCGGCAAGTGAGTTGTCGGCGAGCATCGCTTCGATCCGGACGGCCACCAGTGGGTGCACGATCGCGTTGAGCCGCTGACGGGCCTGCGAATCGGCGAAAACGATCTCTCCCAAGCGCGGCCGGTCCAGCGCACCGTCCTCATCGAGCACGTCGGCGCCGAACTCATCGACCACCCGACGCAGGCCGGCTGAGCCAACCGAGACCACCTCGCGGGCCACCATGTCGGCATCGATCACCCGCGCTCCGTGCTCGGCCAACAGATCAGCCACCGCGGTCTTCCCTGACCCGATCCCCCCCGTCAGCCCGACGAGCACCGGTCTGCTCACTGTTGCGTCCGAATAACCGTAGCCAATTGCCGATGGTCATTCGGACGTAACGACGTCGATCGCCAGGAACTCACGCCGCGGTTTCGGGTACCCAGTGGTCAGCCGGCACCCGCTCGTCCTCCGGCGGGAGGCCGGGTGGCGTCCCATCCCCGAACGGACGACCACCCATATCTGCACGTCCGTGGGGCGCAAGCCAGTTCGACAGGTCCGGCCCGGCCGGAACGATCTGCGTCGGGTTGATCCCGGTGTGCACGACGTAGTAGTGCTCCTTGATGTGGACGAAATCCGTCGTGTCACCGAAGCCAGGGGTCTGGAACAGGTCTCGGGCATACGCCCATAGGACGGGCATCTCGGCGAGCTTGTTCCGGTTGCACTTGAAGTGCCCGTGATAGACCGCGTCGAAGCGGGCCAACGTGGTGAAGAGCCGCACATCGGCCTCAGTTATCGACTCCCCCATCAGGAAGCGCCGATCGGCGAGTCGATCGCTGAGCCAGTCCATCCTGGCGAAGACCTTGCCGTAGGCCTTCTCATAGGCCTGCTGGGAAGTGGCGAAACCTGCTTCGTACACCCCGTTGTTGAAGTCCCGGCGGATCTCCTCGCTGACCTCGTCGATCTCGTCCCGCAGCTTGTCCGGGTACAACTCCGGCGCGCCGTCGCGGTAGAAGGCCGCCCATTCCGTGTCCATGTCCAGCGTCATCTGACCGAAGTCGTTGGTCACCACAGCACCGGTAGGGATGTCGACGATGGCCGGCACGGTGATCCCCTTCGAGTAGCCAGGCTGCGCCGACTCGTAGGCGTCCTTGAGCCGCGGGATCCCCAGCACCGGATCGAGACCGCCCGGGTCGAGATCGAAGGTCCAGCTGTCCTCGTCATGGGTCGGCCCGGCCACCGCCATCGACAGGGCCGGCTCGAGTCCCATCAACCGACGGACGATGATCGCCCGGTTGGCCCACGGGCAAGCACGGGCCACCACGAGCCGGTAGCGACCGGCTTCGACCGGCCATCCGTCGCGCCCGTCAGCGGTGATCCTCCTCTCGATGTAGGAGGAATCCCGGACGAATTCCCCGCTGTTGGAGTCCACCCCACCCTGTGCCGCGCCCGGCGTTGCCACCTGGGGGCCAGTCTGATCTGTCACGGTTCGAACGTACCCGGCGCGTCCTGTCTGCCCCCGACGCCATTGGCCCATAGTCTGCGCCTCGCAGGGTCATCACGACCTGGTCGCTTCCCCCGACCGAGGAAGGGCATTAAATGGGCCGCCACACCTCTCGTGGCCGAACCGCAGGGCGGCATCGCCTCAGCCGGTCCGGCGGGATCCGTTGCTATGAGATCCATGCTGTCGCCTTGTTCCGGCGAGTCCACGACCTGCCGGCCCGGCGAACCCAGCGTCACTCGTGGGCCTTTTTGGCGCGCAACGGCGGTACGCCCCGGCCTGCCTTCGCCCTGATCCTGTCCCTGTAGCGCCCGTCCGGGCCAGCGGCGCTCATGGCGTATCGTTCGCCGTGCTGGTCGGCGCGGCGCTCGGTTCGGGTTGCCCACCGTTGATCGCCGATTCGGCGAGGTCGGCCAACGCCTGGTTGAGTCGATCGTCGGTCACCAGACCAGGGGCGAGGGTGATCGAGTAGTTGCGCCGATCTCCGGCTCGGGTACGCCGATCACGTACTGGGTCATGCCGCTGATCCGTACGCCGAGACCGGCATCGATGGCCTCGATGCTCAGCAGCCCCGAGCAGGTCTCGGGCAGGACGAACGGGGCGGTGGACGTCTGAGTGGTGGCGCCGGACGCGCTCGCCGCGGGCTCCGACGATCCACCGGGCTCCGCCTACGCGCCGCAGCCGACCAGGAGCAGGCCGGCCACGGCCAATGCGGCGCGAGCGCGCAGGATCAGCCCCCGGCGAGCTTCTCGCGCAGTGCCGCGAGGGCCTCGTCGCTGGCCAACGTGCCGCCACTGTCCGTGCTGGGCTCTTCCGGGGCGTCCCCGTCACTGGAGTAGCTGGTGTCGGGAGATGTGGCTGCGTCTGCGTCGGCGGCCTTGGCGTCGTCGACCTGCTTGCGGTGGGCTTCGTAGCGCTCCTGCGCCTCGGCGTACTGCCGTTCCCATTCCTCGCGCTGGGTGTCGAAGCCTTCTTTCCACTCGCCGGTGTCGGGATCGAAACCCTCGGGGTAGATGTAGTTGCCCTCGGTGTCGTAGCTGGCCGCCATGCCGTAGGCCGACGGGTCAAAGCTCGTGGCCTCCCCGATCGTGCCTTCGTTGGCCTGCTTGAGCGAGAGCGAGATCCGCCGGCGCTCGAGGTCGATGTCGATGACCTTGACCAGGATGTCGTCGCCCACCTGGACGACCTGTTCCGGGATCTCCACGTGCCGCTCGGCCAGTTCCGAGATGTGCACCAGGCCCTCGATGCCCTCGTCGACCCGCACGAACGCACCGAAGGGGACCAGTTTGGTGACCTTGCCGGGCACGACCTGTCCGATCTGGTGGGTCCGCGCGAACTGACGCCACGGGTCTTCCTGAGTCGCCTTGAGCGACAAAGACACTCGCTCCCGGTCCAGGTCGATGTCGAGAACCTCGACGGTCACGTCCTGTCCGACCTCGACGACCTCACTCGGGTGGTCGATGTGCTTCCAGGACAGCTCCGAGACGTGCACCAGACCGTCGACACCGCCGAGGTCGACGAAGGCCCCGAAGTTCACGATGGAGGAGACCTGACCGGTGCGTACCTGGCCCTTGGCGAGCTTGTTGAGGAACTCGCTGCGCACCTCGGACTGGGTCTGCTCCAGCCACTGCCGACGGGAGAGCACGACGTTGTTGCGGTTCTTGTCCAGCTCGATGATCTTGGCCTCGAGCTCACGTCCGACATAGGGCTGGAGGTCGCGCACCCGGCGCATCTCCACCAGGGACGCCGGAAGGAACCCGCGTAACCCGATGTCCAGGATGAGGCCACCCTTGACTACCTCGATGACGGTGCCGGTGACGACCTCGTCGGCTTCTTTCTTGGCCTCGATCGTTCCCCAGGCGCGCTCGTACTGCGCCCGCTTCTTGGACAGGATGAGCCGTCCCTCTTTGTCCTCTTTCTGGAGAACAAGCGCTTCGACCTCGTCGCCGACCGAGACGACCTCATTGGGGTCCACGTCGTGCTTGATGGACAACTCACGAGAGGGGATGACGCCCTCGGTCTTGTAACCGATGTCGAGTAGTACCTCGTCCCGATCGACCTTGACGATGATTCCTTCGACGATGTCTCCGTCGTTGAAATACTTGATCGTCGCGTCGATGGCGGCCATGAAGTCTTCGGCGGAGCCGATGTCGTTGATGGCGATCTGGGGCCGAGCAGTCGTGGTGGGGGCGGTCATGAGGTAGAGAAACTCCGGACAGGCATAGATGGGCAGGGCGGGCGGCTCTGATCGCGTGCTGGAAAACTGAGAAAGTTGCGCCGGACAGCAAGCCGGACAGCACACGGCCGCAGCGCCTCTCCCATCCTACCCGGTGGACGCGCTCGCCCGCCGAGCGGTGTTCAAGCGTGCATGCGAAGCTCTTCGGAGATGAGCCTCCCCCTCGATTCCGATGGCTATCCGCGTGCCGACGCCGTGCAGCGCAGCCCTGCCGACGCGGACGCAACCCGTTCGGCGAATCGCCGCTGGTGGAACCGAGCCGCGCCGGCCTACCTCCGCGAACACGGTCAGGACCTCGGGGTCGCCGACTTCCTGTGGTGTCCCGAGGGGCTGCGCGAGTCCGAGGCTCTGCTGCTGGGCGAGGTGTCGGGTCGCTCGGTCCTGGAAGTGGGCTGCGGCTCCGCGCCCTGCTCGCGCTGGCTCGCGACCCAGGGCGCTCTTCCGGTGGGCCTGGATCTGTCCGACCGGATGCTGGCCGAGGCAGCCGCGTACGGCGAGCGCGCGGGCATCGCCGTGCCGCTGGTACAGGGTGACGCGACAGCGCTGCCCTTCGGTGCGCGGAGCTTCGACATCGTGTGCAGCGCGTTCGGTGGCTTCCCGTTCGTGGCCGACGCGGGAGCGGCGTTGGCCCAGGTCGCCCGGGTCCTGCGTCCGGCCGGCCGGTTCGTCTTCTCGGTCAGCCATCCCTTCCACTGGGTCTTTCCGGACGATTCCGACCCGGCGCATCTGCAGGTCACCGGCTCCTACTTCAACCGCCTGCCGTACGTGGAGCTCGACGCCGAGGGGCGACCGATGTACGTCGAGCATCACCGGACGATCGGTGACTGGGTCCGGCTGCTCGTAGACGCGGGCCTGCACCTCGAGGATGTCGTCGAGCCGACCTGGCAGCCTGGGCGCGAGGTCGTGTGGGGCTACTGGTCGGCCGCCCGCGCCGCGCTAATCCCAGGCACCGCGATCTTCTGCGCCACCCTGCCCTCCGGTTGACGGTGTCCCGGCCGGGGCGAGGCCACGATGCCTGATGAGCTTCGGGCAGGCGACGTCAGTGGGCAGCGGCGTCCCAGCTCGTGCCGAATCCAACCGAGACCTCTAGCGGTACGGACAATTCCGCGGCCGCGGCCATCTGCTCCTGGACCAAGGCCCGCACCGTCTCGCGCTCCCCCGAGGCGATCTCGAGGACAAGTTCGTCATGGACCTGCAGCAGCATCCGGGACTTCAGTCCGGGCGCCCTCAAGGCCGCGTCGACGCCGAGCATGGCGACCTTGATGACGTCGGCCGCGGAGCCCTGGATGGGTGCGTTCAACGCCATCCGTTCGGCCATCTCCCGGCGCTGGCGGTTGTCGCTGGTCAGGTCCGGAAGGTAACGGCGGCGGCCGAAGATCGTCTCGGTGTAGCCGGTCATCCGGGCCTGATCGACCACGTCGTGCAAGTAGTCCCGTACGCCACCGAAGCGCTCGAAATAGGCTTCCATGTGCGCCCGCGCCTCCTCCGGGGTGATCCGGAGCTGCTGGGACAGCCCGTAGGCCGACAGGCCGTAGGCCAATCCATAGCTCATCGCCTTGATCCGGCGGCGCATCTCCGGGTCCACGGCTTGCACCGGGATCGAGAACGCGCGAGAGGCCACGAACGTGTGCAGGTCCTCCCCCGAAGCGAACGCCTCGATCAGGCCGGAGTCATCCGACAGGTGCGCCATGATCCGCATCTCGATTTGGCTGTAGTCGGCGGTCATCAGCGACTCGAATCCCGGCCCGACCACGAAGGTCTCGCGGATCCGGCGCCCCTCGGCCGTCCGGATCGGGATGTTCTGCAAGTTGGGATCGGCCGACGACAGCCGTCCAGTGGCGGCGACGGTCTGCTGGAAGGTCGTATGGATCCGGCCAACATCATCGACCATGGGGATGAGCCCGTCGATCACCGTCCGGAGCCGGGTCACATCGCGATGCCGCATGAGGTGTGCCAGAAACGGGTGCCCGGTCTGCTCCAGCAGGGTCGTCAGTGACTCGGCATCGGTGGTGTAGCCGGTCTTGATCCGCTTGGTCTTGGGGAGACCGAGATCGTCGAACAGCACGCTCTGCAGTTGCTTGGGCGACCCGAGGTTGATCTGTTGACCGATCACCGCATAGGCATCCTCAGCGGCGGCGCTCACCGCGTCGGCGAACTCGCGTTGCAGATCGCTGAGCCGGTCCATGTCGATCGCGATCCCGGCCGCCTCCATCCGAGCCAGCACCCGGGCCAACGGAAGCTCCATCTCGGTCAGCAGCCCGGTACCACCCCGGCCGGCCAGCCAATCCCCGAGGGAGCCGGCCAACTCCGTGACCGCCATGGCCGTACGGACCCCCTGCTCAGCACGTTCGGCGTTGGCCGCCTCCGCCCCACCGTCCAAGGTGAGCTGTCCGGTCTCGTTGGCGACTGGTGTCAGATCCCGCTTGAGGTAGCGGACGACCAGGTCGGTCAGATCGAAGGAGCGCTGCCCTGGCATCGCGACGTAGGCGGCCAGGATCGTGTCGCTACTGATGCCATCGAGCTCCAGGCCATGCGCCCAGGCGGCAAGCAGTGGGCCCTTGAGGTCATGGATCGCCTTGGACGCAACGGGGTCGGCCAGCCATTCGGCCAGTGCCTTCTCGTCCTCGGCGTTCAGATCGGCCAGCCGTACCCATGTTCCGCGACCGGCCACAGTGGACAGCGCGATCGCCTCGATCGTTCCGGTGCCGCGACCCCAGCTGCCGTACGGCGAGATGCCCATCGGATGCTGACCATGACCGTTCTCGGCCAGCCATGACCCCAGCTCGCCTGGGGCGAACTCGTCGACCGTCACCTCGAATCCGCCCTCGCTCGAGGGCTCGTCGGCACTGAGGTCGGTGAACAGCCGGTCCCGCAGCACCCGGAACTGAAGGTTGTCGAAGAGTTGATGGACCTGTTCGCGGTCCCAGCTCGTCCACCGCAGATCCTGTGGTCGCAGGTCCAGAGGCACGTCTCGGATGAGCTTGGTGAGCTGGCTGTTCTGCAGCACCGAGCCGAGGTGGTCCCGCAAGGCGTCTCCGGCTTTTCCGGGGACCTCGTCGACCCTATCGACCAGGGCCTGCAGTGAACCGAACTCGCGGATCCACTTGGCCGCGGTCTTCTCGCCCACTCCGGGGATGCCGGGGAGGTTGTCGGAAGGATCCCCACGCAGTGCTGCGAAGTCCGGGTACTGGGCTGGCGACAGTCCGTACTTGGCCTGGACCTCAGCCGGGTCGAATCGCGTCATCCCAGTGACGCCTCGGTGCGGGTAGAGCACCGTGACCAGTGGGCTGACCAGTTGCAGCGCATCCCGGTCCCCGGTACAGATCAGTACCTCCAGGCCCTCTTGGGTGGCCTCGGTCGCCAGCGTGGCGATGACGTCATCGGCCTCGTACCCGTCGACCTCAAGCGAGGCGATCTTGAGTGCAGCCAGGACCTCGTGGATCAGACTGACCTGGCCGCGGAAGTCCTCTGGGGTCTTGGAGCGGGTGGCCTTGTAGTCGGCGTATATCTCGCTTCGAAAGGTTGCCCGGGAGACGTCGAAGGCGACCGCGATGTGGGTTGGGGCCTCGTCGGTGAGCACCTTGATCAGCATCGAGGTGAATCCGTAGACCGCGTTGGTCGGCTGCCCGGTCGTCGTGGAGAAGTTCTCCACCGGATGGGAGTAGAACGCCCGGTAGGCCATCGAATGCCCGTCCACGAGCAGCAGCCGGGCTGGTTGCGCCGGCACCGCCACCTGTTCCTCGTCGACCGAAGGCTGCCCGGGCGCACCCTGGACTGTCACACCCTGGACTGACGCACTCTGGCTGATCGCGCTCACGGGCCCACTCTAGGGTCGCGGTGTGACGCCTTCGCCCCGCTGGTTGCATCAGCCGACGGACTGGATGACCGGCCTGACTCTGGGCCGACCTACGTGACCGGCCGGTCCAGCCGGACGGTGGCCGCCAGCCGGACGTCGGCCAGGGCTGCACTACGCCGACCGAACGGCCTTCTCCCACGCGACAACACGCCGTGTCTGCGTTCGGCGGCGATCTCGCTCGGCGCGAGGGCGCGCACCAGCTGGGACACCGAGGCGATCCGGCTGGTCATCAGTGGGACGAAACCCAACCGGGCGAAGAACCGATGGGCCTCCCGAGCACCCGGCGGCAACGACACGGTGACGGCCTCGGCGCCGGCATCGTCGGCATATCGGGCTACCGCGGAGACGAGTTCGCGGCCTACGCCGCGCTGCCGCGCCTTCTCGTCGACGATGAGAACCACCGACATGGTCAGCCCGCCTAGGGCCATGGACGCCGCATCAACCGACAGCAACGCAGCACCGGCTCGGGTGCCATCGGCCAGGCAGGCGAGGAGTAGTTCCGCGTCCGGGTTGTCCAGAATCTGCCCGAAGCGTTCGGCACCCGTTGCCTGCCGGGAGCCACTTTGCCGGTGACCCGGCATGGTCTGCATGACGATGTCCACGAGGCGGGCGACCTCGTCGAGGTCGCCCCGTTCAGCCGGACGCACCACGATCCCGCACCGAGGCACACGCGCTCCTCCCCGTTAAGGATATGACCGTCGTCGGCGTCGCAGTGGGTGCACGACCGTGCCCGGCCAGTGTGGACGGTGCCCAGCGTGCCCGACTACGGCATACCCTGACAACCTCCGGTTATCGGGGGCACCTTCCGGGCTCCCCGACCCCGTCGGGCGCGAGTGCTTCTCGGCGGAACAGCCGTCCGCTACTGTCCCGTCCGGATTACCTCCCACCGATGGAGTCTGATGGCCGCGGACAAAGATGCGCCGAAACCCGATGCGCCGAACAGGAGCAGCTAATGCTGATCCCGCGTTCCCAGCGCGCGAACGGGCAATGGGCTGCCCGCATCCTCGTGGTCGCACTTGCCGGATTCGCCGTCTACCTCGGCCTGGCGGTTGCCAGCCTGTCGCCGGCATCGGCCGAGGGCGAGACGATCCGGTTGACCTTGGCAACGAGCGTGTCCGGGCCGATCGAGGGCGTGGAGGTGACCGTCACCGATGAGGCCGGTGCCGAGGTCGCACAGGGAGAGACCGATGACGAGGGCCGGTTCGAGGAAGACCTGCCGGGCCCGGGTGAATACACCGTCACGATCAACGCCGACGATCTTCCCGAGGGAGTCACCGCCGCGGCCACCGAACGGACGGTGACTGTCGCCGAAGGGGGTGTCGGGCGGGTGGCCTTCGCGTTGTCTGACGGCTCCACCGGCCAGGGCGGGGGCCTGAGCCGGATTCCGCAGCTGCTCGTGGAGGGGTTGCGCTTCGGCCTGCTGATCGCGATCTGCGCGGTGGGACTGTCCTTGATCTTCGGCACGACCGGACTGACGAACTTCGCCCATGGTGAGCTGGTGGCCATCGGAGCCATCGTTGCCTGGTTCCTCAACGTGGACGCCGGGATCCCGCTCATCGCCTCGACGGCCATCGCCATGGCGGTGGGAGGCTTCGTCGGATGGCTCAATGACGTCGCGCTCTGGGGACCGCTACGCCGGCGGGGCAGTGGACTGGTCGCGATGCTGGTCATCTCGATCGGCCTGTCGCTGGCCTTGCGATACCTGTTGAACATCGTCTTCGGTGGGCGGTCCCAGCCCTACAGCGACTACCGCGGTCAGCGTGCCAACGACTACGGTCCGGTGGCGCTGACCGACAAGGATCTCTTCTCGATCGCGATCTCGCTGGTGGTCCTGGTCCTGGTGGCACTTATGTTGCAGCGCACCAAGATCGGTAAGGCCATGCGGGCCGTGGCCGACAACCGCGACCTCTCCGCGTCGTCGGGCATCAACGTCGACCGGGTAATCCGCTTCGTCTGGATCGTCGGCGGCGGACTGGCCGCGCTGGGCGGGGTGCTCTTCGGTCTGTCCGACGAGGTCTCCTGGGACATGGGCTTCAAACTGCTGCTCCTCATGTTCGCGGGGATCACTCTGGGTGGGCTGGGCACCGCCTACGGCGCTCTGTTGGGCAGCATCATCGTCGGCGTCTTCGTACAACTGTCCACATTGGTCATCGCCGACGAGCTCAAGTACGTCGGCGGCCTGCTGTTGCTGATCGTGATCCTGGTCGTCAGACCACAGGGGATCCTCGGCAGCCGAGCTCGAGTCGGTTAGGCGGGCAACGGAAATGAGTGAGTTTCTCGACATCCTGGCGCTGAGCGTCAAGTCCCTGGTCAGTCAGTCGGCGGTCTTCTTCGCGCTGATGGGTGTGGGCCTGAATCTGCACTTCGGCTACACGGGCCTGCTGAACTTCGGCCAGATCGGCTTCGCCCTGCTCGGGGGATACGGCGTGGCCATCTCGGTGGCCATGTGGGGCCTGCCGCTCATAGTCGGTGTGCTGATCGGCGTGCTCGCCGCGCTTGTCCTGGCCCTGCTGTTGGGCCTGCCGACCCTGCGGCTTCGCGCGGACTACCTGGCCATCGTGACGATTGCGGCCGCGGAAATCCTCCGCCTCGTGTTCCGCTCGACCCCGGCGACGCCGGTCACCGGAGCCACCCGAGGCCTGTCCAACTTCGGACAGGACTTCTACGGCCTTGCGCCCTTCGAGACCCAGGGCACCTACGACTTCCTGGGCTCGACCTGGACCGGTCGGGAGATCTGGGCCTGCCTCGTCGGCTGGATACTGGTGACCTTGTTCAGCCTGTTGATCTGGCAGTTGATGCGCAGCCCGTGGGGCCGGGTCCTGAAGTCCATCCGGGAGGATGAGGACGCCGTACGGTCGCTCGGCAAGAACGTCTACTCCTACAAGATGCAGTCGCTCGTTCTCGGCGGGGTCATCGCCAGCTTCGGCGGGATGATCCTGGTGCTGGCAACCGGCTCGGCCAACCCCGACCAGTTCCAGAACGCGAACACGTTCCTGGCCTATGCGGCATTGATCCTGGGTGGTACGGCCCGGGTGCTGGGTCCGGTCATCGGAGCGATGATCCTGTGGTTCATCATTGCCTTCACCGACGCGGGCCTGGCCGCGCTGATCCGTAACGGAATCATCCCCGATGCGATCCTGAGCGCGCCCGACGTCGCCAACATCCGTTTTATCCTGGTCGGGGTCGGTCTGATGCTGTTGCTGATCTTCCGACCTCAGGGGATCTTTGGCGACCGCAGGGAGATCGTGCTCGCTGCCCACTAATTCGATGCCCACTGACACCACTCATCCGCTGGCTGGCCTGCCCTGGGACATCGGGGTACCCAAGCCGGACGCGACGATCGTCGTCGACGACCTGGTGCGGTCCTTCGGCGGCCTCACCGCCGTCGCGGTCGAGCATCTGGAGTTCCAGCGCGGCTGTATCACCGGACTGATCGGCCCGAACGGGGCCGGCAAGACGACCCTGTTCAACCTGCTCACTGGATTCGATCAGCCCAACACCGGGCAGTGGAGCTTCGATGGGCGCTCGTTGGGCCGGCTCAAGCCGCACCAGGTAGCCCGGCTGGGTGTCGTACGGACCTTCCAGCTGACAAAGGCGCTGTCCCGATTGACCGTGCTGGAGAACATGAAGCTCGGCGGGCAGGGACAGAGCGGGGAACGGTTCCTCAACGCTCTGCTGCCCGGTTGGCGGTCGCAGGAACGCGACATCGAAGCCCGCGCGATGGACCTGCTGACCCGCTTCAAGCTCGACGCGAAGGCGCAGGACTTCGCGGGCACCCTGTCCGGTGGCCAGCGCAAGCTGCTGGAGATGGCGCGCGCCCTGATGTGCGAACCGAAGGTCGTGATGCTGGACGAGCCGATGGCCGGCGTGAACCCGGCACTGACCCAGAGCCTGCTCGAACACGTGAAGAACCTCCGCGAGGAGGGCATGACCGTGATCTTCGTCGAACACGACATGGACGTCGTACGCGACATCAGTGACTGGGTCGTCGTAATGGCCGCCGGGCGGGTGATCGCCGAGGGCCCACCGGAGTCCATCTCGCAGAACAGGGCGGTCGTCGATGCCTACCTGGGGGCTCATCACGACGCTCCCCTGACGGTGGAAGAGGAGGAGTTGGTCCTCGCCGAGGCAGAGGTGGCCATCGCCGCTGAGAAGGCCGAGGACGCCGACCTGCCCACCGAGACGACACGAGGCCTGTAATGACCGCCACCGAACCCCCCGAGCAGACCTCCCCGCGGACTTCCGCAGGACCGGACATGACCCCGGCCGAGCGGGCGGCAACCCGTGAGGAACACGTCAAGCTGGCCGGAAACGCGCTGCTGCGCGCCGACGAGTTGGTTGCCGGCTATCTCCCCGGGGTCAACATCCTTCGCGGTGCCGACTTCTTCCTCGACGATGGGGAGCTCGTCGGCATCATCGGCCCCAATGGAGCTGGAAAGTCCACGCTGCTCAAGGCGCTGTTCGGGCTGATCCCCGTGCGCTCCGGGTCGGTGACGCTGCGCGGTAAGGAGATCACGTCGGCCCCTGCGCACGAACTCGTTGCCGACGGCGTGGGATACGTCCCGCAGAACAACAATGTCTTCCCGTCGCTGACCATCGAAGAGAACCTGGAGATGGGGATCTACTTGCGCTCCAAGAAGTTCCAGGAGCGCTTCGATTTCTGCGCCGAACTGTTTCCCATGCTGGGTGAACGCCGCAAGCAGAAGACCGGGGCGCTGTCGGGCGGCGAACGTCAGATGGTGGCTATGGGACGGGCGCTGATGATGGAGCCGTCCGTGCTCCTGCTCGACGAGCCCTCCGCCGGGCTGTCACCCGCCTACCAGGACGAGTTCTTCATCCGGTGCCGCCGGATCAACGCGACCGGCGTCTCGATCATCATGGTCGAGCAGAATGCCCGTCGCTGCCTGCAGATCTGTGACCGTGGCTACGTCCTCGACCAGGGCCGCAACGCCTACACCAACGCCGGCCGGGAGCTGATGAACGACCCCAAGGTCATCGAGCTGTACCTCGGCACCCTGGCCACCACCAAGTAGGTCAGTCCAGCAGGTCGGGCTCGATCCGTTCCGCACGCACCTGACCGTCCGGACCCAGCTCGACGACGTAGGCGCCCTTTGCCAGCGGCTTCGGTGAATGCCCCGGCGAAACGCTCGCCCCGGTAGAGCACCCCGACCCCGTCGTCCGTGCAGTACGTCCGGGGCGGGGTGCGCCCTGCGACCAACTTGTGCACCAACGGGCGCCGCGCTGCCTCCGAGTCGTAGTGCACCCCGTTTCCATACGGCACCAACGCAAGCCCGTCGGTGACGGCCCGCAGGTCCGCGCCGAAGGAGTCGGTCGTCCCGCCCTTGTGCCAGCCGAGGATGGTCAGTTCAGCAGCGGGCATGAGCAGTCCTTTCGATCACAGTGCGTCCGGTGCTGGCCTCATGGCGAGCAGCCGCGCGGGCAGGGTCGGACAACGCAGAGGGCCCGGCATCATGACGATGCCGGGCCCCTGCGCTTGCGTTGAGGTTACGCGGCCGCTGGGCCGATTCCCTGGGCATTCATCTCTTCGATGATCTTGGATGATTCATCGAAGCCGATGACCACGATCGCATCCGCGTTGACGGCGGCCAGCTGGCCGACCTCGGTCCGGTACGAGGTAGCCGCCGGGTCGTAGATGATCGGCTCAGGCACCTGATCCTCAGCCAAACCACTGCCGATCAGGTTCTCCCGCAGGTTGTCGGCCAGGCCGGTCCCGTAC
>JBPCPI010000159.1:0-11391 GCA_050999295.1 Geodermatophilaceae bacterium | reverse complement strand
AAGGGTTGGGCGGCCGGGCAACGCCACCCGGCGGGTTGTCTGGGGGAAGCGCCGCAGCCGCGCCGGGGGTACGGGCAGATGCCGCGGCAATGAGGAAGCCGGTGCAACTACGCCGATTTCTGACCGTGCTCCGTCGCCGATGGCTGACGGTGTTGCTGCTGACGATGCTCGGGGCAGGGGTCGCCGCGGGATTCTCCTTCCTCAAAGCGCCGGTGTACTCCTACCAGGCGAGCGTTTTCTTCTCGATCCAATTCGGCACGACGGCCAGCGAGCTGGTGCAGGGAGCCACCTACACCCAGAACAGCGTGACCTCCTTCGCGACGCTGGCCACCAAACCCATCGTGCTGGATGCGGTGATCGAGGACCTGGGACTGAATACGACCGCCGACGTCATGGCCGAAAACGTCGTGGCGACCGCCCCCTTGGACACCGTCATCGTGGAGATCTCGGTCAGAGATAACTCGCCGGAGGATGCTGCCGCGATCGCCGGTGCCATCGCCGACGAACTGTCTGCGACCGTCGAGCGCCTGTCGCCGAAAGATGCCGACGGAGTCGCGAGCGTTCAGGCCGAGATCGTTGCCCCCGCCACGGTCGAGAGATCGCCGGTCTCGCCGAACATCTCCCTGAACTTCGCCGCGGGCATCCTCGCCGGCCTACTCGCCGGGGTGGGGTTCGCCTTCGTCCGCGAGACCCTGGACACGCGGGTACGCGATGCAGCAGACGTCCAGGCGATCACCGAAGTGCCGCTACTCGGCGTGATCGGCGTTTTCCCTGGCGGTACTAGCTCGCTGATCCTAAAAGACATTCCCGGCAGTTCTCAGGCCGAGGCCTACCGCCAGATCCGGACGAACCTGCAGTTCCTCGAGGTCACTGACCAGGCTCGGTCCATCGTGGTCACCTCGGCTCTGCCCGCAGAGGGCAAGTCGACCGCGGCCGCGAACCTGGCCCTGGCACTAGCCGAGACCTCCACCCGCGTCCTGCTTGTCGACGCCGACCTGCGTCGGCCGAATATTGCCGACCTGATGAATCTGGAAGGGGCAGCGGGTCTGTCCACGGTGCTGATCGGGCGCGCCGAGTTCGATGATGTCGTACAGAAGTGGGGTGCGGGCACTTTGCATGTCCTGACCTCAGGACAACTTCCACCCAATCCGAGCGAGTTACTCGGCTCACCTGCGATGAAGCGACTGCTGTTAGATCTCGAGGCTCGGTATGACGTCGTCATCCTCGACACCGCACCGCTGTTGCCGGTCACCGACGCCGCAATCCTCTCGGGCGTGGCCCTCGGGACGATCGTGGTGGCCAACGCGCGGCGGGTGCGAAGCGGCCAGCTGGCCGAGGGCCTTGGTTTCCTCGATCAGGTGGATGCGCGCGTGCTGGGGATTGTGCTCAACGAGGCGGTGAAGGACAGCGAGCGGTACGGCTACACGCCACACGCGATGAACAGTGACGCCACCGGTTCCAGGTCACGCCGCCGCAAGGTCGTGGGCGTCAACGATCCTGCTGCTGGTGATCGAGTTGTCCCGGGGGCTACCGCGCCGGCCGGCGTGTTGGGTGCCGTTCCCCGGCACGGGATTCCCGTCCCGCCAGTGCCCTCCATGAGCGACGGTGCAGAGCGCACGGGCCTCTCCGACGGCGGACACGAGTCCCGCTCCGACGAGCGACCCGAGTCGGCCGAAGAGCCCTCGCCGAGGCCGCGGCCTCAGCCCCAGATCCAGCCCGGTGGATAGCTGCGAATCTTGCTCGTCTGCACCGGCAACATGTCGATCCCCGGTTGCCGCCTTCCTGCTGCGTGAGCACTGGGCGGCCGAGTGGGAATTGCACATCTCCAGCGCTGGCACCCAGGCGCATGTGGACTCGGCGATCGGTACCTACGCCGCGCGGATGAGGGGGTCGGCGCGAGGCAGCGCGGAGCAGGACGCGATGAGCGATCCCTACGGTCGGGGAGATTCCGCGTGCATGGCCGCACCGGACCAGATCGAACAGAGCGTGGATGAGGTGGTCCGAGTCCTGGCCAGCGACTCGCCGGCCAGGAAATCGTGACCTCGCGTCAGGGGTCCGCAATCCGGGCTCGATGTCGTAGGGTCTGCCGATCACACCGTTGCGGCAGTACCCGCGTCGTGCCTTCGGAGGGCTGACTGTGCCGAAGTCGCCGCCTGCACAATCCGCCTTGCGACTGCTGGCTGACGGGAAGACCGAGCGTGAACTGCTGACCTCAGCCATCCATGACGTCGAGTCCGACGGCCCACTGCGCATCCTGGAAGCCGGGTGCGGGCAGCGTTGGCCCCTCGTCCTGGAGGGACGCCAGCTTCATATCACCGGCGTCGACACCGATGCCGCGGCCATGCGGATCCGCCGTGAGAGGCACGGCGATCTCGATGTCGAGATGGTCGCCGACCTTCGCGACGTGCAGCTTCCGGAAGCTGGCTTCGATGTCGTCTACTGCAGCTTCCTGTTGGAACACGTCGCCGGCGCGCGAGATGTACTCGATCGATTCCGGGCGGCAGTGCGTCCCGGCGGCCGGATCGTGATTCGCGTTCCGGATGGTGATTCCGTCTACGGCCTGTTGGTCAAGCACTCACCACACCGCCTGCACGTTCTGTACAAGCGCTTCGCCGAGGCAAATCCGAAGGCCGGCACGCCGGGGCATGCCCCCTATCCGACGATCTATGACGACGTGGTCTCTCTGCGGGGCCTGCGGGCGTACGCGGCCGATAACGGGCTCGACATCGTGGCCGAGTACGGAACCTTCTTCCTGCCCAGGCGGCTACGCCGGGCCCGACCGCTCATCCGGGCGATGTTCTGGTTGGTTGCCACGCTCGCTCCGGGCCACCGAGCGGTCGATCACCGTGACCTTGGTATGGTCTTCGAGGTTCCGGCGAAGATCCCGAACGGGGGCAAGCCCGTATCCAACCGGCCGGTTATCGCTTAGAGTGACTGCTGACGTACTAGGCGACGGGGAGTGCTGTGCAGCCGATCGTCGGGTACGCCCCAGGTGCCTACGACCTATTCCACATCGGACATCTCAACATCCTGCGGCACGCTCGCGAGCACTGCGACTTCCTGATCGCCGGAGTGGTCTCCGACGAGATGCTCGAACTCAGCAAAGGCACCCGGCCCTTCGTTCCGCTGGCCGAGCGGCTGGCGATCGTCAACGCGGTGCGCTACGTCGACCGCGCCGTCGCAGAGATCGTCCCGGACAAGCTGGACACCTGGCGGGAGGTCGGTTTCGATGTGCTCTTCAAGGGTGACGACTGGCGGGGCACCCCGAAGGGTCTCAAGCTGGAGGCCGACTTCGAGACCGTCGGCGTCAAGATCCAGTATTTTCCCTACACCGTGCACACCTCCAGCACCCAACTCCGGCGGGCACTTGCTGCGCTGACGGTGGAGCAGCTGGGCCAGTCGGGTTCCTGACCGCTTCGCCGGGTATCGTGGCCGTCGAGCCCGGCGAGGGAGCGACGTGCTGTGGGTGACCACAGCAACTTGGCTTCGTTATCGACGGCGGTGTCGCGATCAGACCTCCGCTGGATGAGAACTCACCGGCGTGTTCAGGAACCGACCGACACCGCATCCGGAGGCAGCCATGGCCGAAGTACGTATCACTGCGCAGCCGCGCACCGAGTTCGGCAAGGGATTCGCGCGGCGCGCCCGTAAAGCCGGGCTGGTTCCCGCGGTTCTCTACGGCCACGGTGAGGACGTACGCCACCTGTCGCTGCCCGCCCGCGAATTCTCCAAGGCGCTGAAGGGAGGGTCCAACACCCTGCTCACCGTGGCCATCGACGGACAGACGCACCTCGCCCTGCCCAAGGCGGTCACCCGGCATCCGATCCGGCCGGAGTTCACCCATGTCGACCTCCTCCTGGTGCGCCGAGGCGAGAAGGTGACCGTCGAGGTGCCGGTCCACCTGATCGGGGATCCCGCGCCGGAGACCGTGGTCAACCAGGAGCTGACCACGCTCACCGTGGAGACCGAGGCGACGCACATCCCGCAGGGCTTCGACGTTCCCATCGAGGGAAAGACGGTCGGACAGTCGATCTTCGCCGCGGACGTGACCCTGCCCGCCGGCACCACCCTGGTGACCGAGCCGGACAACCTGGTCGTGGGCTTCCTCGCCGCGCCGACCGCCGAAGAGCTCGAGGCCGAACTGGAGGAGGCCGAGGCCGAGGTCGGTATCGAGCGTGATGCCTCCGACGAGGAGCTCCAGGCGGCTGCCGAGGAAGCGGCCGAGGCCGAGGCCGCCGGAGACGGCGACGAGTCCTCCGGTGGGTCGGCAAGGGCCTCTGCGGACTCCGAAAGCTAGCCAGCGGCACAGCGTCCCGGCTGTCCCCAGCTGGGCCGGGACGCTGTGCCATGGACCTCGCCATGCTGCGCATCGAAACCGACCGACCGGAGTCGGCATCCCCCGGATCGAGGCTCGCGGTCGTCGTCGGCTTGGGCAATCCTGGGCCCGGCTACGCGGGCCACCGGCACAACGTCGGCGCCATGGTCGTGGCCGGACTCGCAGCCGACGAAGGGGCTCACCTCAAACGTGGGGCCGGCAAGCTCTCCCGCGTCGTGAGCGCCGCAACCCGGTTGGCCGGACGGCGGGTCGTGCTGGCCACCCTCACCACCTTCATGAACGAGTCCGGGCAGGCCGTACGAGCTCTGCTGGACTACTACAAACCAGCAGACCTGTCGTCCCTGATCGTGCTCCACGACGAACTCGATCTGCCCTTCGGCGTCGTACGGATCAAGCAGGGCGGCGGCGACAACGGCCACAACGGATTGCGCTCGATCACCGGGTCATTGGGCAGCCCCGACTATGTCCGGATCCGGATCGGGATCGGGCGACCGGTCGGGCGGCAGTCAGCTGCGGACTTCGTTCTGCGCGACTTCACTGCCACCGAGCGGACCGAGCTGCCTTCGATTCTGGAGAACGCGGCACATGCCGTACGGCTGATCCTCTCCGCCGGCGTCGTGGCCGCCCAGAATGAGCTGCACCACCCTGACCGCCAGAACGAGTTGCACCACCCCTGACCTAACGCATTGACTGACGCTGACGATCGCGGTTATGCGCATAACCATGGCTCGTTGAGCCGAAATCTCGAGGTTATGCGCATAACCGCGAGAGGGTTGGGCCACGCAAAGCCGATCCACTGGCCAGCCGAGGACTGTGTCGGCACGGCGACTAACCTGGAGGGTGCGCGCCCACATCCTGACGTGTCCGGCACGTCATCCATTCCAAGGTAAGGGAGCACGTGCCGCTTTCTGGGCTGCTCGAGGCCGTCCTCGCCGAGGGCAACGGGAGGACTCTGGCCGAGGCCGCCCGCCGTCATGGGGTGGACGTCCAGACGATCACGGCGATGAATCCGCTTGCCGTGGCGGCCATCGCCGCCGAGCGGGAACGCGGCGGCGCCGACCGACCGGTGTTGGCGGTTACGGCCACGTCGCGACAGGCAGACGACCTTGCGACCGGATTGCGCTGCCTCCTGCGCGATCGTCAGGTCGAGGTCTTCCCGGCCTGGGAGACGCTGCCGCACGAGCGGCTCTCCCCCCGCGCTGACACGGTCGGGCGCCGACTCGCTGTATTGCGCAGGCTGGTCCATCCTGGTCCAAATGATCCGCTCCGGGTCGTCGTGGCCCCGGCCCGCAGCCTCCTACAGCCGATGGCACCGGGACTCGCCGACCTGGAACCGATCGAGTTGGTCAGTGGTCAGAACATCGAACTCGAGACAGCCGTACGCCGCCTGGTCGATGCGGCCTACACGCGGGTCGAACTGGTGGAGCGGCGCGGGGAGTTCGCCGTACGCGGCGGTTTGCTGGACGTCTTCCCGCCCACCGAGGAACACCCGATCCGGGTCGAGTTCTGGGGCGACGAGGTCGAGGAGTTGCGTCCGTTCTCGGCGAGCGACCAGCGATCCCTGGATACCAAGGTCGAGCGGTTGGTGGCACCGCCGTGCCGCGAACTCGTGCTCAACGACGAGGTACGGCGTCGCGCCGGGGAGTTGGCCGCGGACTATCCCAACCTGACCGAGATGCTCGATGCGGTCGCCGACGGCCGCGCGATCGAGGGCATGGAGGCGTTGACACCGCTGCTGGTCAGCGGCCCGATGGTCTCCCTGACCGCGCTGCTGCCCGACGGTGCCCACGTCCTGGTCTGTGAGCCGGAGCGGGTCAGCGCCCGCGCCAGCGACCTGGTCCGCACCTCGCAGGAGTTCCTCGACGCGTCTTGGTCCAGCGCCGCGGTCGGCGCACGGATGCCGCTGGACCTGAGCGGATCTGCGCTGCGCTCGTTGGAGGACACCCGGGTCGAGGCGATCAAGCGCGGCCTGCTGTGGTCGACAGTTGGAGCGCTCGACGTCGCAACCGACCCCACGAGTGTCCAGGACACCGGGGATTCCCTGGTGCTCCATGCGAGCCCGGCGGTCCGCTACCGCGGGGACGTCGAGGCAGCGCTGAGCGACACCGCGGAACTGGTACGGGAGGGCTGGCGGGTCGTACTGGCCTTCGCTGGGCCCGGACCCGCCCAGCGGGCGGCCGAGCAGCTGAGCGGCGCCGGCCTTGCGGTCTCGATTGCTCCCGAACTCCCGCCCGAGCTCAGCCCGGGAGTGATCTACATCGCCCAGGCCGAGATCGAAGAAGGATTCCGCTCGCCCGCGCTCAAGCTCGCGCTGATCACCCAGAGCGACCTGACCGGTCAGCGCGGCACCTCGACCAAGGAGATGGGCCGGCTGCCGTCGCGGCGGCGCAACACCGTCGACCTACTGCAGCTTCAGCCTGGCGACTTCGTCGTCCACGACCAGCACGGCATCGGCCGCTACGTCGAGATGATCCGCCGGACGGTCAACGGCGGCGAGCGGGAGTACCTGATCCTGGAGTACGCGCCGTCACGTCGTGGCCAGGCCAACGATCGGCTGTTCGTACCCACCGACGCTCTCGAGCAGCTGACCCGGTACGTCGGCGGCGAATCGCCGGTGCTGAGCAAGCTCGGCGGCTCGGACTGGGCCAAGACCAAGGGTCGGGCCCGCAAGGCGGTCAAGCAGATCGCCGCTGAGTTGATCCGGCTGTACGCGGCTCGGATGTCGACGCCCGGCTATGCCTTCGGCCCGGACACCGCCTGGCAGCGCGAACTCGAGGATGCCTTTCCCTACGTCGAGACCCCCGACCAGCTAGCGGCCATCGACGAGGTCAAGGCCGACATGGAGAAACCGATCCCGATGGACCGGGTCATCTGCGGCGACGTCGGCTACGGCAAGACCGAGATCGCCGTACGCGCGGCGTTCAAGGCTGCCCAGGACGGTAAGCAGGTGGCGATCCTGGTCCCGACCACGCTGCTGGCACAGCAGCACTTCACCACCTTCTCCGAGCGGATGGCGCAGTTCCCGGTGACCGTGGCGATGGTCAGCCGGTTCAATTCAGCAGCCCAGCAGGCCGACACCCTCGACAAGCTGGCGACCGGCGTCGTGGACATCGTGATCGGCACGCACCGGCTTCTTCAGCCCAGCACCAAATTTCACGACCTCGGCCTGGTCATCGTGGACGAGGAGCAGCGGTTCGGGGTGGAGGCCAAGGAGTACCTCAAGACCCTGCGCGCCGCGGTCGATGTGCTCACCCTGTCGGCCACGCCGATCCCACGGACCCTGGAGATGAGCCTGACCGGCATCCGGGAGATGTCCACGATCACGACTCCGCCTGAGGAGCGCCACCCGGTCCTCACCTATGTCGGCCCCCATGAGCCGCGCCAGGTGGCAGCGGCCGTACGCCGTGAACTGCTGCGTGACGGGCAGGTTTTCTACATCCACAACCGGGTGCAGTCCATCGACAAGGCGGCCGCCCGAGTGCGGGAGCTCGTCCCGGAGGCCCGGGTCGCCATCGCCCACGGGCAGCAGAGCGAGGACCGGCTCGAGGCCACCATGGTCGGGTTCTGGGAACGCGACTTCGACGTGCTGGTCTCGACGACGATCGTGGAATCCGGTCTCGACATCGCCAACGCCAACACCCTGATCGTCGAGCGGGCCGACCTGCTCGGGCTGTCTCAGCTGCACCAGATCCGGGGCCGTGTCGGTCGTGGGCGCGAACGCGGGTATGCCTACATCACCTACGACCCGCAGCGCCCGTTGACCGAGGTTGCCTACGACCGGCTGGCCACCATCGCGCAGAACACCGACCTCGGCTCGGGTATCGCCGTCGCGATGAAGGACCTCGAGATCCGCGGTGCCGGAAACCTCTTGGGCGGCGAGCAGTCCGGGCACATCGCCGGGGTCGGCTTCGACCTCTACATCCGGTTGGTCGGCGAGGCGGTGGCCGACTTCAAGGGCGAGGCGCCCGCGGGGGAGGCGGCGGACGTACGGGTCGATCTGCCCGTCGATGCGCACATCCCGCACGACTACATCGACGGTGAGCGCCTGCGGATGGAGGCCTATCGGAAGCTGGCAGCGGTCACCGACGACACCGTCGCGGAACAGGTACAGGCCGAACTTGTCGACCGTTACGGCCCGCTGCCGCCCGAGGTCCTGGCGCTGCTCGCAGTGGCTCGGTTCCGCGCGGCGATGCGAGCTGTCGGGATCACCGAAATCTCGCTGCAGGGCAGGGTCATCCGGATCACGCCGATCCCACTGGCCGACTCCGCCCAACTGCGGCTCACCCGACTGGCCCCAGACTCGACGTACAAGGTCGCCTCGCAGGTGCTCTCCCTGCGTCGCCCGGTCGGCCCCGATGAGCCGCTGCGCGGTGTCGCCCTGCTGGACTGGGTGCACCGCCTGATCACCGACCTCGTCGGGCCAACCTTGGACCCAGTTATCGCGCCGTAGCCCGGTCATGCATCCACGGGAGACCAGTGTCGGTCTCTGCGGACTTTGTCAGGGTGTGTACGCACGCAGGACTGGTGAACACGCGTCCAACCTCGGCGACGACGAGGGCGAGTCATCGACGTGGTGCAGCACTTCCCGCGCGAGAACGGCGTCGAATGATCGATCACCGAAGGGCAACCGCTCGGCATCGGCTTGTACACAAGGGATCCGAGACGAACATCTCCCGAAGCGGTCATTCGGAAAGTATCTTCGACAGACCGACCTCGGTCGGGATCACCGAAATCTCCCCGCAGAGTAGGTCCATTCGGATCACCCTGATCCAGTTGGCCCCCGGACTCGGTCCACAAGGTCGTCGCATCGCAGGTGCTGTCACTGCCCCGGCCGGGCCTGGCCGGCCGCTGCGGGGCGTCGCCCTGTTGGACTGGCTGCATCGCCTAGTGATCGACCTCGGCGGGGCTCGGGTCCCTCCGCCGCCAGATCCGGTGGTGCACCCTGCCTAGTGCAACACCGCGTCAGCGGATGAGCTGGATGGCGATGTCGACAGGCAGGTCGGCCCAGACGCGTTCGGCGGTCAACGCCGGAACATGCAGGCGCTGCGCAAGGGCGAGGCAGGCCCGGTCGCCCAGCGAGAGTCCGTTTCCGGATACTTGCGGGTAGAGCGCCGCGACGGCAAGCGCGTCGGCCTCAGTGAACGGTTCGACCTCGACCTGGGCGCGGAGCAACTTGAGAACGCCTATCGGATCCCTGTCATTCCGGGTGAGGACAGTCGCCACCTCGGCGAGGTTGACCGTACTGACAGTCGCCCCCTCAGCGATTACCTCAGCGACAGCTTGGGCACCGGGCTCATCGAAGAGCAGCGCCAGCAGAGCCGATGCGTCCACCACCAATCCGCGGCTGCTCAACGCGAGGCAAGCCGTGCGTCAACGTCCTCAACGGCAGCGTCGCGGCGCCGTTCGGCCCGCAACTGCTCGACGGTCGAGTGGTCCGCCGAGCCGGCCAAGCCGATCAATGCACGGGCGGCCGTGGGTCGGCTTGCCAAGCGCAGCACCCCGTCGGCCTCCTCGCTCACGACCAGTTCATCCCCAGGCCGCAGCCCGAGTCGATGACGCACAGCCGCTGGCAACACCAACCGGCCACGCTGGTCAAGCCGCGCTGTCACACTCCTTGTACGCATATGGGCAAGTATAGCTGAATGGACCAGAACTCGTCATCGTGGGTAGGCAGGAGTCGCTTCCCACGTGCAGGGCCTGACTGGGACCATGCTGCCACGCGGAACCCAGGCGAGCCTCTGGTGAGGAGGCGGCACGGCAAAGGACGGCCGATGAAGCAGTGGCTGACCGTCCTGGAGGAGGAATCCTGGTCCGCCCTGGCCGAGGAGGCCATGCGGTTCGTCGGGACTCAGCTGCGATAGCCATCGGCCACGTGTGAGAGCCTGACGCCCGTGCGTCGCCGCTACCTAACCCTGCCCTTACTGAGCCTGCTGACCGTCCTGGCCCTGGCAGGATGTCGGACCGAGCCGAGCGTGGCCGCCTACGTCGAAGACCGCACGATCACCACCGATCAACTCAGTGCTGCGATCCAGGATCGGATGGCCGATCCGAACATCGCTGCCGTCGTCGAGCCGGGGGATCCGGACTACCAGCGGTTCGTCCTCAGCCTGTTGATCAAGGAAGTCGAATATCAGCTGCTCAGCGACGCCTACGACGTGGCTGTCTCCGATCGCGAGGTCGAGGTCAAGCTCGACGAGTTGCTGTCCGGTGACAATGCGGACGAGGTCGACGCGCTGTACGCCCGGCTCGCCGCCGAGGAGAGGGTCGCCGAGATCGATGTACGGGAGAACGTCCGACAGGCGTTGATCCGTGAGGAGATCGCGGTCGCGGAGCAGTTGGACGCCCCGATCCGGGACCCGGCACTGCGACAACGCTACGAGCAGCTCAAGGATCAGCTGTCCACGATCGAACTCGGAGTTATCACCGTGCCGGATCAGGAAACCGCTGATGCGACCCTGCAAGCGCTCGTGGCAGATCCCAGCGGGTATGCCGACCTGGCTGCCGCCTACGTCGGGCCGGCCACCTACTCGTCGTTGACCAGTTCTGCGGTGTCCGACGTCCCCCCCGAGTTGTTGCCCAGCGTGCTGCAGACCCCGGCCGGGCAGGGCTTCACCGTTGCCGTCCCCGGGATCAGCGGCATCGTCGTCGGCTATGTGGCCTCCTCCGACGTGCCGACCTTCGAGGAAGCCCGGGAACAGATTCTGGCCGAGGCCGCGAGTGGCGTCGACGCCGCAGCCGGTGAGATCGTCAACGAGTTCGTTTCCGGTCTCGACATCGACGTCAATCCTCGGTACGGGTCCCTGGACCAGGGGCGGGTCGTGCCAGGCACGGACGGCGGCGTCGTACAGATCCTGGAGGACGCGGGGACGACGTGATCGATCAGATCGTTCTCGTCCGTACCTCGCCCCGGCTCCCAGCCGGACTGCTCAGCGCCGACGGCTGGGCAGCGCTTCGCCGTGGTCCGGTGTACTCGCGCGACCCGTCGGATGAAGAGCTCGCCCGTGCCGTGCAGGCCGCTGGGATCGACGTCGGTCGTCTCGACGTTCCCGAACCTC
>JBPCPI010000156.1:0-10241 GCA_050999295.1 Geodermatophilaceae bacterium | reverse complement strand
GACCACAACTGATTGGACCTGAACGTCGTAGGAGGCCTCGATCTCGGCTACTGCGCGCTCCAGCGCGCCTCCGAAGCTGGCCGTGTCATCCCCGGCGTGCCCGTAGAGCCAGGAGCGCAACTCCCGTTCCTGCGCGCGAGCCAGCCGGTTGACCTCGCGCGGGGAATCGGCATGCCGTTGAATCAGCGCAAGGGTCTGCAGCACTGAATCATGTAGGTGCGCCGCCACTTCGGCGCGTTCTTCCACCCGGATCCGAGCCCGGCGCTCTGAGCTGCGTTCGGCCACGAGTCGTCGCCACCACGGTGCGGTCGCCAGTCCGACGCCACCGAGGATCAGCAATGTCGCGGCGAAGCTCTGCCAGGTGACCTCGAGCAGGTTCAGCGTGGTGAGCACTGTGACTAGCCCGACGACGGTGACCAGCGCGCCGGCCGCCAAGCGCCAGCGCAGGCTCCGCCGACTCAGCAGGTCGCGGTCGTCGACCTGTCGCCAGATCAGAGCCAGGCCCACGCCGACGATGATCAGCGGCCAGAGCACCTGTACCTGACCGAAGGGACCTACCTGGGTCAGCAGCAAGGCCCCGCCGACGCCGATTAAGAGGATTGCCAGCGACGGCTTGTCCCGCAGGGCATCCAGGCTCACGCTGCGCCCGGCTTCCCCTGCCGCTCGTCGCTGCGCCGGCGCATCGGACAGCTCGACGGTCTCCGCCTGCGGCAGGAATACCCAGAGGAGCGCGTAAACCAGCACACCGATGCCAGTGAACGCCAACGCGACGAACAGTCCACGGACGATCACAGGGTCCAGCCGCAGATGACGCGCGACCGCGGCACAGACCCCGGAGACGAGGCGATCGTCATGGGTCCGGACGAGCGGTGGCCGTACCGGTGCGGCGGTTGTCACCTCCCGATCGTCACATGCCGCGACCCCGGCGGCCATCCGGTGACCCCCCGAGGGCAGAGCCAGCCAGATTGGGGGTGCTGCTCAGGGTGCTACCCGATACCGATGAGCCACGGCTGCGCGCACGATTATCGGCATGACCACGAACCCACCGGAACCACCCGTCGAGCCAGACCGGCCCGAGCAGCCCGCGGAGTCATCCGACTTCGCCGAGCCCGCCCAGGTCGCCGAGCCCGCCCAGTCCGTCGGCTCCACGACGTCCGAGATGCCGGCCGCCGGGCCGGGGCGGTCCTCGGGAGCATCCTGGGGCCCCCCGGGCGGTCCACCCCCGGGATATGACCAGCCCCCACCGCGTCGTACGGCCTCCCGCCTGCAGCGCAGTTCCTCCGACCGGGTGCTCACCGGCGTCTGCGGCGGGCTGGGCAGGCACACCGGTGTGGATCCGATCCTCTTCCGGGTCGGCTTCGTCGCCCTCGTGTTCGCCGCCGGAACCGGCATCCTGCTCTATCTCGCGCTCGCCGTACTCATGCCGCGCGACGACGGACAGCAGATCTGGTCTCGAGGCGGCACTGGTCGTCCTGGCGACGGCGGCTACGACCCGGCAGGGGAAGCGAGTTCGGCGTACGGCCGGCCCGCGTCTCCGCCTGCGCCCAAGGGTCCGCGTTCCCCGATCCCTGGCGTGACCCTGGCGGTCCTGCTCATCGGCGTGGGGGTCATTGCACTCGGCGAGCGGTACGGCGACTGGTCACTCGACCCGTCGACCTACTTCGCCATCGCCGTCGCCACGGTCGGGATCGCGCTGCTGGTGACGGCCTTCGGGCCATGGCGGCGCAGCAAGGGTGGTCTGATCATGCTGGGCCTGATCCTGTCCCTCGGTCTGTTCTTCACCTCGGCGGTCGACTCACGCGGCGGCTTCGACGAGGCGTCCTTCGGCGAACGCACCTATCGTCCGGTCTCTGCAGAACAGGTCCGAGACACCTACCAGGTGCTCATGGGCCAGAGCACTCTCGACCTGTCGGACCTGCAGTTCAGCGCCGAGGACCCGACCGAGATCCAGATCGATGTCACGATGGGCAACTTCGAGATTCTCGTGCCTCGGGACACCGACGTGCGGCTCTACGGTGATGCCACGTTCGGCTCGGTCTCGGCTTTCGGGGACCGGGAATACCTCGATGGCTACTACCCGGGGGTCGGCGATGAACCCACCGCGGGAGAGGACGATCCTGAACTGATCCTCGACGTCGACGTCCGGTTCGGAAACGCGGAGATGACCCGTGTCGGCTGACCAGAACCGCCCAAGCGGCGCCGACTTCGTCGCGCTCGTCGCCGGTGCGATCTTCGTGCTCTTCAGCGTCATCTCGCTGACCATCGGAACTCTGGACCTGCCGGAGATCGGCGCAGCGCCGCTGTGGGTGATCCTGATCGTGGCCGGGGTGGCCCTGCTCGTCAGCGAACTGCGCGGTCGCAGGGACCAGCAACCCAACTCCACAGCAGAGCCCGCGTCGCCGGAGCTGCACGCCTGGGACCAGGATCCCTACCGCTGATCAGCGGCTCTGCAGCGCGTCCAGGGCGACTGCCATCGCGGCGGCGACCCGGAAATCCAGCCGCTGATCGGGCACGGTCACGGTGTACCGATCTCGAATGGCCTTCTGTCGCTCACTGATCAACACCGGTTGATTGGTCGCCTTGTCCACGAAGTCGAAATGGAAGACGAACGGCACCCAGACGTCCCCGAGGTAGGGAATGAGCGTCCAGATCCGGCGCAGGATGGCGATGAGCGGACGGCGTTCCTGACCGAGCGCCTCCACGCCGGGCGCGGACAGCTGCCAGGTCGAGCGCAGCAAGCTCGCGCCGAACTCCTTGCTGAACATGCCGAGGGCGACCCCGCGCTCGTCGAAGACGTCGTGCTGGGCGTGCACGTCCAGGCGTTGCCGGGCCTTGAACGAGAAGGCCGGGCGACTCTTGCCCTCGTCGGCGAAGAAGACGACCTCCTCCTTGAGCTTCATCCGCTTCTGCTCGGCGAGGGCAAGCAGTCCGCCCTCGCTGCCGTCGGGGTTCGCGGCGCGGATCTCGTAGCGGTTGACCATCTCCGTGATCCGCTGCCGGACGAAGAACCGCGGCACATACATCACGCCCGGCTGCGGCGGTGATCCCTGCTGGTACGGCGACGGTTGTTGCTGGTACGGCGGTGGATCATGCTCGTACGGCTGTTCGTAGGGCGGTGGCATCGACATCTTCCGCACTCCTCATCCCAATCTCACCCGTGTCATTTTCTTCATAATGAGTTCAGGCCTCAGCCGGCCAGATCCGGTGGCCGCGGATCATGCCCTGCCGGCGAGCCCGCGTGTACTCCTTGGCGATGATCGGTGCCGCTACGGCCGCATGGGCGGTGATCACTCGGGAGTCTTTGTCGATGACATACGCCTCTTTGTCGAACACATACGTCTCCGGCCCCAGAGAATGCCTTCCTTGCGCGCGATCCCCCTCGGTTTTCGTCGGCACCGCGACCCACCCGTACTTGAACGGAATCGTCCTGATCGGTCCGACCAGGCTCTCCAGAAGCACCTCGGCTTCTTCCCTGGTCCACGGTGTACCACGCATGCTCAGTCCTTCCTGTTCAGGGCGCCATGCCGAGTAGTCCGGCTCGGGATCACACTGGGATTCCTACTCCCACTCGATGGTTCCCGGTGGCTTGCTCGTCACGTCGAGCACCACCCGGTTGACCTCGGGCACCTCGTTGGTGATCCGGGTCGAGATCAGCGCCAGCAGGTCATACGGGAGTCGGGTCCAGTCCGCGGTCATCGCGTCCTCACTGGACACCGGGCGCAACACGATCGGATGCCCGTACGTCCGGCCGTCGCCCTGCACACCCACTGATCGGACATCGGCGAGGAGTACCACCGGGCACTGCCAGATCGACTGGTCCAAGCCAGCCCGGGTGAGCTCCGCACGGGTGATCGCATCAGCCCTGCGCAGCACGTCGAGACGATGGGCGTCCACGGCACCGACAATGCGCACACCGAGGCCGGGTCCCGGAAACGGTTGGCGCCCAACGATGGTAGCTGGCAGACCGAGTTGGCGGCCGACCTCGCGTACCTCGTCCTTGAACAGTTCGCGCAGCGGTTCGACCAACTCGAAGGTGAGATCTTCCGGGAGTCCGCCCACGTTGTGATGGCTCTTGATACTTGCTGCACCCGTGCCGCCCCCGGACTCGACCACGTCGGGATAGAGAGTTCCCTGCACGAGGAAGTCGATAGTCCCCTCGCCTGCAGCGATGTCGAGGGCTGCCTGCTCGAAGACCCGGATGAACTCCCGGCCCATGATCTTGCGCTTCTGTTCCGGATCGGCGACATCGGCAAGGGCTTCGAGGAACTGCTTCTCGGCGCGTACGACGCGCAGGTCGACCCCGGTCGCTGCGACGTAGTCCCGCTCGACCTGCTCGGTCTCGCCCAGGCGCATCAGGCCGTGGTCGACGTACACGCAGGTGAGCTGATCGCCGACGGCACGCTGGACGAGGGCCGCGGCCACGGCGGAGTCCACTCCCCCGGACAGTGCACACAGCACCCGTTTGCCACCAACCTGGGCGCGGATCCGATCGACCTGGGTGTCGATCACGTTGTCCATCGTCCAGTCCGAGCGGCAACCTGCGACGTTGTGCAGGAATCGTTCCAGGACTGCCTGGCCGTGCTCGCTGTGCCGGACCTCGGGATGGAACTGCACACCGGCCAGTCGCCGCGTCAGGTCTTCCGCAGCCGCGACGGTGGCGCCGGCACTCGTCGCCGTGACTGCGAAACCGGGCGGCGGGGCGGTAACGGAGTCCCCGTGGCTCATCCAGACGACCTGCTGCTGAGGCAGTCCGCTGAACAGCGCAGAGGGCCCGTCGGCCACGGCAAGCGCCGTACCGCCGTACTCCGATGTCCCGGTGTGCGCGACGACTCCACCGAGTGCCTGGGCCATCAGCTGGAAGCCGTAGCAGATCCCCAGCATCGGCACCCCGGCCTCGAATAGACCCTCCGGCGCGGCCGGCGCGCCGGGTGCGTACACCGACGACGGACCACCAGAGAGCACGATCGCGCTGGGTTTCCGGGCCAACATCTCCGCGACCGGAGTGGTGTGCGGCACGATCTCGCTGTGTACGCGGGCCTCGCGTACCCGCCGGGCGATCAGTTGCGCGTACTGCGCCCCGTAATCCACAACCAGGACGGTCACTGGCGCCCCGCCTCGTTCAGAACCAGGTCGACCTTCTGGAACTCCTTGAGATCCCGGTAGCCGGTCTTGGCCAGGGTCCGGGCCAGCGCACCGAACAGATTAGTCCGGCCGTCGGCCTTCCGGGCGGGGCCGAAGAGCAACTCTGCCAACGGGACCCGCGGATCGCCCAGCTGGAACTGCAGATCCCCGCGGGGCAGCCGCGGGTGCGCGGCAACGGACTCCCAATAGTGCACTGCCGGCGTCTCCTCCGCGTCGTTCAGGCACTGCCCGAGCACCACGGCGTCGGCACCGCAGGCCAGCGCCCGGGCGACGTCACCACTCGCGAAAAACTGGCCCCCCGCGAGGACGTGCACATAGCGGCCACCGGTTTCGTCCAGGTAGTCCCGCCGGGCCTCTACGGCGTCGGCGATCGCGGTGGCCATGTGCACGCGGATCCCCAGGATGCGCTCGGTGCCGAAGGCCGCGTCACCGGGGCCGACGATGATCCCCGCCGCGCCGGTACGCATGAGGTGCAGGGCAGTCTGGTAGTCCGCGCAGCCGCCGACGATGACCGGGACGTCGAGGTCGGCGATGAACTCCTTGAGGTTGAGCCCCTCGCCTGCGGTGGTGACGTGCTCGGCCGAGACGATCGTGCCCTGGATAACCAGGACGTCGACACCCGCGGCCAGGATGGCCGGCGCCAACTCCGTCGTGCGCTGCGGCGAGACCCGTAACGCGACCGCGACGCCGGCGTCCTTGACCTGCTTGACCCGGGTAGCGATGAGTCCCGGCTGGACCGGCTCTCGGTAGGTTTCCTGCAACACCGCGGTCGCTGCCAGCTGCGACAGGCCGAAGTTTGCGTCATCCTCCGCGCCGAACTCATCCTCCGCGCCGAACTTATCCTCCGCGCCGAACGCTTGGAGCGCGTTGATCCGCGCGTACACCGGCGTCGGATCCTCGTACCGGGTCCAGATCCCCTCGGCGTCGAGCACGCCCAGGCCGCCGGCCTGGCCGATCGCGATGGCCATGGCCGGACTCATCACGGCATCGGACGCGGCGCTCATCATCGGGATGCCGAACCGGAAGGCGTCGATCTGCCAGTCGATGGACACGTCGTCGACGTCCCTGGTTCGGCGGGACGGGATGATCGAGATCTGGTCCAGGTCGTAGCCGCGGCGGGCGGTCCGGCCCAGACCGATCTCGACGTGGTCGCGCACTACCGAGCCCGGTAGTTGGGGGACTCGACGGTCATCTGTACGTCGTGCGGGTGGCTCTCGGTCAGTCCGGCCGAGCTTATCCGCATCAACTGGGCGTGGTCGCGCAGGTCGGCGACCGTGGCTGCCCCGCAGTAGCCCATTCCGGCGCACAGACCACCGACCAACTGGTGGGCGACCCCGGCCAGCATCCCGCGGTAGGGCACCTGGCCCTCGATGCCCTGCGGCACCAATTTGTCGTCGGAGAGCACGTCGTCGGCGAAGTACCGGTCCTTGGAGTACGAGCGGGCCTCGCCGCGGCTCTGCATTGCCGCGAGCGAACCCATGCCGCGGTAGGTCTTGTACTGCTTGCCGTTGACGAAGACCAGTTCTCCGGGCGCCTCCTCGACCCCGGCCAACAGGCTGCCCAGCATCACCGAGTCGGCACCTGCCGCGATGGCCTTGGCGATGTCTCCGGAGTACTGCAGACCCCCGTCGGCGATCACGGGTACGCCGGCCGGCCGGGCGGCCCGGGACGCCTCGTAGATCGCGGTGACCTGAGGTACGCCGACTCCGGCCACCACCCGGGTCGTACAGATCGATCCCGGTCCGACTCCGACCTTGATGCCGTCGGCACCGGCATCGATCAGCGCCTGCGCGCCCGCTCGGGTGGCGATGTTGCCGCCGATGACCTGCACCGAATGGTCGGACTTCAGCCGGGCGACCATCTCCGGAATGCTGCGGTGGTGCCCGTGAGCCACGTCGACCACCAGGACATCCACTCCGGCCTCGATCAGCAGCCCGGCCCGCTTGTAGGCGTCCTCGCCGACCCCGATGGCCGCACCGACGACCAAGCGGCCGCTGCCGTCCTTGGTTGCCGAGGGGTACTCGTCGCTCTTGACGAAGTCCTTGACCGTGATCAGTCCACGCAGTCGACCGCCGTCGTCGACCAGCGGGAGCTTCTCGATCTTGTGTCGGCGCAGCAGCGCCAGGGCCTGGTCAGGCTTGACCCCGTACGGCGCGGTCACCAGCGGCATCTGCGTCATGATCTCGCGGACCCGGCGGGTCGGATCGGTCTCGAAGCGCATGTCCCGGTTGGTGACGATGCCGAGCAGCACCCCGTCGGGATCGACGACCGGGGCACCCGAGATCCGGTACTGGCTGCACAGCCGATCGACTGCGCCGACGGTGTCCTCCGGCGCGCAGGTGATCGGGTGGCTGACCATCCCGGCCTCCGACCGTTTCACGACGTCGACCTGATTGGCCTGGTCCTCAGCGGACAGGTTGCGGTGCAAGATCCCCACCCCGCCCTGCCGAGCCATGGCAATCGCCATCCGGGACTCGGTGACCGTGTCCATGGCACTGGACACCAGTGGAATCGCCAGGCGCAACGTGCGGGACAGCCGGGTACTAGTGTCGACGGAGTTCGGTAGTACATCCGAGGCCGCCGGGACCAACAGGACGTCGTCGAAGGTCAGACCCTCGTCGAGGAACTTCGGTCCGTTGTCGCCGCGCTGGTCCACCTGTGCTCCCCACTGTTCCCGCGTCTGCATCCCCGGTCGACTTCCGTACCCATCGCCGTACGTTTGTGCATAGCCGTGAACCTTCATCGTAGTGCGGGCTACGGTGGCTCCTGTGAGTTCCGATCTGCCCGGCGAGCCCTACGCCGAAGACGCCGACGATGCCGATGATTCCGACGATGCCGAGCACGTTCCCCTGACTCCGGAGGAGCGGGAGGACATCGTGGTGGATCTCGAAGACCTAGAGGTCTACCGCACCCTGCTCGAGCCGACGGGCATCAAGGGCATCGTGATCGACTGCCCGGACTGCGAGACGGTCCACCACATCGGCTGGGCACTGATGCAGTCCAACCTGCGGCAGTTGCTCGACGAGGGCATCACCGGCCTACACGAGCCGCCTTACGATCCCGACCCGGCCGAGTACGTCACGTGGGAGTACGCGCGGGGCTACGCCGACGGTGTCGTAGCCGCCGAGAGCGCCATCGACTAACCGGTACCGGGGAACTCGACCGTACGGACGTTCCTGGAGGCGCGGCGTACCTTGGCCGCGTGACCACTGACAGGGAAAGCCTGCCGGCCCCCACGCGTGTAGCCGGACCCGTGGTAATCGACCGAATCGACCATCTGGTCCTCACCGTCGCCGACATCGACCAGACGGTCGACTTCTACACCGGCGTACTCGGCATGCAACCGGTCAACTTCGGCACCGGCCGGCGCGCGCTCAGCTTCGGCCGGCACAAGCTGAACCTCCATCAAGCCGGCCACGAGTTCGAACCCAAGGCCCACCGACCCACACCCGGGTCGATCGATCTCTGCTTGATCACCAGCGCTGAGATCGACCACGTAGTCGCCCGGCTCCACGCGTGCAACGTCGCCGTCGAGGAGGGACCGGTGGCCAGGACCGGAGCGACCGGACCGATCACCTCGGTCTATTTCCGGGACCCGGACGACAACCTCATCGAGGTCTCGACGTACGACTCCTGACGATCCTCCCGGTGCTCCCCTCGGGTCAGAAACCCGTCAGTGGCTGTGACCGTGGCCGTGTGAGTGACCGTGGCCGTTGGCCGCACCGTTCTCGTGGTCGTGCTTGGCTGGCGCCTCGACGATCGAGCTGTCGGTGGTCAGGATCATGGCAGCGATCGACGCGGCGTTGGTAAGCGCGGCCTTGGTGACCTTGACCGGGTCGATCACGCCGGCAGCGGCAAGGTCGCCGAACTCGCCGGTGACCGCGTTGTAGCCGTGCCCAAGACCCAGCTCCAGCACCTTGTCCGCGGTGACCCGGCCCTCGACACCGGCATTGTCGGCGATCTGCACCAAGGGGGAGCGCAGGCTGCGCGCCACGATCGTTACCCCGGTGCGCTCGTCGCCCTCCAGGCCGAGGCCATCGGCGAGCACTGAGCCAGCGTGCACGAGCGCGCTGCCGCCGCCCGGCAGGACACCCTCCTCGACCGCCGCACGGGTAGCCGAGATCGCGTCCTCGATGCGGTGCTTCTTCTCCTTGAGTTCCAGCTCGGTGGCCGCCCCGACCCGGATCACGCCGATCCCGCCGGCGAGCTTGGCCAGCCGCTCCTGGAGCTTGTCACGGTCCCAATCGGAGTCGGTGTTCTCGATCTCGGAGCGCAGCTGCGAGACGCGCGCTGCGATTTGCTCCGTGCTTCCGGCGCCATCCACGAGCGTGGTGGTGTCCTTGGTGATCGTGGCGCGGCGTACCCGCCCGAGCACTTCGGGACCGACCTCGCTCAGCTTGAGGCCCACCTCCGGAGCGATCACCTGCCCGCCGGTGACGACGGCCAGGTCCTCCATGAACGCCTTGCGCCGGTCGCCGAAGTAGGGCGCCTTGACCGCGACCGCCACGAACGTCTTGCGTACCGCGTTGACCACAAGAGTGGACAGGGCCTCGCCTTCGACGTCCTCGGCCACGACCAGCAGCGGCTTGCCGTCGGTCATCACCTTCTCCAGCAGCGGGAGCAAGTCGGCCAACGAGCTGATCTTGGTGCTGTGCAGCAGCACGTACGGATCGTCCAGAACGGCCTCCATCGCCGTCGCGTCGGTCACGAAGTACGGCGAGCTGTAGCCCTTGTCGAACTGCACGCCTTCGGTGACCTCGAGGCTGGTCTCCATCGTGTTCGACTCCTCGACGGTGATCACGCCATCGGAGCCGACCTGGTCCATCGCCTCTGCGATCAGCTCACCGATCTCGGAGTCCTGTCCAGCGATCGTCGCCACCGCAGCGATCTCCGCTCGGGCGTTGACCGGCGTCGCGGCCTTGTCCAGCGCCTCGTTCACAGCTGCCACGGCGGCGGCGATGCCGCGCCCGAGAGCGGCCGGGTTGGCCCCGGCGGTGATGTTGCGCAGACCGTGGCGTACGAGGGCCTGAGCCAGCACGGCGGCCGTCTTGTTGCCGTCGCCCTCGACGTCGTTGGTCTTGTTGGCCACACTCTCTTCC
>JBPCPI010000098.1:0-2805 GCA_050999295.1 Geodermatophilaceae bacterium | reverse complement strand
TCCGGCCGGCATCACCGGGATCGACGACTTCGCGAACGCTGATCTGACCCTGGCGATCTGCGCGCCGGAGGTTCCCTGCGGAGCGGCGACGGAGACGGTCTTCGCCGCTGCCGGCATCACGCCGTCGGTCGACTCGCTGGAGGAGGACGTTCGCGCGGCCCTCACGAAAGTCGAACTCGGTGAAGTCGACGCTGCACTGGTCTATGTCACCGACGTCATCGCCGCGGGCGACTCCGTCGAGGGCATCGACTTCCCGGAGACCGAGGAAGCGGTCAACTCCTACCCGATCGTGACGTTGGCCGCCGCGCCGAACCCGGACGCCGCGCGCGCCTGGGTCGAGTTCGTCCTGTCCGATGTGGGCGCTGCAGCACTCGCGGAAGCCGGCTTCCGTACGCCGTGAGCGATCCCACCGTTTTCGACGAGCTGGCACCGGGCAGGGCGCCCGCGGTGCAATTTCGGCGCCCTGGTCGTACGCGCCGGTCCAGAGACTCGGGCGCGCGGATTCCGTTGGCCTTGATGCTGCCGGCGATTGTCGGGATCGCTTTTCTGGTCCTGCCGCTGGTGGGCCTGCTGATCCGGGCCCCATGGTCGGACCTGCTCGTACGCCTGGCAGAGCCCGAAGTCGGTCAGGCCCTTCGGTTGTCGCTGGTCACGGCCACCATGGCCACCGTCGTGTCGATGATCCTCGGCATCCCGATCGCCTGGGTGCTGGCTCGATCGGACATCCGCGGGCGCTCCGTCCTGCGAGCCCTGGTGACTGTTCCGCTGGTGCTGCCACCGGTCGTCGGAGGGGTCGCGCTGTTCCTCGTTCTCGGGCGCCGCGGGCTGATCGGGAGCTGGCTGTACGACACATTCGGGTTCTCCTTGCCGTTCACGACCGCCGCGGTGGTGATCGCCGAAACTTTCGTGGCCATGCCCTTCTTGGTGATCAGTGTGGAGGGCGCGCTGCGGGCCGCCGATGCCCGATTCGAGGATGCCGCAGCGACATTGGGTGCCGGGGGATGGTCGACGTTCCGCCGGGTGACCCTGCCCTTGGTCGCGCCTGGCGTTGCTGCGGGCGCTGTGCTGTGCTGGGCTCGTGCGTTGGGGGAGTTCGGGGCCACGATCACCTTCGCCGGGAACTTCCCGAGTACGACGCAGACGATGCCGCTGGCGGTCTACCTCGCCCTACAAACCGACCCGCAGGCCGCGATCGTGCTGAGTCTCGTGCTCTTGGTGGTGTCGCTGGCCACACTCACGCTGCTCCGAGAACGCTGGCTCACCCGCTCATGACGATGCCGATGTGGCAGACACCCCATCCGCCGGCGGAGGTAGGGCGCGTCTCGCCCTGGGATTTGCTGCACATTGCGAGGTACGAAGCGTCTGACCTCAGGCGAGCGCGGTGAGTCTGGCCGCGGACTTTGTCGTACAGCGAGGTTCACTGCGCCTTGACGTGGACTTCGCGGTCGAGCCGGGACGGGTGCTCGTTCTGTTGGGGCCCAACGGGGCTGGCAAGTCGACGGTCCTGCGCGTCCTGGCCGGACTGCTGCGACCGGACGCGGGTCGAGTTTCCCTCGGGGAGTTGGTGCTGGACGACGTGCCCAGCGGCCGACACGTGCCGCCCTACGTTCGGCCGGTCGGGATGGTGTTCCAGGACTACCTGCTGTTCCCGCATCTGTCCACTATGGACAATATTGCTTTCGGTCTTCGCTCCAGGGGAGTCGCCAAGGCGCAGGCTCGTACGACGGCGCGCGAGTGGCTGTCTCGTGTCGGGCTCACCGAGTACGCGAAGGCAAAGCCCGGCAGCCTTTCCGGCGGGCAGTCTCAGCGGGTCGCGCTGGCCCGTGCGTTGATCGGTAGCCCACACTTGCTGCTGCTGGACGAGCCGTTGGCCGCCCTCGATGCCCGTACCAAGCTCGAAGTACGCGCGGACCTGCGCCGTCATCTAGCCGAGTACGCCGGGGCGGCGGTCGTCGTGTCTCATGACCCGATCGATGCGATGGCTCTTGCCGACGAGCTGGCTGTGCTCGAACGCGGCCGCGTCGTACAGTCCGGGCCGCCGGCCGAGGTGGCCCGCCGACCTCGTACGGACTATGTGGCGCGGCTGATCGGGCTGACGTTGCTGGCAGGAACCGGGGATGGGACGCAGGTGCGGTTGGAGTCAGGTGTCGCGGTTGCGGTTGCCGAGCCGGCGCACGGTTCTGTGTACGTAGCCATCCGGCCCGAGTCCGTGGCCATCTATCCGACCCAACCGCACGGCAGCCCGCGCAACGTCTGGCCGGCACGGGTGGCCTCGGCGACGCCGCACGGTTCGGCGGTGCGCTGCGATCTGACCGGACCGGTGCCGCTCACGGCTGATCTCACTGCGACGGCGTTCGCGGAACTCGGGCTGGCGCCCGGCAGCGACATCTGGGCAACGGTCAAGGCACACGAGGTCGACGTCTATGCCCGCTGAGCGGAGTGACACTGACTCGAGTGCCCGCCCGCAGGTCGCTGGACTGGTCCTGGCAGCCGGTGCCGGGCGGCGGTACGGGATGCCGAAAGCCCTTGTCACGTACGAGGGAAGGTTGCTTGTCGAACGGGCCTACCGACTCGTTGCCGAGGTCTGCGATCCAGTGTTCGTGGTGCTCGGCGCTGGCGCGGACGAGATCATGTCGCGAGCGGATCTCGGTCGCGCCCGGGTAGTGGTCAACTCGGACTGGGAAACCGGAATGGCCTCGTCGCTGCGTACCGGCCTCGCCGCGCTGCCCCCCCCTCCTGGGGGGTGTTGTCCGAAACACCCGGGGTGGGGGTTGGCCGGAGAACGGAAACGCGGCGCAGTGGGTG
>JBPCPI010000077.1:0-13453 GCA_050999295.1 Geodermatophilaceae bacterium | reverse complement strand
GCCCACACCACCGGCTAAACAAAGCACCCTCGTCTCCCCCTCCCCCCGGGCCGCATCCTTGCCGGCTGTTTCGTCCAAAACCGCCAACGGATCTGTCGCCACCTGTGGGATGGATGCCACCGGCTCGGCGTACGCCGGTGCGGTCAGCACCGGGCCCAGCAGCCCGGGTACGTGCTCCGGTGTGGCGGGCGCGATCGCCACGTCCGCCTCATATCCAGTGCGCTGCACCAGGACTGCCGGCGCTCGTTCGCACAGGCCCAGACACGGGCTGTCCAGGAATGTGCAGCGACCCTCCGGCCCGGGATGGTCACCGAGCTCGGCGCGGAGCGCGGACTTGATCTTCTGGGCGCCGGTGATTCGGCAGACGACGTCGTCGCACACATGGATCACTCGACCGGCCTGCGGCTCGGTGGACATCATCGCGTAGAAGCTGGCGACGCCGTACGTCTCGGCCGGTGGGACGTTCAGGCGCAGTGAGACGTAGTTCAGGGCACCCCAGCTCACCCAGCCGATAGCCTTCTGTACGGCGTGCAGTACGGGCAGCAACTCGGTTCGTCGGGCGCGCACGGCAGCGCCCGTGCGGGAGGTGTTGGCATCCGCGGGGTCCTCGCGATCCCCACCGGTCCACCGGCTCTCCGGAAGCCCGAGCAGCCCGTCGACAGCAGCCCGTTCGGCCTCGGTGGCGGTGGCGCTGGACAGGTGCAGGTCCACTCAGGCGCCTGTCATCGCGTCGACCCGGATCGCGACCGCCTTGAACTCCGCGGTGCCGGACTTGGGGTCGTAGTCGTCAGCGGTGAGTACGTTGACGTCGGCCTCCTCGGTGGCGTGCGGTGTCATCCAGGTCAGCCCGGGGCGCAGTGCCGTGTCATAGCTGACCGGAACCTCGATACTGCCTCGTCGCGAGCTGACCCGCACCTGCGTGCCTTCAGCCAGACCCAGCCGGGTCGCGTCCTCCGGTGCCATCCGCAGGCTCTCCGACTCCCGCAACGGGGCAGCGGAGAGGACATCGGTCTGCACGCCGGTGTTGTACGAGTCCAAGCGTCGTACGGTCGTCAGCCGCAGCGGGAAGTCCTCGTCCACGACATCGATCGGCGGCTTCCACTCGACGGGACTGAACGGCACCGGCTCGCCCTCGAGGGGGTCGGTCCAGAGTCGCTCGTGCAGGATCAAGGTGCCAGGGTGGTCCTCGTCGGGGCATGGCCACTGCAGGCCGCCGTGCTCCTCCAGCCGGGCGTAGCTCATCCCCTGGTGCATCTTGGACAGGCTGCGCAACTCGTCCCAGGCGTCCTCACTCGTCAGCTCCGGCCATGGATGGCCCATCCGCCGAGCGAGGTCGGCGATGATCTGCACGTCCTGCCGGGCCTCGCCGGGGGGGTCCAGTGCCTTGCGGCAGCGCTGCACCCGACGCTCGGAATTCGTGACAGTCCCTTCGGCCTCGCACCAGTCCGCTGCCGACGGCAGGACCACATCAGCCAGCTGCGCCGTCGCGGTCAGCACGATGTCCTGCACCACCAGGATGTCGAGGTCGGTCAGGACCTTCCGGGCGTGCGCGGCGTCGGCCTCGGACTCGGCCGGGTTCTCCCCGACGACGTAGAGCGCCCGTAGGTCCCGGGAACCCATTGCCTCGAACATCTCTGAGAGGTGCATCCCCTTCTTCGCGGGAAGCTCGACACCCCAGGCTTTTTCAAATCGCTTGCGGTCATCCTCTGACTCGACGTCGCGGAAGCCCGGGTACTTGTTGGGGATGGCTCCCATGTCACCGCCGCCCTGCACGTTGTTCTGGCCGCGGAGCGGGTTCAGTCCGGCGCCGGGCTTGCCGACGTTGCCGGTCAGCAACGCGAGGTTGATCAGGGACAGCACGTTGTCGACCCCGGTCACGTGCTCGGTGATTCCGAGGGTCCAGCAGATCTGGGCCCGCCCGGCACGTGCGTACGCATGCGCGAGATCCTCGATCAGCGCGGCCGGTATGCCGGTGACCTGCTCACCACGCTCGAGAGTCCACTCCTGGACGCTGTCCCGGAATTCGTCGAAGCCGCTCGTGGCCCGCCCGATGAACTCCGCGTCGATCAGTCCGGCCGAGATGATCTCGCGGGCCAGGGTGTTGGCCAGGGCGATGTCGCTGCCGACCTCCAGACCCAGCCACTGGTCGGCCCACTCGGCGCTGGTCGTCCGCCGGGGATCGACGACGTAGAGCTTGGCGCCGTTGCGGATGCCGGCCAGCACGTGGTGGAAGAAGATCGGATGCGCGGCGCGCGCGTTGGATCCCCAGAGCACGATGAAGTCGGTGTCTTCGATATCCCGATAGGAGCTGGTGCCGCCACCTGCTCCGAACACTGCCGCCAGACCGACGACGCTAGGAGCGTGTCAAGTTCGGTTGCAGGAGTCGATGTTGTTGCTGCCGATGACCGAACGAACGAACTTCTGGGCGATGAAGTTGGTCTCGTTGGAGGCTTTGGAGCAGCTGAACATCCCGAACGAGGTCGGCCCGTAGGTGTCGCGGGCTGCAGCGAAGCCCTTCGCCGCGCGGTCGAGGGCCGCATCCCAGGTGGCCGGTCGGAGTTCGCCGTCCTCGCGCACCAGCGGCTGGGTCAACCGGGGCCGCGCCGGGCGTCTGCGTCGGGCCATTTCGAGCCTTTCATCGGAACTGGACGGAACTGGAGCGGCAACCTGCAGGATAACTCGGGCACCGGCAGATGAGACAGAGTTTCCTGGGAAGAAACGCTTGCGGAGGCGGACGGGAATCGAACCCGCCTGACCCGGATACCGGGTCACGTCGGTTTTGAAGACCGCGGGGGCCACCAGGCGCCCTCACGCCTCCGCTGCTGAATCTAGTCGGTCGGACGGTGGCTGCTGCGTACGGCGAGCCCGCTCGGGCGTGCGCTCACCAGCACCCTCCCGTCCGGGCCGAGCTTGACGTCATAGGCACACACCGGATCGCCGTCGTTGCTCACCTCGAGTCCACTCGTGAGGTCATAGGTGAATCCGTGCAGGGGACACACGACCACCCGGTCGTCCAGCAGTCCGTCGGCCAGCGGCCCACCGCGGTGCGGGCACACGGCGCCGAGCGCGCGCAGCGTCCCGTCGCGCAACCGAAATACTGCTACCTGCTCGCCGTCGACCGCGAACGCTCGTCCCTCCCCGACCGGGATGTCGGCGACGTTGATCACCGGCCCACCTGCGGAAGCGGCGTCAACGGCAACGCGGTACGGAACTGCCCCGCTGTCACGGGGTCGGCGCCGTCCTTCCACGGGTCGAGGTAGGCGTCGATGGCCTTCTGCATATCGGCGTCCAGACGCGCGGCGAGGCCTTTGCTGTCCTCGACGACCACAGCCCGGATCTGCTCGATCCCGACCCGAGGAACCCAGGTGTAGGTCCGCTCCAGCCAGTTGGCGCTCTCTCGGTAGTACTGCAGGAACCGGCCGGTCAGGGTCACGACCAGGTCGGGATCATCGACGGTGGCGAGCAGGTCACCTTTGCGAATGTGCGCCCCCGCCGCGCCTCCGACGTAGATCTCCCACCTGCCCCCTTCGACGGCCACCACGCCGAGGTCTTTGCACAACGCCTCGGAACAATTACGCGGGCAGCCGGCCACGGCCAGCTTCATCTTGCTGGGCCCGGCGATCCCCTGGAACCGCTCCTCGATCCGGATCCCCAGAGAGGTCGAGTCACCGAGGCCGAACCGGCAGAAGTCCTGCCCGACACAGGTCTTCACAGTGCGAAAGCTCTTGCCGTACGCGTAGCCCGACGGCATGCCCAGGTCTGCCCAGACTGCGGGCAGTTCCTCCTTGCGCAGGCCGAGCAGGTCGATGCGTTGGCCGCCGGTGAGTTTGATCATCGGGACGTCGTACTTCTCGGCGACGTTGGCGATCCTACGTAGTTGCTCGACGCTGGTGACCCCGCCCTTCATCTGCGGCACCACCGAGAACGTCCCGTCGCGCTGGATGTTGGCATGCACGCGATCGTTGATGAAGCGGGCATCCCGCTCGTCGACGTACTCATCGGCCCACATCATCTGCAGCAGGGAGGCCAGCCCCATCTTGGAGTTGGCATCCTCCTTGCCATCGGGCGCAAGCGCGGCGAAAACTGAGGACACCGAGTGCAACTTCAACTCCCGGATCTTGTCCATCAACGCGGGCTTGTCGTACGGGATACCCGGCACGTACCAGTTGGCCGACGGGTCCACCTCGACGTTTCCGCCGGCGGCCCATTCCACGATCTGGGCGACCAGCGTCTTACAGGATCCGCAGCCCTTTCCGGCTCGAGTCTTGGCCATGACGCCGGTAACCGTCTTCTCACCGCCCTGCACGCACGCGACGAGGGCGCCCTTGCTGACCCCGTTGCAGTTGCACACTTGTGCCGCGTCGGCCAGCTCGGCGGTGCCCACCTCGACCTCCGGAGTGCCGATGTCGAACATCAGTGACATGCGCTCCTCGGGCAGCGGCAGGCCGCGGTCGAAGGCCTGCACCAGGAAGGCGACCTTGCTGGTGTCGCCAAGCAGGGTGGCCCCCACGAGCTTTCCGTCCCGTACGATGATCGTCTTGTAGACGCCGTGCTTGGGCTCGGAGAACTGCACGAACTCGTCGTCTGGATGCTCCGGTGCCTTCAGGCCCATCGCGGCGACGTCGACGCCGGCCACCTTGAGTTTGGTCGCCATCCGGGACCCCTGATAGACGGACCCGGTGTCCTTCCCGGTCAGATGATCGGCCAGGACCGCTGCCTGTTCCCACAACGGGGCCACCAAGCCGTAGACCTGCCCGCGGTGCTGCGCGCATTCGCCGACTACGTAGACGTGGTCGTCGTCGATGGACCGCATGTGGTCGTCGACCACGATCGCGCGCTCCACGGTCAGCCCGGCGCGTAGGGCCAGCCCGACGTTGGGGCGGATACCCGCCGAGACCACTAGCATCTCGCAGTCGATCACGTTGCCGTCGGCGAACTCGAGTCCCGTGACGCTCCCGTTCGGTGCCACTACCGCCTTGGTCCGGACGTTGGTGCGCACCGAGATGCCGAGTTTCTCCACCGAGCCTCGCAGGATCGCTCCCGCGGTGTCATCCAGTTGGGCGTTCATCAGGGTCGGCGTCGCGTGGACGACCTGCACCGCAAGCCCGTGATTCTGCAAGCCGCGGGCAGCCTCCAGACCGAGCAGACCTCCGCCGATCACCGCAGCACTGCTGCGACCTCGGGCGTAGTCGAGCATGGCCTCGCAGTCGTCGATGCTGCGGAATCCGAAGACGCCTGGCGTCAGCGTCTTGTTGTCGACCCACATGCCGTCCATGGGTGGAAAGAACGAGCGACTTCCGGTCGCGATGACCAGTCGGTCGTAGTGCATGGAGGTGCCGTCGGCTGCCTGCACCAGACGGGCGAACCGGTCGATGCGCACCACGCGCACCCCGGCGCGCAGGTCGATGGAGTTCTCCGCGTACCAGTCGACCGGATTGAGGTAAATCTCCGAGGTGTCCTCGATTCCGGCCAGCACGTTGGACAACAGGATCCGGTTGTAGTTGCCGTAGGGCTCGTCGCCGAAGACAGTGATGTCGAACAGGTCGCCACCTCCGCGACCCAGGATCTCCTCCACTGCACGGGCACCGGCCATGCCGTTGCCGACCACCACCAGCTTGAGCAGGCCCGCGCGTACGCGGCCTGCGGTGGTGGTGAGTGGCGGAGCATCTTCGATCAGGCTCATAGCAGCTATCTCCTCCTCGGTGACGGCTTGGTCAGATCTCGACGAGGCCGACGTCGACGACGACCGAACCGGACAACCCCTTCGGTGCGCCGAGAAAGACCTCGATCACGGTGTCGGACAACAGCTCCTCGACAACCCGCAGAGAAACGTGCGTGGAGCCCTTGGCCGCGATAGGGAAGTACCGCATGGCCACGCCGTCACGCATCAAGATCAGGTAGATCATGTCGTCGGTGCTATTACCACCGCGGAAATACACCGGCTGTGTCGAGAAACCGGGCGGCACCGTGTAGGCCAGCGCGGGATCCAGCAGGAATGGTGCATCCAGCCCCTGCCCATCGAAGGGGAAGACACCCTGCAGAAATCGTGGAGTGCTGTTGTCGTGCATAAAAATTCCTCCTGAGTGTGGTCAAGGGCCCGTCGTGGACGAGACGGGCTCGATGGCGACTGCGCAGGCCTTGAACTCGGGCATGCGCGAGTGCGGGTCGAGGGCGGGATTGGTCAGCAGGTTGACCGCCGCCTCGCCCCCGTAGTGAAACGGAGCGAAAACGGTGTCGGAGCGAATGCCCTCCTCGATTCGCACGCGCATGATCACGCTGCCGCGCCTGGTGCGCAGCGTGACGAGATCACCGGTGGACACGCCGATCCGGCGGGCAACGTCGTAGTGCATCTCGACCACCGCGTCGGGTTCAGCTTCAGCCAGGGAACTCACGCGCCGGGTCTGGGTCCCCGATTGGTACTGGCGCAGCAGTCGGCCGGTGGTCAGGTAGTACGGGAACTGGGCATCGGACGTTTCGGCTGGGCCGGTGTGCTCGACCGGCAGGAAGTTCGCCCGCCGGTTGGGCGTGGGGAAGTCCTGAGTGAACAGCCGCGGCGTACCCGGGTGACGCTCTGACGGGCACGGCCAGAACACGCCCTTCTCGGCACGGATGCGCGCATAGCTGATGCCGGCGTAGTCGGCCTTCCCGCCGGCACTCGCGCGGCGCAATTCGGTGAAGATCTCCTCTGGCTCGTCGGCCAGCGCCGGTCGGCCCAGCCGGTCGGCCAACTCGCGCATCACCCACAGGTCGGTACGTACTCCTGCGGGCGGTGTCAGGGCGGCTTCGCGCAGGATGACCCGCCCTTCGAGGTTGGTCATCGTGCCGCTTTCCTCGGCCCATTGCGCGGTGGGCAGCACGACGTCGGCCAATGCTGCGGTCTCGGACAAGAAGAAGTCCGAGACCACCAGGTGATCCAGAGCCCGCAGTCGTTGCGCCACATGTCCGGCCCGGGGAGCGGAGACCGCGACGTTCGAGGCCATCACCCACAGCGCGCGGACTCCTCCGTCGGTCCCGAGTCGGTCCAGCATCTCGTAGGCCGAAAGCCCGGGATCGGGCAGCTGGTCCGGGTCGATGCCCCACACGGCGGCGACGTGAGCGCGAGCGATCGGGTCGTCGAGCCTGCGGTAGCCCGGCAGTTGGTCAGCCTTCTGCCCGTGCTCGCGACCGCCCTGGCCGTTGCCCTGGCCGGTGACGGTGCCGTAGCCGGAGAACGGCCGACCTGGGAGCCCGAGGGCCAGCGCGAGGTTGATGAAGGCCAGGGCGGTGTCCGAGCCGGAACTGTGTTGCTCCGCGCCGCGGGCGGTGAGGATCATCGCGTGGTCGGCCTCGGCCAGAATGTGCGCCGCCCGCACGATCTGCGCCTCGGGGACGCCGCTGATCCGCTCGACCCGGTCGGGCCAGTAGAGCCGGACCGCCCGCCGTACGGCGTCGAATCCGTTGGTGCGTCGGTCGATGTAGTCGATGTCGATCAGCCGTTCACGGACGGCCACGTTGAGCAGGCCGTTGGCCAGTGCCAGATCGGTGCCCGGCGCAGGTTGCAGGTGCAGGTGTGCGGCCCTCGCGGTCGTGGTCGTGCGCGGGTCGACCACGATGAGTCGGGCTCCCCGAGCGCGTGCCGCATCCAGAAATTGCATGGCCGGGGGCATGGTGTCGGCTGGGTTGCTGCCGACGAGCATCAGCGCATCGGTGCCCGCGATGTCGGCCAGCGGGAATGGCAGCCCGCGGTCGATTCCGAACGTTCGGGTGGCCGCGTTGGCTGCCGAGGACATGCAGAATCGACCGTTGTAGTCGATCATCGCCGTACCCAGGGTGGCCCGGGCGAACTTGCCGAACTGATATGCCTTCTCGTTGGTCAGGCCGCCGCCGCCGAACAATCCGATCCCGTTGGCACCGTATCTCCGTTGAGTTTCCTGGAACGCGGTGACCACCCGGCGCAGTGCCTCGTCCCAGCTCGCCGGGCGCAACGGTTGCTCCCTCGAGTCGCGGATCAGGGGCCGGGTCAGACGTTCCGGGTGCTCGAGCAGCTCGGCCGCCGTCGCGCCCTTGGCACACAGTCCACCGAGATTGGTGGGGAAGTCCTCCTGAGCGCCCAGGATCACCGGCCGGGCCGAGGCGTCCAGGGTGATCCCGCACTGCAGGGAGCAGTACGGACAATGCGTCGAGACCGAGCCCGTGACCGCCACGCCCTCCGTGCTCGTGGTCTGCATGCTCAGGCCAACACGATGGAGCGCCTCGGGCGCACGTAGACCAGGTAGGTCACCACGAAGCACAGCGCATAGAAGGCCAGAAAGCCGACATATGCGGCGTTGCCGTTGTCGGTCTCGAGAAACGATTGGCGGAAGGCCAGGTTCACCAGCACGCCGCCGGTCGCGCCGATCGCTCCGGCCAGACCGATGAGTGCGGCGGACAGGCGGCGGGCCTGTGAGTGCGCGGCGATGGTGTCGGCGCCCGCGACGATGCTGTCCCCTGCTTTGGCTTTGAAGATCGCCGGGATCATCTTGTAGGTCGACCCGTTGCCGATTCCACTGAAGATGAACAGTGCGATGAACCCGGTCAAGAACAATGGCAGCGAGTGCTGCAGGGACGCGAAGAGAACCACGGCAGCGGCTAGCGCCATGGCCACGAAGTTCCAGAACGTGATCAGTGCCCCCCCGAACCGGTCAGCCAGTCTGCCGCCGACGGGCCGGATGAGAGAACCGATAAGCGGTCCGAGGAAGGTGATGTAGGCGGCGTCGATCGGTGTCGGGTAGTCGGTCGCGAACTGCACCTGCAGCACCTGACCGAAGGCGAAGCCGAACCCGATGAACGACCCGAACGTCCCGATGTAGAGCAGCGAGATCACCCAGGTGTCGCTGTACTTGAGCACCTCGCGCATGCCGCGCTTGTCGTTGCGTACGCCGCTGAGGTTGTTCATGTACAGCGCCGCAGTGACCGCGGCAAGGATGATCAACGGAAGGTAGATACCGAGCACGTAACGCGGGTGGTCCTTGCCCCAGACAGCCAGCACGAACAGCGCCACCAGCTGCACGGTGGCAACGCCGAGATTTCCCCCACCGGCATTGAGCCCCAACGCCCAACCTTTGGCCCGATCCGGGTAGTAGGCGTTGACGTTGGCCATCGACGAGGCGAAGTTCCCACCTCCGACTCCGGCCAGGGCAGCCACGAGGAGGAGCGTGTTCAGGGAGACGCCGGGTTCCAGGACAGCGGCGGCCATGACCGTAGGGACGAGCAACAGCAGGGCGCTGAAGATCGTCCAGTTCCGGCCGCCGAAGCGGGCGACGGCGAAGGTGTACGGAATTCGCATCGCCGAACCGACCAGCGCCGGGACCGCCGTGAGCAGGAACTTGTCCGCTGGACTGATGCCGTACTCAGGCCCCATGAACAGCACCAGTACCGACCAGACCGTCCAGATGGAGAAGCCGATGTGCTCCGACAGGACCGAGTAGATGAGATTGCGCCGGGCTACCGCTTTGCCGGTCTCAGCCCAGAAGGCCTCGTCCTCGGGACGCCAGTCGGTGATCCATCGCTTGCCAGCGCCGGGGTGGCTATCGGCGACCAGCTCGACGGGATCGACCGTCGCGGTGGGATTGCTGGTCATGATGCGCGGCCCTGAGTCATGGTTAGCGCCCCTTGCCTCGTATCTCCTGCGTATTTCGCAGTCGACTCAGGTTTGGCCAGCTACGTTTCGTCCGTGTTTTGCGCCGAGGTCGGGCGTAGGAAGACTGCGTCGCGTTCCGGCTCAACAAATGCCGGCTGATAGCGGTAACCGACGCTACGTACGGTCTCCACACAACCGGCCATGGTCCCGAGCTTTCGACGAACGCTGGCGACCTGATGTCGCACCCTGGTCGAGTCGTCTGGCATCCGATGTCCCCACGCCGCAAGTGCGAGGTCGGCGGGGCCAAGGACGACGCCGGGACGACGTACCAGCGCGGCGAGCACGGCGAACTCCTGACGGCCCAGCCGGACGACGGCGGGGCCGATCCGGACGGCCGTCGCGCCGGGAACGAGTTCGATGGCCACCGGAGAGGCGTTCGCAGCGGCACCGCCGCCCGAAACCGCGCCACCCCGACTATCGCGCGTGGCTGCCCAATGGGCGATGGAGCGCAGGAGTGCAGCGGTGCGCGGTCGAGTCGGCATGACATCCACGGCAATGCCTGCCTCTTCGAAGGCACGAGCGGTCACTGATCCGACGGCGGCCACGCACACTCGCCCCCGCAAGACACGCAGGAGTTGAGGGCGGACGCCCATGCCGTCCGCGACGACGAAGAGGTTGCGCACGCTGGGGGCGCTGGTCTCGGCCAACAGGTCGATCTCGCCAGCGATGATGCGCTCCACCACCATTCGCGCCGGCCCGACGTCGTCGGGCAGCACCCAGCGGTAGGGCGCCACGGTCAGGACGCGGGCCAGTCTGGGGCGCAGGAAATCAAGGGTGCCGATCACCTCGCCGCCATGGACCTGGACGGCAAGTACATCCTCGGCCCGCACTCGCTCTCTCAGCCATGAGCAAACGTCGTCCATCGTCTCCTTGGGAGACACGAACTCCGGCTCGACGCCCAGCGCGCGTAGAGCACCGTGGCTCTTCGATCCACGGGCGACCGTGCGGGTGCGCCGGAGCAGCGCTTCGATGTCCTCGCGCAAGCCGAAGCCCGCTGCGGCGGTGAGCCAGGCCCGCAGACCGCTGGCCGTGGAAACCGCCACCCAGGTCGGGGCCGTGGACAGGATCATCCTGGTCTCCACCTCCAGTAAGGAGTCCAGCTCAGGGGGGACCGCGGCCATGGTGGAGCCCCAGGTCACCGCGGCGCCCATGCGTTGCAGTGCAGCGGCCAGCTCAGCACCCCTTCGATCAGCCGTGATGGCTACTCGTAACGAGTGCAACGGAAGCTGGTTCTCGGTGACCGCCATCTCAGTCACGCTGCACCCCGAATAGGACGACCCTGTGACAGCCCTGTCACTCGGTTGTTACGGCCAACGCCTGACAGTTCGGCTACGTAGTTCGCCGCACGGGCGCTCGGATCGAGCGGGTGGTCTTCGTACGGTCGGCGAGTTGCGCGTCGGGCGGGTACCCGACCTCGACCAGCGTCAAGCCGTACGGCGGTGCGACCTGTACGTCACCGGCCCGGGTCGACCGGCCGAGCAGGGACGCCGGCCAGTCCGGCGACCGGCGGCCATCGCCGACCGCCAGCAACGCGCCGATCAGGCTGCGCACCATCGAGTGGCAGAAGGCATCGGCCTGCACTGCGGTTTCAAGGACATCGCCGATCCGCTGGATCGTGAGGTGCTGGAGGTGCCGGATCGTTGTGCCCGCGCTGCGTCGTCGGCAGAAGGCCGCGAAGTCGTGAGTCCCCAGCAGTGCTGAAGCGGCGGTGTGCATGGCTTGCTCGTCGAGAGTACGAGGCCAGTGCAGGGTGTCGTGGCGCCGCAACGGTTCCACGCCCCAGGGCGCGTCGCTGATCCGGTAGGTGTACCGACGCCACAGTGCGGCAAAGCGGGCGTCGAACGCGGCCGGCACCACGCGTACCTCACTCCCTCGGACGTCGCGGGGCAGCAGCCCGCAGAGTTTGGCGCGCACGTCGCCGATCGCTGCCCACTCCTGGGTCGGGACGTCGACGTGCGCGACCTGGCCGACCGCATGGACACCAGCGTCCGTGCGCCCGGCCACGGTCAGCGGACCGCTGTTTGGCAGCAGGACCTCGAGGGCTTGCGCCACGACACCCTGGACGGTGCGCTGGCCCGGCTGTACCGCCCAGCCGGCGAAACCGGTCCCGTCATAAGTCAGGTCCAGCCGAACGCGGACGAGCCCGGCACCGGCTTCGGTGTCGGGCTCGTCAGCGTTCATGTGGCTGCTCATGCAGAGCCGGCGCTGGTCCTAGACGTTGGCCTTTGGGTCGGAGTCGTCGTCGGACTCATCCTCGTCGTCGGACTCATCCTCGTCGTCGGACTCATCGTCGTTATCCAACTCGGCCTGCGCATCGACAACGCTGTCATCCTCGTCATCTACGTCTTCGTCGAGGTCTTCGTCGTCATCGAGGTCTTCGTCGTCATCGAGGTCTTCGTCGTCGAGGTCCTCGTCCAGGTCGGTGTCCTCGACCGCGGCACTGCCGCGCCGGGCAAAGCGCGTGCCCCTGGCACGTTCCGCCTCACCGACAGCCTCCTGGGCAACGGTGAGCGCCTCGACCAGTTCGATGATGGCCATCGGGGCGTTGTCGCCCTTGCGCGCCCCGATCTTGATGATTCGCGTGTAGCCGCCGGGACGCTCGGCGTAGCGCGGAGCGATCTCGGCAAAGAGGTGATGCACGATCTCCTTGTCCCGGATCGTCTTCATGACCAGGCGACGAGCGTGCAGGTCCTCGCGCTTGGCGATGGTCACCAAGCGTTCGGCGTACGGCCGCAGCCGCTTGGCCCTGGCCTCCGTCGTACGGATCCTGCCGTGTTCGAACAGGGCCGTTGCCAGGTTGGCCAGCATCAACCGCTGATGGGCTGATGAGCCACCCATCCGGCGACCCTTGGTGGGCGTTGGCATGCGATCTCCTCTGATTGAGCTAGCGCTGGAGGTTTAGAGCTCTTCGGTCTCGGCGTAGTCGGTGTCGTCGACAGCGGGGTCAGCCAACCGGCCTTCGGGGATGCCCGGACCCGCACCGCTGAACGTGCCGCCGAAGGTCTCGTCATAGTCTGAGCCGAACGTCTCGACCCCGCCACCGCCGAAGCCGGCCGGCGAGTCCTTGAGCGCCAGACCCATGGCGGCCAGCTTCAGCTTGACCTCGTCGATCGACTTCTGGCCGAAGTTGCGGATGTCGAGCAGGTCTGCCTCGCTGCGGGTCACGAGTTCACCCACCGTGTGGATGCCCTCGCGCTTGAGGCAGTTGTACGACCGTACGGTGAGGTCCATGTCCTCGATCGGCATGGAGAAGTTCGCGATGTCGGCGGCCTCGGACGGCGACGGGCCGACCTCGATGCCCTCGGCTTCGAAGTTCAGCTCGCGCAGCAGGCCGAACAACTCGACCAGCGTGGCGCCCGAGGAGGCCATCGCATCACGCGGGGCCATCGACGGCTTGGTCTCGACATCGACGACCAGCCGGTCGAAGTCGGTGCGCTGCTCGACGCGGGTGGCCTCGACGTTGTAGGTGGCCTTGAGGACCGGTGAGTAGATCGAGTCGATCGGGATCCGCCCGATCTCCTGACCGCTGGCCTTGTTCTGGGGCGCCGGGACGTACCCGCGACCACGCTCGACGACGAGTTCGACCTCGAGCTTGCCTTTCTTGTTGATCGTGGCGATGTGCAGGTCCGGGTTGTGCACCTCGACGCCGGCCGGAGCCGCGATGTCGGCTGCAGTCACGTCGCCGGGGCCCTGCTTGCGCAGGTACATGGTGACCGGCTCGTCGACGTCGCTGCTGACCACGAGTCCCTTGAGGTTCAGGATCATCTCGGTGACGTCTTCCTTGACGCCGGGAAC
>JBPCPI010000050.1:0-2899 GCA_050999295.1 Geodermatophilaceae bacterium | reverse complement strand
GTGCAGGGCATCGGTGGGCCGGCCGTCCTCGTCGCGGATCAGTTTCAGGTGCATCGCTCGACCGTCCACCTGCTTGAACACCTCGGATAGGTCGGGATGGCGCACCGTCGGCCGCAGGGGCAGCTCGGCCGACAACGGAGTCTCCGGCGGGTCGTCGCGGCCCGGAATAGGCGCGAAGCGCACGACAATGTCGGCGAATGCCCGCTGCGGGTGGATGAACTCGACGGACTCCGGCTCGCGCTTGTCCATCTCGGCCTCGACCTGTTCCCGGTCGTAGCCGCGCTTCTTCGTGTCGCGCGCGATCTTCCATTCGCGGCGGATCTCCTCGACCGGGTCGAGGTACACGGTCACGTCGAAGCAGGCGCGGGCGAGCTTCGTGGACAGTGGCAGCAGACCTTCCACGATGACGAACTCGCGTGGCTCCACGAGCTCGGGCCGTACCAGCTCGCCGGTGGAATGGTCGTAGACCGGCTTGAGGATCGGCTGACCGGTGGCCAGCATCTGCAGGTGCTGCTCCATGATCTGGACGTAGTTGCAGTCCGGGTGCAGCGCCGTGAAGGGCAGCGACTTACGCTCCTCGCGGTCGTAACGGTGATAGTCGTCCACGCAGATCGCACTGATCCGGTCGTCCCCGAGCGCGTCCACGAGCCCCTGGGTTAAAGTCGTCTTGCCCGAGGCGCTGTCCCCTGCGATCGCGATCATCACCGGTCTCTGGCCGCCCTTTGCCCGGCCCATCTTCACGATCTTGTCGGGCACCTCGGACGTCCTCCTCGGCTGTCTAAACCGCTGACGCCGCATGCGGGGGTGGGCTCCTCGAAAGCCGTGGACGCGCACGCCCACACAATCAGGCGTTGAATGCCGGAAGGGGCCGCTTCTTCGGGAGGCGGATGCCTGCTTATTGCCATTGGCTCTGCGGACGAACCAAGGCGATGTCCTTGCCCAAGAGGTAGGTGGCCGAGGGTTGCGCGCTAAAGGTCGCTGGTTGAGGCGGTGCGCCATCGTCTGCCATGTCCGCCGACCTGAGTCTGCGATGCATTCTGATCACCCTGTTGTATGTCCGGTGAGGACGGTCAGCCGCGGGTGGTGCTGTAGGAGTGTGCCCCTGCCCCTGCGAGCTTGCCGCCGGCGACGATGAGGTACTCGTCTCGGATCGGGTTGCCCGCGAAGTGTGACTCAAGGATCTCCCGGGTTCCGGCGGCATAGCGGGCCTGCGCGGACAGGGAGGACCCGGAGATGTGCGGGGTCATGCCGTGATGGGGCATGCTTCGCCAGGGGTGGTCGGCCGGTGCGGGCTGGGGATACCAGACATCGCCCGCGTAGCCGGCGAGCCGACCGCTTTCGAGCGCACGCACTACCGCGTCCCGGTCGACGATCAGCCCGCGGGCGGTGTTGATCAGATAGGCGCCGCCGCGCATCGTGGAGAGCAGTTCGTCGTCGAACAGGCCATGAGTCTCGGGGTGCAGTGGCGCGTTGATCGTGACGACGTCGCAGTGCGCAACCATCTCCTGCGTGGTCGCGTGAAAGGTGAGGCCGAGTTCCTGTTCGACATTTTGCGGAAGACGGTGGCGGTCGGTGTAATGCAGCCTTACGTCGAACGGTGCCAATCGGCGCAGGACAGCCAGCCCGATACGCCCGGCCGCCACAGTGCCGACGTCCATCCCCTCCAAGTCGTAGGAGCGGGCGACACAATCGGCGATATTCCATCCACCGCGGCGCACCCACTCGTGCGAGGGCAGGTAGTTCCGCACCAACGACAGGATCATCATCACGACGTGCTCGGCAACGCTGATGCTGTTGCAGTACGTCACCTCGGCAACCGTCACGCCGTGTGCGATAGCGGCGTCGAGGTCGACATGGTCCGAGCCGATCCCCGCAGTGAGCGCCAGCCTTAGGTTCGAAGCCTTCGCGATCCGTTCCGCAGAGAGGTAGGCCGGCCAGAACGGCTGCGAGATGACCACCTCGGCGTCAACTAGGTGGCGCTCGAACTCCGAGTCCGGACCTTCCTTGTCCGAGGTCACGACGAGCTCATGCCCCAGCCCCTCAAGCCAACGACGCAGACCCAACTCGCCAGATACGCTGCCCAGAAGTTCACCGGGAGTGAAGTCCACTTCGGACGGTGTCGGCAAGCTCTGTCCACCGGGATAGCCCCCCAGGACGGGCAAGGTCTCGCGCGCGTAACGGCTGGGATACCCGTCAGTCGGGTCGTCGTACAAAACGCAGAGCACCTTCATGTGCCATCTCCTCGCGGTCGCTAGTCTCTACGGAGATGCTCTCCGCGCAACGACACATCAACAAGCGCGGCAGTCGCCGATTCTTCGATGCCACCATTCATCTCATCGATGAAGCTCATCCACCTACGCTGGGCCAGTGCCCGGCGACATCCTGATCCGTCAGCTGGAGTACCTTGTCGCCCTGGCCGAGGTGCGGCATTTCGGACGCGCCGCGGCCGCATGCCACGCGAGCCAATCAGCGCTTTCGTCCGCGGTGCGTAAGCTAGAGACCGAGTTGGGCGTAACGATCGTCCAACGCGGGCATCGCTTTGGTGGCTTCACGCCCGAAGGTCAGCGCGTTGTCGGGTGGGCACATCGGATCCTGGCCGAGCGCGACGCCTTGCGCGCTGACCTCGGCCGGATGCGCCAAAGCCTCACCGCCACATTACGGATTGGCGCCATCCCGACGGCGGTGCCGGCCACGTCCCTGATCACAGCCCCGTTCAGTGCCTTGCATCCGCGGGCACGCGTGCAGGTCGAGGCGCTTCCGTCACGTGAGATCGAGCGCCGCCTCGCCGAATTCAATCTCGACGCAGGTCTTACGTACATCGACAAACCGGGGGCTACGGGCAACCGGGGTGTTGAACTTTACCGGGAAGGCTACCTCCTGCTCACCACGGCGGACGGCC
>JBPCPI010000239.1:0-10184 GCA_050999295.1 Geodermatophilaceae bacterium | reverse complement strand
GCGACGGGTCCAATCTCGTTGCACCCGACGAGGGTTGGGCTGGACAGGTGGTCCTGATCCGCAACCGCGGGATCGAGGTCGTGCACCGGGACGGGTACGTCGATGTGCGGGTGGCTGCCGGCGAACCCTGGGACGGTGTCGTCGCCCAATCGGTCGAGGCCGGCTGGTCGGGCCTGGAGTGCCTGTCCGGGATCCCGGGCCGCACCGGAGCCACGCCCGTGCAGAACGTGAACGCCTACGGCCAGGGCGTGGCCGATTCGATCAGTGGCGTAGAGATCTTCGATCGGGACACCGGGCAACAAGCGGTGTGGTCGGCGGCCGCCTGCCGGTTCGGCTACCGCGACAGCCGGTTCAAACACACCGAGCGCTTCGTCGTGCTGGCCGTCCGATTCCGGCTGCGCGGCTCCCGGCAGTCGGCACCGATCCGGTACGCGGAGTTGGCTGCTCGGCTCGGCGTCGAGGTGGGAGAGCGGGCACCCGCCTCCGACGTTCGCGCGGCGGTCCTGGACCTGCGCCGCAGCAAGGGCATGGTTCTCGACCCGGCCGACCACGACACCTGGAGCGTCGGGTCCTTCTTCACCAATCCGGTGCTCACTCCCGCGGCCTACGAAGTCTTCGCCAAGCGAGCGCACACCCAGCTCGGTCCGGCGACTGCCTGGCCGGCCTTCCCCGATCCGAAGGGCCGCAAGCTCTCCGCCGCCTGGCTGATCGAGCGGTCCGGGTTCGCCAAGGGGTACGCCCGTGGACCCGCGGCACTGTCCGGCAAGCACGCGCTCGCCCTGACCAATCGAGGCTCGGCCACGACCGCGGACATCCTCGCGCTGGCCACCGAGATCACCGAAGGGGTCCAAGCGACGTTCGGCGTACGTCTGCACCCCGAGCCGCGCATTCCGGGACACTCCTAAACTCGGTGATCTTGACCTTATGGTGGTTTCCAGCCGCGGTTCCCGGCGTGTCGCCGCAAAAAGGTCAAGATCACGGAGGAAATGGCCCATGCGTTTTGAGACCCCGTGGTGGGGGCTGGTGTCCTCGACGGCCGCTCCGGCATTGCTGATCGGCGGTTGGACGTGGGCCGCGGCCCGGCAGGAGATCGGGTTCGACTCGCTGACCCAGACGATCAGCGCGCTGGCCGCCCTCGATGCCACTGATCGCTGGGTGATGACTTCGGCGCTGGCTGGGGTGGGGGTGGCGCACATCACGACGGCCGCGGCCCTGCGCGGTGCCGCCCTGCCGGGGCGACTCGTCCTGGCCGGCGGAGGAGTTGCCACGGTGTTGGTGGCCGCCCTCCCGTTGCCGACCGTCCTCGGGGACGGGGGCTCGGCCCCGCATGCCATCGTGGCCGGCATCTCCTTCGGAGCGCTTGCCATCTGGCCGGCATTCGCGCTGCGGCGCAGCCGCCCTGCCGATGTCGACGCTCGGGCCGATCGCGTGACCAGGGGTGCCCGCGGCCTTGATCGAGGTGGCAAGCGGGCAGTCCCATGGGGGCTGCGGGGCGAAGTTGCCCTAGCGGCAACGGCTGCGTTGCTTGCCGGTGTCGGCTGGTTCGTCACCGATCTCGGCCAGGACATGAGTCAGGTCGGGCTGTCCGAGCGGGTCGCCGCGGGCGCGCAGGCGCTCTGGCCACTGCTGGTCGTGCTCAGCACCCGGCGCACCCGCTGAGGGACTTTCTCCGGAGAAAGTCCCTGCTCTCCCCTGGCGGGGTGGCCCGGCTGGAAATGGGATCCACGACGCGCTGCGTCTCGACAGGCCGTTTCTACATCGTGAGCGCTCAGGGCGTAGTAGCGCTGCACTATCCGCGCTCACGATCTTCGCGGCGCAGGCTTAAGCGCCCCACCAGGCCCGCCCCCACCAGACCCACTCGCAGCTATTTTCGGATTAGTGAAAGTCAGGCTCGCGGTGCACTTTGTGCTGGGCAGCCTGAGCCAACGGGCGCACGACCAGCAGATCCACGTTGACGTGATGTGGCCTAGTCACCATCCAGGCGATGCACTCGGCGATGTCCTCGGCGACCAGCGGCTCGCGAACTCCGGCGTAGACCGACTCGGCGCGTGTTCGGTCGCCGTCGAAGCGGTTGAGGGAGAACTCCTCGGTGGCCACCATTCCCGGTGCGACCACCATCACCCGGACCGGCTGGCCGACTAACTCCAGACGCAGCGTCTCGCCCACGACATGCGTGCCGTGCTTGGCCGCGGTGTACCCGCCACCCTCCTCGTAGGCCACCATCCCCGCGGTCGACCCGACCAGCACCACATCACCGGCGTCACTGGCGACCAGCGCCGGCAGCAGCGCCTTGGTCATCCGTACGACCCCCAGCACGTTCACGTCGTACATCGCGGCCCATCCGTCAACATCGGCAGCCGAGACCGGGTCCATGCCGTACGCACCGCCGGCGTTATTGACCAGAATCCGGCAGGCCGGCACCCGGGCGCAGAAGTCGTCCACGGAGAGTTGATCGGTGACGTCGAGCCGGTACGCGCTGCCGCCGATCTCGGCGGCCAGCGCCTCGATCCTCTCCAGTCGCCGCGCGCCCAGCACGACGTGGAAACCGTCGCGAGCCAGTCGCCGGGCGGTGGCTGCGCCGATCCCGCTCGAGGCGCCGGTCACCACCGCAATCGGATCCTCGGATGTGGGCATGTCCTGGCCGCTCCCGTGGTTGTCCTCCATGAAGCTCATCCTGCCCGAGGCGCAAGCTCAGTCAGGATGATTCACCGTCGGCGCAAGCAGGAGGAGGGGACCGGTGGTCAACCGCGCACTGCCTACCCGCGTTGCCACCGTGTCGGTACACACCTCGCCTTTGGATCAACCAGGTGCCGGGGACGCCGGTGGCATGAACGTGTTCATCGTCGAGGTGTCCAAGAGGTTGGCTGAGCAAGGGATCGAAGTCGACATCTTCACCCGGGCCACCTCCAGCGATCTCGCCCCGGTCGAGATCCTGGCTCCAGGGGTCAACGTCCGACACATCACCGCCGGCCCCTTCGAGGGACTGGGCAAGAACGACCTGCCCGCGCAACTCTGCGCGTTCACCTCGGCTGTACTGCGGGCCGAGGCCAGCCAGGAGCCGGGGCATTACGACGTCATCCACTCCCACTACTGGCTCTCCGGCCAGGTCGGTTGGCTGGCCCGTGACCGGTGGGGCGTGCCGCTCATCCACTCGGCGCACACCCTGGCCAAGGTCAAGAATGCGTTGCTGGCCGAGGGAGACGCACCCGAACCACGCTCACGTGTCATCGGCGAGGAGCAGGTGGTCGCCGAGGCCGACCGGCTGATCGCCTCGACCGTCGACGAGGCCGCCCAACTGGTGCAGTGGTACCACGCCGACCCGGCGAAGGTGCTGACCATCCCGCCGGGGGTCGACCTCGACCGGTTCCGTCCCGCCGCAGGTGCCCGGGCCCGGCTTGGCCTGCAGGAGGATGCCCTGGTCCTGCTCTTCGTCGGCCGGATCCAGCCGCTGAAGGCACCCGATCTACTGCTGCGGGCGGCGGCCCATCTGATCGCCTACGACCCCGCGGTGCGGTGCAGGCTCGTCTTGTACGTCATCGGAGCGCCTAGCGGTTCGGGCTTGGACGAGCCCACTTCGTTGTTGGCGCTGGCCCAGGCCCTGGGCATTGCCGACCGGGTGCGCTTCCTGGCTCCGACGCCACCCGACGACCTCGCCGACTACTACCGCGCGGCCGACGTCACGGTCGTCCCGAGCCACAACGAGTCCTTCGGGTTGGTGGCACTGGAGGCACAGGCCTGCGGCACGCCGGTGGTTGCCGCCCGCGTCGGCGGACTCGTGACCGCAGTGGCGGACGGCAAGTCGGGGCTGCTCGTGGACGGGCACCGCGCGCCGGACTACGCCGATGCGATCACCAAGGTGCTCAGCGACCGAGCGGCCTTCTCCGGCGGCGCCGTGGAACATGCCGCGAAGTTCTCCTGGGACCGTACGACGAGGCTGCTCCTGGACGCGTACGCCGACGCGATGTCTGGTCTCGCCTTCGCCACCGCGCCGGCTCGCTGATGGCGGACGTCAATCCTGCGGACTCCGCGACGCCCGATGTCGCCGGCGTGATCACCTCGGCACTCGAGGACAGCGACGTCAGCTACGAACGACCTGAGCCCTCCCGGTTCGTTGTGACCCTGCCCGGCACGAGGAAGCTGCAGACTATCTGTTGGCTGATCATCGGCGAACACGCAGTGCGGGTCGAGGCCTTTGTCTGCCGGCATCCCGACGAGAACCGTGAGCAGCTGTGGAGCTTTCTCCTGCAACACAATTCGCGGATGTACGGGGTCGCCTACAGCGTTGACTCAGTCGGTGACATCTACCTGGTGGGGCGGATCGGCCTGCATGCGGTGACTGGTGAAGAGATAGACCGCGTGCTCGGCTCGGTCCTGACTTACGCCGACGAGCACTTCAACACGATGTTGGAGATCGGCTTCGGCAGTTCGATCCGCCAGGAGTGGGACTGGCGGGTCAGCCGTGGCGAGTCGCTGGCGAACCTGGCTGCCTTTGCCGACTTCGCCCAGCGCCGGGAGCCGGCGGCCGGGAGCGACGAGACCACAGCTTCGTGACTGAACCGCATTCCGGTCACGAGCGGCGTTGGACGATCCTCGGCGTACTCACCATCTGCCTGATCGTCGTGATCATGGGCAACACGATCCTCAACGTCGCGCTGCGCCGGATCCAGGAGGATCTCGAAGCCACCCAGGGTGAACTGCAATGGGCGGTCGACGCCTATATCCTGGTCTTCGCCGGACTGCTGTTCACCTGGGGCGTCCTCGGCGATCGGTTCGGGCGCCGGCTCGTGCTGGTCAGCGGGCTGGCCATCTTCGTCGTCGCGTCGGTGTTCGCGGCCTACGCCGACACCGCCCTGGAACTCATCATCTGGCGGGCGCTGATGGGGGTCGGTGGCGCAGCCGTCCAGCCAGCCACCCTTGCGGTCATCACGAACGTCTTTCCGACCGCCGAGCGGGCCAAGGCGATCGGCGTCTGGGCGGGTTCGACCGGCCTCGCGATCGCGGTCGGCCCGATGGCCGGCGGTTTCCTGCTCGAGCATTTCTGGTGGGGCTCGGTCTTCCTACTCAACGTGCCGGTCGCAGTCATCGGGCTCGTGCTGACCCTCTGGCTGATCCCCGAGTCTCGTGACCCCGCGCCCGGCCGGATCGACGTGGGCGGCGTGCTCCTGTCGATCGCCGCACTCGGCCTTCTCGTGTTCGGTCTGATCCGCGGCGGTGAAGGCGACGGCTGGTTGCGGCTGACCGTCCTGGGACCCGCGTTGGGCGGAGTTCTGCTGCTGGCGTTGTTCGTCCACCTGCAGCGCCGCTCGGCGGCACCCGCGTTCGATGTGAGCCTGTTCAGCAATCCGGCCTTCTCCTCGGCGGCCGCAGCACTGGGCCTGGTCTTCTTCGCCCTCCTGGGTGCCACGTTCTTCCTAGTCTTCTACCTGCAAGGGGTGCGCGGATACTCGCCATTGGAGAGCGGTGCGGCCCTGCTCCCCGTTGCGATCGGGATTGCGATCTTCGCGCCGCGAAGTTCCGGGCTGGTGGTCCGGTACGGGGCAAAGGCGGTCACCGCCTCCGGGATGCTGATCATCGCGTTATCGTTCGCCGGATTCGTGTTCCTGCAGGAGTCGACGCCCCTGTGGATCCTGCTCGTGCTGCTGTTCGTGCAAGGAGTGGGGATGGGCAACACGATGGCTCCGGCGACCGAGTCGATCATGTCGGTGGTTCCGCGGGAGAAGGCGGGCGCCGGGGCCGCAGTCAACAATTCGGTCCGCCAGGTCGGCGGGGCCCTCGGCGTGGCGATCCTGGGCTCCCTGTTGAACTCGCTGTACGCCAGCCGGGTCAGGCCGTCGTTGTCTGCGCTCTCGGAATCGCAGGCCGATACCGCTGGTGAATCCCTGGTAGGCGCCCTGAGCCTTGCCGAAGCCAAGGCACAGGAGGTGGCGACGTTGACCACCGCAGTGGCCGAGGGCGGCGATCGGGTGGCAGACCTCGCCCGGGCCACCGATGAGTTGGGGCAACTCGGCGCCGCCGTCGGCTCGGCCAAGGACGCGTTCGTCTCGGCGATGCATGTCACCTCGATCGCCACTGCCGTCGTCGTCCTGCTCGCCGCGGCGATCGTGGCCGTTTGGCTCCCGGGTGGCGATACCGAGCCATACGATAATCGATCCGTCCTCATAAGCGACAGACAGTAGGATCACTAGTACGATGACAGGGTGGCCAAGCACAAAGTGTCGGTGACGCTGTCCCCCGAGCGGTTGCGCCGGGCGAAGGCCATCACAGGCAGCCAGAACGTCTCCGAGTTGTTGGACGATGCCTTGGGCGCCTTGATCGAGCGCGAACTGGAGCTGCGTTGGTTGGCAGGGCATGACACCGCGTCTGGGGATCCGGAACTACCCGGCGAGGTCACCGTCGACCTCACCGACGTCCCATGGGACAGCTCGTGAATCAACCTCTGCCGCATAGAGCCGAGGTGTGGTGGGCTGATGTGCCCGGTGACAAGGTCCGTCCGGTCCTGGTGCTCACCCGAGAGCGATTCATCGTCCGCTTGCACTCTGTACTGGTAGCTCCGGTGACCACTCGGGTCCGGGGTATTCCGACCGAGGTACCGCTCACCGAGCAGGACGGTCTGCCGCGCGACTGCGTGGCGAACTTCGACAACCTGTTCACACTGCGTCGGGAGCGACTGCGGGAGCACATCGGCTTGTTGCCCGCGGGCAGGCTCGACGAAGTCTGCCGCGCTTATCGCTTCGCGGCCGGCTGCTGAGCAAAGCCAGGAAGCTCGCGAGACTACGCGTGCGGTACACTGTGGCCGTTGCCTTGGGGAGGATGTCATGGTCTCGCGGTCGACCTCATACCGTCTCGACCCCGTGGTGAAGTCGAGGCTGGAGCAGCAAGCGGCGGCGGAGCGGATCCCCGAGCGCGCCCTGCTGGAGCGACTGGTGTCTGAGGGCCTAGATTCCCTCCACCACCCCGGCGTCGTATTTCGGGACGGCCCGACGGGGCGTCGCGCCGCGCTCGCGGTCGGCCCAGACGTGTGGCAGGTGGTCTCGGCTTTGCGCTACACCACCGGCTCGGAGGAGGAGCGCGTCGCCGTGCTCGCGGAGCAGTTCGGTCTGCATGCGCGCCACATTCGCGCAGCCATCGACTTCGCTGCCGAGCACCGAGCGGACATCGACGCCGAGGTCGCGGCCAACGACTCCGCCGCAGACGCCGCGCGCGAGAGTGCGCAGCGGCGCGCCGAGCTGATGGCTTCGTGACCGAGCCTGCGAACTCTCGGTTGACAGAGCATCTGTGCAGTTCCTCATCGACGAGATGTTCCCGCCTAGTACGTGCGAACGGCTTGCCGCACGCGGCCATGACGCAGTTCATGTCCGCGATCGTGGCGTCGACGCGCGTCCCGATCAGGAGGTGGCCGCGGTCGCGGCCCAGGAGAACCGCGTGCTAGTGACCGAGAAAGTCAAGGACTTCGCCGCCGAACAGGACCTCGTGATCGTCTGCGTGCTCAAGTCCCGATTACCGGCACGAGGGCTGGCCGATTACCTTGCCCAGCTACTGGATCGTTGGGCAAGCGAGGATGCCGATCCGTACGTCGGCCTGCACTGGCCAAAGATCGACGGGTAGATCAAAGTCACGGGCTGCCAGGACACCAGACCTAAGCGCTCCGGCCGCGCCTGCAGCGACCTGTCGTGCGTGTGTCTCACTGGGCGCACGGACATCCGCGCGTTCAGTGAGACAACGGGGTGCAAAGTCGGTTTTCAAGCTGAGGCGCCGGAGTAGTTCTTCAGGCCCCGTCGCCAGAACCAGCGGGTGAACGTCAGCAGGATCGCCGAGAACGCCACCGCGCCGAGCAGCAGCCAACCCGACAGTCGGCCGGTCAATGCCGAGGCGGGCACGGTCACCGCGAACCCGAGCGGCACCAGGAACGTGAAGCCGATCCGGAGCCAACCGGGGTAGACGGTGACCGGCCAACGGCCGGCCTGGTACATCCCGTCGAAGAGCTCGGTGATGAAGTCGACCCGGGTCACCCAGAACGCGCCGGTGGTGAGGATCAGCCAGAAGCAGTAGATGGCCAGAGCTCCGAGCAGCAACGTCAGGGTGAAGCCGAGCGCCGACCCGACATCGACCGGATCGCCCAGTCGCACCAGCGCAACCCCGATCAGCACCAGGCCGACGATCACGTCGACCGCCTGCCAGATCTGGAAGCGGCGCAGGCTGATCAGGAGCTGGGCGTCCTCGGGCTTGGTCAGGACGTAGTCCAGCGTGCCTTCTTCGATGTCTGTCATCAGCTGCTGCATGTTGGGCTGGATCACCGAGCGGATCAGGCCGCCCATCAGGACATAGACCCCCATCACGACAAGCAGCTCGTCACTTGACCAGCCACCGAGGGAGTCGGTGTGCGAGAAGACCAGGGCAAGCACAGCCAGCGCGGTCGACACCGCGACGACCGACTGCATCAAGCTCAGGAAGAAGTTGACCCGGTACTGCAGCTCGTTCATCGCGCCGATCTTGAGGAACGTCCCGGCCAGGCGCAGCCGCCGCGGGGACATCAGTTGCCCACCGCGGAGTACCGACGTACGCCGAATCGCCACACCACAGCAACCAGCAGTGCGCCCACCCCGATCCAGACCGCCTGCAGCCCCAGTCCGATGAACAGCTCAGCCGTCGACAGATCCCCGGCCAGCACCTCGATGGGGTAGCCGAAGGTGTACTTGAAGGGCAGCCAGTCGGCTAACGTCGCCGCCCAGGCGGGCAGCAGCGCCAGCGGCAACAGACGACCGGAGAGCAGCAACTCGGCGGTGAAGTACAGCTCATAGAGCGCACTGACGCGCGTTGTCCAGAACGTCACCATGCCCAACACCCATAGCAGCATCGAGCGGATGAGGTAGGCACCCCAGATGGCGACGAAGAACACCCCGGCTTCGAGAGCCGAAACGTCGAAGGTCGGACGGAAGATCAGCACGAGCACGGCCGCGATCGGCAACCACAAGACGATGACCACGACCTTCGTACCGGCGAAGTACGCGACGTCGTAGTGGATCGGATGCACCGGCCGGACCAGCATCCCGGACATGTCACCGGTCCGGATCCGCTCCTCCCAGCCGTACGGGGTGAAGACGATGTTCATGTTCCGGACCAGCGTCCAGACGATGTAGTACGCCGCGAACTCTCCGGCCGTGATGCCCTCGACGGCACCGCCTTGCGAGCGAGCGACCACCGACCAGACCACCAGATAGATCACTGGCTCGGCGATCATGCCGAGCATGTACGCGTAATTCGCTGTGCGGTACTGGAATTGGGTCTGTACGGCGGTGCGCATGACCACGCTGTAGAGCCCTGGCAGTCCGCGCAGCGCCGTCAACGCACGACCTCGTCGGCGGGGCAGTTGTGTTTGGCCGCAAACACCTGCTCGATGACGTCCTCCACGGGAGGGTCTTCGATCGTCAGGTCGGTGACCTGGAACGCGGCCAGCAACCGTGCGGCGACCGCCGAAGTCTGGGCCTTGGCCACCTTCAGGCTGATCCGGCCGCCCTGCGCGCTGAGCACCTCGCCGTACCCGCTTAGGTCCGGCGCCGGGTCGGCGAGCACGACGTTGACCGTCTGGTGCGGGGAGTAGCGCGTGGACAGCTCCCGAAGGCCACCGTCGTAGAGGATCGAACCCTGGTCGATGACGATCACTCGCTTGCACAGCGCCTGCACGTCGGCCATGTAGTGGCTGGTCAACAGAACGGTGGCCCCGTAGCGCTGGTTGTAATCGGCCAAAAAGCTGCGGATCCGCTTCTGCATGGTGACGTCGAGGCCGATCGTGGGCTCGTCCAGGTACAGAACCTGCGGTCGATGCAGCAACGAGGCCGCTATCTCGGCCTTCATCCGCTCCCCGAGGGACAGGGTGCGGACCGGTTTGCGGACCAGATCGCCGATCTCGAGCAACTCCACGATCTCGTCGCGGGTACGGCGGAAGTCCGTCTCGGGAATGCGGTAGATCGCCCGGTTCATCTCGAAGGAGTCCAGGGCTGGGATGTCCCACTGCAACTGGTTGCGGTTGCCCATCACCAGCGTCATCCGGCGCAGATAGTCCCGCTCGCGGCGGTACGGGACGTGCCCGAGCACGCTGATCTCTCCCGAGGTGGGGAAGAGCAGTCCGGACAGCATCTTCAGCGTGGTCGTCTTGCCGGCCCCGTTCGGCCCGAGGAAGCCGACGA
>JBPCPI010000252.1:0-7017 GCA_050999295.1 Geodermatophilaceae bacterium | reverse complement strand
GCGCGTAGCTGCGCGGTTAGGCTTACGGCGGCCATTAGGACAACAATCGTAAGGGGACCAGGAGCGGCCGTGCGAAGCCGCGCTGATGAGTGGCTGGGGTAAGGCAGAGCGGCCGGGCGAAGCCGCGCTGATGAGTGGCTGGGGTAGGTCAGCTACGGACGCGCTCTCCGTACGGCGGATGACGTAGCCGCGATTGCGCTCGGCTGCTGACGACGACGGGCCCCGCGGCGACGACATTGGACCGCATGCACAGCAGACCACGCCCTAGAGAGTTCGAGGAGAACGCCATGACCACCGAGGTTGCCACCCGCCAGGACACCCGCACCGATATCAGGGCATCCGACAGCGAGCGTGAGTACGTGGCGCGGATCATGCAGGCTGCGGCGGCCCAGGGACTGCTCAGTCTCGACGAGGCCGATGATCGGATGGCAGCGGTCTACGCCGCACGGACCCGCGCCGACCTGGTGCCACTGACCGCCGATCTGCCCGACGGCGGACGGCGGCTGATGGAGAACACCCCGGAGGCGCGCAGGGTTGCCCGAACCGGCCTGGTTCGGCACGCGATCACCGTCGCAGTCATCACCGTCGTCCTGATCGGTGTCTTCTTCGCCACGGGCGCACCGTTCTTCTGGCCGGCCTGGCCGCTGGCGTTCATGGCCTTCTCGCTGTTCGGGCACGCTCGCCGGATCGGGGTCATTCCCGACCGTCGGCGGTACTGGCACAACTGACTTGCGGCGCCAGGGTGCAGTGGCCGAAGTCGGTCCCGTACTCGCGGTCGGCGAAGTCCAGCAGGGCGCACGCGTACTCGGCGGCCCGCTGACCAGGTGTCATCGTGGAGTCTGCCGGCTTGAACCTGACGATCACACCCGGCGCGACCGGTCCGACTTCGATCGTGCCGTCGGGGTCGGCATCCGGCGGGTCGTAGGTGCCACCGGGCGCCGTACCGACGCAGCTGGTTCACCGCGTCGGTGGCCTGCGCCGCGACGGTGGTCACCACCGTGACCCGGCGGCCGCCAACGACCGAACCCAGCCGCTCGTCCAAAGCGTCGACGTCGAATCCGTCCTCGGGCACGCATCGAGCCGACGAACGCTGACCAACGCCTATTCCAACTCCCGGGTACGGTCGCCGGATGGACGAGGCAGGGTATCCGCACGTCGTCGGCCGACTCCTCGACGGGATACCGGAGTTGCTGGACCCAGCCCTGCCCGCCGTGTCGGCCTTCGATCTCGGCCTGGTCCGTGGCGACGGGGTCTTCGAGTCGTTGCTCGTCCGGCACGGCGGAGTGCGCGGGCTGTCGGCGCACCTGTCTCGGCTGGAGTGCTCGGCGGTGTTGCTCGGGTTGCCGGCGCCGGCTCGTTCGGCCTGGGCCTCGTTGGCGGCGGCCTGTGCGGACGGCTGGCCGCCGGAGGTCGAGGGTGTTCTCAAACTGGTCATGACCCGCGGCTTGGATGGCTTCACCGGCCCGCCGACCTGCCTGGCCACGCTCGCCCCGGTGCCCGAGGAGACGCTGCGCCAACGCCGGGAAGGGGTCGGAGTACGGCTCGTGTCGTTGGGGGTCACATCGGACGAGCGCGCCCGTTCACCGTGGTTGTTGGGTGGGGCGAAGTCACTGTCCTACGCGGTCAATATGGCGGCGCTGCGGCATGCCCAGGCCTCTGGTGCGCAGGACGTCGTGTTCGTATCCACCGATGGCCTGGTCCTGGAGGGCCCGACCTCGACGGTGGTCTGGGCCTCCGGCCGATCCCTGCACACGCCTTCGTTGGACAGCGGCATCCTGTCCGGGACCACCCAGGCCGACCTGTTCGAGCACGCCGGGCATGCCGGCTGGGCGACATCGATGGTCCCGACGATTCCCGCGGACCTGCTCGCTGCCGACGCCGTCTGGTTGGTGTCCAGTGTCCGCGGCGCGGCTGCCGTCACGAGTATCGACGGTGCGGCCCGAGGGGATGGCGGGCTCACCCCGACCGTGCACGGGTTGCTGGACCTGATCGACGACTCCCGCTAGCCCAGCGCCAGATCCGCGAGGCGGGACCCGATGAGCGGGGCGAACTTGAAGCCGTGCCCGGAGAACCCGGCGGCCACGACGACCGGTCCGTACCGTCCGATCACGAAGTCCTCGGTCGGCGTCGTGGTGTAGAGGCAGGTCGCTTCGGTGATCGGCTCGGGGGTGACCCCGGGTAGCCAGTCGGCGGCGTACCACCGGGCCCGATCGCGGGCGGCGGGGTCAATGGCGAAACCGCGCCGTCTGGGCTCAGGGTCGCAGACCGGCCCGGCGTGGTGTTCCCCGAGCTTGATGCCCTCTCCGGGTGTCTCGAGCCCGTACCAGATCCGCGGACCGCGGTGCATGAACGAGGGCCACCGGTTCCCGCCCGGGCGGCCCTCATTGGAGGCGAAGTGGAAGACCTGTTCCTCGGTGATCGTCAGCGGCGGTAGCGGGATGCCCAGCGGCTCGAGCAATCGTTGTGTCCAGGCCCCGACCGCCACGACCGCGGCGGATACTGCGAACGCCTCGCCCTCAGTACGGACGATCACCCCGTCGTTGACCGGCTCGATCCCGACAACGTGCGAGTCGTAACGGATCTCCGCGCCGTGCGAGGCGGCCAGCCGTTGCAGCGCGGCGACCGTCGCCGCAGCTCTTGTCCGGCCCGCGTCTTGCTGCGCCAGGACCGCGGTATCGAAGCGCAAACCAGGCCAACGCTCGGTCGCGGCCTCCCGGGTCAGCCGTTCGTGGACGACGCCGCAGGTCCGGTAGGCCGCTTCGAGCGCGTCGATGTCCCGCTGCGGCCCGTGGTCCAGCGCGCCGGTGAGCTCCAGCAACGTCTCGCCCGACTCCGCTTCGAGTTCACGCCATAGCGGCAGTGCGTCCTGAACCATGCGAACGTAGGTCGGATCCTCGTACCCGTACCGGAAGATCCGCACCCCGCCATGACTGGCTCCATAGGTATGCCCGGCCCGGAACCGCTCCAGCAACACGACCGCGCGGTCGCGGCGGGCGAGCTGCCAAGCAGCCGCGCTGCCCATCGCTCCCCCACCCACGACGACGACGTCGTACCGGGAGTCCGCCCGCCTGCTCATGGGATCACAATTCGGTGCAGCCGCCGACTAGTGGCGCTGATGTCGCACCGGGCGCGCGGATGTCCGCGAGCCGAGTAGGACCAACCCGCGTCAAGTCCTGCATCGCTCAGGGAGCCAGGCCGGACTGATACGCGAACACGACCAGTTGTGCCCGGTCCCGCGCACCGAGCTTGGTCATCGCCCGTCCGACGTGAGTTCGCACGGTCGCGGGACTCACCACCAGCTCCGCGGCGATCTCGTCGTTCGAGCGCCCGGTGGCAACCCAGCTGACGATCTCCCGCTCGCGAACCGTCAACGAGCCCAGCCTCGGGTGCGGGACAGTCCGACTCGGCTGCTGGGTCGCGAACTCCTCGATCAGTTTCCGCGTCACCGAGGACGCCAGCAGAGAGCCTCCGTCGGCGACTACCCGGATCGCGTGCAGGAGTTCAGCGGGCTCACCGTCCTTGATCAGGAAGCCGCTGGCCCCGCCCCGCAATGCCTCGAAGACGTATTCGTCGAGTTCGAAGGTGGTCAGCATGATCACCTTCGTGCCGGTGCAAACCGGATCATCGACGATCTCGCGAAGCGCGGACAGTCCGTCCTTGACCGGCATCCGGATGTCCATCAGGAATACATCGGGTTGCTCTCGTCGAGCCAACGCCACGGCCTGTTCGCCGTCCTCGGCCGAGCCGACCAGGATCAGGTCGTCCTCGGTTTCGACGAGGACTCCGACGCCCAGGCGTACGAGGGACTGGTCGTCCGCGACCGCGACCCGGATCACGTGGATCCACCTGAGGCAGTCTGGCGGTTTTCCAGCAAACCACCAGCGGGAAGCTCGGCGGAAACATCCTTGGCGAGGGTCGGCGCGCCGGTGGTGGCTTCCAGCTCTGCAGCCGGGGTTTGTTCGGGCATGGGAAGCCACGCGTGCACGGCGAAGCCCCCATCCTCGCCCCGACCTGCCCGCAGCCATCCACCGAGTGAGGTAGCGCGTTCGCGCATCCCGGTAACCCCTTGCCCGGCATCGGGTCCCGGCGTCGGACCAGTACCGTCGTCCACAACCCGTAGTGTGATCGCGGCGGGTTCGTAGCCCACCGTCACGTCGACGTGCGAGGCGCGAGCATGGCGTACGACGTTGGTCAGCGACTCCTGGACGATCCGGTACGCGGCTAGGTCCACCGTGGATGGAACCCCTCGAGGTTCCCCGACGATGCTCAGGTCCGCGGTCATCCCGCCGACGCGAACCGAGGACACCAGTTCGGATAGGTCACGCAATCCAGGCAGCGGACGCAATGGCGCTGCACCGTCGGCGTTGCGGAATACCGCAAGCGTCGCGCGTAGTTCGTCGAGAGAATCCTTGCTGGTCTGCTTGATCGCACTCAACGCGATCTCGGCCTGCTCAGGGCGCCGGTCTAGCACATGCAGGGCAACCCCGGCCTGCAAGTTGATGACCGCCAAGCCGTGGCCCACGACGTCGTGCACCTCACGAACGACAGCCAGGCGCTCCTCGTAGCGCCGCTGCTGGGCCTGTTCGGAGCGCTGTTGGCGCCGGGTGTCCTGCCAGGCCCGTTTGACCGCACCGATCGCCCAGGGCACCAGCAACCAGCCGAGATAGGGCGCGAACCCGCTGAGACTCCGTCCGTCGACCAGCCGGCCGATCAACTCGCTGCCGAGCACGGTCACCACCGCCATCGAGCAGGCCAGCAGCGACGTTCGAGTCGGCAGCCAGAGCGCGACCTCGACCATCAGGAAACAGATCGCGAAGAACACCGGCCCGGCCGGGTAGCCGAGGCCGAAGAACAGCGCAGTGGCGGCCGTGGTGAGCGCGAGGGCGGCTAGCGGTGCAATACGGCGGAAGACAAGCCCCAGCGCCATGCCGGCGATCAGCGCATAGCCGAGGCCGTCTACGTCGAGCCGGTCCGGCTGGTACTCGCCAGCCCCGCCGGTGCCCATCGACATGACGACGCCGGCTACCACGGCGAACACGGCGTGCAATGCCAGGCTGCGGCGACCCGGCTCCCCAGGAGCATGTGCCCAGGGGCCGCCGACACGATGCGGCCAGAGTCCGCCCCCCCAGCCGCGATTCTCCGACCACCGCAGCCAGCGCGACAGCGCACCGTCGATGTGCGACGAGGGCTCGGTCACGGTAAGACACTAGGCCGCTCGCGAGCCTGATACGTCCCCGTGCGGACGTATCTCGGGGTACGGAGAACCCCGTACGGGCCTGCGCTATGCCGATCACCCAAGCCTGGAAGCCGAGCGGCCAGGCAGAGCAATCTGATTCGTGGTTGGGGTGAACGTGGACAGCCCCCGGGCTGCTCCGCTCGCACACCCGTGGGTGCGACATGTGAACGGGTCGGCTGGACTGGGCCGACAGCCCGAGGGCAGGGTAACTGTCCGGTTGTCGCCGACCGCCGTCTACTAGAGGCGATGGTCGCTTCGACGGCGGCTAGCGGACAGCCACCTCACGCGTCCGATAAGTATGCAAGGTTCGGACCACCTCCTCTCTCGTGTACGCAGCACGCTACGACGAGATCGGCGAGTTCGCCAGCACTTTCTCTGTTGCCTTGTCAGAGGATCGGGAGGGGCACTACCCGCTCCAGGCGGGCCGACAGGTGCGGCTGCAATTCCTGACCCTGGGCGGCCATGTCCACTGCATAGAGCAGGGCGCCGTCGACGATTCCATAGAGCCGCTTGTTGGCCGCAACCTCCTTGGCGGAGGCGGTCCGGGCGACAACATCGGTGGCCAACTCCCACGAGGTCGTGGTCATCGAACGGCCGACGTAGACCTCGACGATGCCGGTCGGGTGCGCCAGCAGGACCTCGAAATCGTCGCCGCCGCTGGCCCGCCACCAGCCCACCTCGCGGGCGGCCGGGCGGATGATCTCCCCGTCCAAGCCGATCAGCCAGGTCCTGGACTCATAGGCCAGGAACGGCCGGCCGTCGTGGCTGAACCGGATCCACTGGCCGTAGTGGAAGCTCTCGATGGTCGGGTAGTCACCCTCCCCCACCCCGATCCACTCCCCGAGCAGGGGCAGCAACGGCAGGATCGCTGGGTGGACGTCCGGTCCGCTGCGCACGTCCATGGTGTCAGCCGGAATGGGCAGTGCTGGAACGGGATTGGGATTCACCCTTGGGGACCCCGGTAGACGTTCCAGGCGACCCGCAGCAAGATCACAACACACGCCGCACACACCACGACGAACGCGATCGCCAGCGTCATGCCCACGAGTCGAGACTAACTCTCCGGCCGCGGGCTGCCGGTCCCCCGCGCCGTCGCCGTTCGGACTCGGGGGCACCCCGCAACGTTAGGTTCGTTGCAGGGTGCCCCTGAGTCGGAAAGACAAGACCAGGCAGCTCAGCGCAATGCGATCGCGGCCTCGGTCAGGCCCCGCTCGGCGGTCACTGCCGTCTCGCCGCGGCCGGACGGGGACAGCGCACGCACCGTCCAGGTGCCCGGTGCGGCGAAGAATCGGTAGTCGCCGGTCGCACTGGTGACCACCTCCGCGGTGAACTCACCCGTCGCGTCGAGCAGCCGAACGTAGGCTGCCGGAACCGGCGCCCCCTGGGATTCCACGACACCCTGGATGACCGTCTGTGTCTTCAGGTCGACGCCCTCCAGGCCGGCACCGTTGGCCTTCTGCGCAGGGGCTCCGCACATCGCCATGCCTACTTCGGATCGCCGAGTTCGATCGGCACGCCGACCAGCGAGCCGTACTCGGTCCAGGAGCCGTCGTAATTCTTGACGTTCTCGTGCCCCAGCAGTTCCCGCAGCACGAACCAGGTGTGCGAGGAGCGCTCGCCGATCCGGCAGTAGGCGATCGTGTCCTTGCCGCCATCGATGCCGGCGTCGGCATAGAGCTTGGTCAACTCGTCGTCGGACTTGAACGTGCCGTCCTCGTTGGCCGCCTTGCTCCACGGCACGCTGAGCGCTCCGGGGATGTGGCCGGGCCGCTGGGCGCCCT
>JBPCPI010000193.1:0-15257 GCA_050999295.1 Geodermatophilaceae bacterium | reverse complement strand
TCGTTTACCAGATCACCTCGGTCTTCGCCGGCGGGCTGGCCCCGCTCATCGCCACCGCCTTGCTCGCCGCGAACGACGGCGACCCGGCGCTCGTCGCAGCATATGTGGCAGCCGTGTCACTCGTTGCGGTCATCGCCACCTACTTCGCACATAGAGTCAACATGCAAGACCTTGATGAGGACGAAACCGACGAACGGTTAAGAGTCCGGTCCCTGCGCGGCACCGATCCATCGCCGGTGTGAGCGCCTACCGATCCTCGAGCCCACGATGACCGTTCCTCGACCCTGGAGCCGGCATGGACATCGCCTTCTTGATCTTCGACCGGATCACCGCGCTGGATGCGATCGGACCCTACGAGGTACTCAGCCGTCTGCCGGATGCAACCGTACGGTTCGTCGCGGCCGAACCCGGACCGATCCGCACCGACACCGGGTTTCTCACCCTGATCGCCGATTACGGCCTCGATGACGTCGTCGACCCCGACGTTCTCGTGGTCCCGGGGGGGCCAGGTACGCGCGCCCTGCTCGACGACGCCGACGTGCTCAGCTGGATCCGAGCCGTGCACACGACGTCTCGTTGGACCGCCTCGGTGTGCACCGGCGCACTGCTGCTGGGAGCCGCCGGAGTCCTCGCGGGCCTGGGCGCCACCACGCATTGGGCTGCCCAGGAAAGCCTGGCCGACTATGGTGCCGAGGCCAGCAGCGCGCGGATCGTGGAGAACGGCAAGGTGATTACCGCCGCGGGTGTGTCGGCCGGGATAGACCTCGGCCTGCGGCTGGCGCAGTTGGCCGCCGGCGAGGAGATGGCCAGGGCGATCCAACTGGTCATCGAGTACGACCCGATGGCTCCGTTCGATGCCGGCTCACCCGCTGCGGCGGGACCGGAGACGGTCGCGCTGGCCCAGGAGCTATTGCGCTCCCCGTTCGCCACACCTCCGCCCCCAGCTCGTACACCGACCCGACCGTGGTCGGACGGCGGGCGGTGATCAACCGGATCGAGGTCGATGGCGATCGAGTGGCACGGCTGCTCACCGAGGTCAACCAATTCGGTCGCCTGCCAGCCGGTGGGATACAACGGCTGGCCTGGACCGAGCCCGAGGTAGCGGCCAGGGCATGGCTGTTGGACCGATGCCGCAGCGAGGGGCTCGAAGCAGAACAGGACCAGGCCGGAAACATCTGGGCATGGGGCGGTCGTCGGCCGGCGATCGTCATCGGCTCGCATCTGGACACCGTGCCCAACGGCGGTGACTTCGATGGGGCGCTGGGCGTCGTAGCGGCTCTGGAGATTCTCAGCACGGCGCGCAGGGCCGGCCTCGCACACTCCGATCGGCTGGCGATGGTCTGCTTCACCGACGAAGAGGGCGTGCGGTTCAGCACGGGCATGACCGGAAGCCGGGCGGTAGCCGGCACGCTCGGCCCGACCGAGTTGGCTGATGCCACAACTGCGGACGGGCGTCGGCTCTGGGACGTACTCCTCGCGAACGGCCTGGACCCGGCGCGCGTACCCGACGCCGCCGAACGTCGCCCCGACATGGCCGCCTACCTCGAGCTGCACATCGAACAGGGTCGGCGACTGGAGGCCACCAGTTCTCCCGTCGGCCTGGTCGATGCGATCGCCGGATTGAGCAGCTGGCACATTCACGTGCTTGGCGAGCGCAATCATGCGGGCGCTACTGCACTCCCCGACCGGCGAGATGCACTCATCCCGGTGGCCGTGGCCATTCGCGCGGCACGGCAGGCGATGCATGACATCCCCGGCCTGGTCGCCACCGTCGGCGATGTGCAGGTCGTCGACGGTGCAAGCAACATCGTGCCAGGCGGCGCGCACTTCTCCCTTGACATCCGGAGCACCGATCCAGACGAGATCAACACTGCCACCCGCCAAGTTCTTGACCCCGTCCGAGAATCGGCCATGGACACTGGATGCGAGGTCCGGATCGAGCTGGCCAAGAGTCTCGCCCCGGTTCTGCTCGACCGCTCGATCCTCTCGATGATCAGGAGGGCCGTACCGAAGGGGCGACGGTGCCCCGAGATGGCCAGTATGGCCGGGCACGATGCGATGAGCCTTGCGGCCGCTGGTGTTCCCACCGGCATGGTCTTCGTGCGCTCCGCACGGGGAATGAGCCATTGCCCGCAGGAGCACTCCGCTGCGCAGGACTGCACCGAGGGTGCCCAACTGATGGCTGATGTCGCACTGCTGCTCGCGCGCGATCTGCTCTAGGCCGCAGGAGCTCGCGGCGGTCAGCCCACACACCATCGGAGCCAGCGGTGTCCGCACCTGCGCCTACTCTGGACCAGTGACCGACGGACCCCTGATCGTGCAGTCGGACAAGACCCTCCTCCTCGAAGTCGACCATCCAGACGGCGGCGACTGCCGTGCCGCGATCGCGCCGTTCGCCGAACTCGAGCGCTCCCCGGAGCACGTGCACACCTATCGGGTCACCCCGCTGGCGCTGTGGAACGCCCGTGCGGCTGGGCATGACGCGGAGCAGGTCGTCGACGCGTTGGTCCGCTACTCCCGGTACGCCGTACCCCATGCCTTGCTCGTCGACGTCGCCGAGACGATGGCCCGGTACGGACGCCTCACCCTGGCCACCAATCCGGGGCACGGGCTGACGCTCACCAGCAACGACCCAGCGGTCCTGGCCGAGATCAGGCGCAACAAGAAGATCAGCCCGATGCTCGGGGCTGAGATCGACGAGTCCACGGTCATCGTGCATGGCTCCGAACGCGGCCGGCTCAAGCAGGCGCTGCTCAAGGTCGGCTGGCCGGCCGAGGACCTCGCCGGGTACGTCGACGGCCAGGCGCACGACATCGAGCTCAACCAGGACGGCTGGACCCTGCGCGACTACCAGCGCGAGTCGGTGGAGAACTTCTGGGCCGGCGGCTCCGGTGTCGTCGTCCTGCCGTGCGGGGCAGGCAAGACGCTGGTCGGGGCAGCAGCGATGGCGCAGGCTAATGCGACCACGCTGATCCTGGTCACCAACACCGTCGCCGGCCGGCAATGGAAGCGCGAGCTGGTCGCCCGGACCTCGTTGACCGAGGAGGAGATCGGCGAGTACTCCGGCGAGCGCAAGGAGATCCGGCCGGTCACGATTGCGACCTACCAGGTGATGACGACCCGCCGCAAAGGCGAGTACCGCCACCTGGAGCTCTTCGATGCCCGCGACTGGGGCCTGATCATCTACGACGAGGTGCATCTGCTGCCCGCGCCGATCTTCCGGCTCACCGCCGACCTGCAGTCCCGGCGCCGGCTCGGCCTGACCGCCACGCTGGTCCGTGAGGACGGTCGCGAGGGCGACGTCTTCTCGCTGATCGGGCCGAAGAGGTACGACGCCCCGTGGCGCGACATCGAGGCGCAGGGCTGGATCGCCCCGGCCGAGTGCATCGAGGTACGGGTCTCGCTCACCGACGACGAGCGGATGATGTACGCGCTTGCCGAGCCCGAGGAGCGCTACAAGATGTGCTCGACGGCCACTTCCAAGCGACCGGTCATCCGCCGACTTGTCGAAAAGCACGCCGGGGATCAGGTCCTCGTCATCGGCGCCTATCTCGACCAACTCGAACAGCTCGGCGCGGATCTCGACGTCCCGATCATCCAGGGCTCGACGACCAACAGGGAGCGCGAGAAGCTCTACGACCTGTTCCGCCGCGGCGAGATCAACACCCTGGTCGTGTCCAAGGTGGCGAACTTCTCCATCGACCTGCCCGAGGCCGCCGTCGCGATCCAGGTGTCCGGGACTTTCGGCTCTCGCCAAGAGGAAGCCCAGCGTCTAGGCCGGATCCTGCGGCCGAAAGCCGATGGGCGGCAAGCACATTTCTACACTGTCGTAGCGCGCGACACGCTCGACGTGGACTATGCCGCCCACCGGCAGCGGTTCCTGGCCGAGCAGGGCTACGCCTACACGATCGTGGACGCCGACGCCATCGCCTGACCTGCCCGACGGACTTTCTCCGGAGAATGTGCGGTCAGATCGCCCGCAGATGTGCCTTTATCCGGATAAAGTGCGCCGCCCGGGACGCCAGCCGATCAGCCGGTGAGGTTGGATAGCAGCCGTACGGCGAGAAAGCCGAGCCCCAGTCCGCCAGCCATGGCCACTACGAAAATCAAACCGGCACTCACTCGCTTGATCATCACGCGCACGACCCTGCGACGAGCAGGAGTCAACGCAGGTTCCGGCTAGGCCGGGATAAGACCGCGGTGATGCGCAATCGTTACGGCCTCGGTCCGGCCGGACGCGCGCAGCTTGCCGAGGATGTTGGACACGTGCACGCTCGCGGTCTTCTCGCTGATGAACAGTTCGCTGCCGATCTGCCGGTTGGTGCGGCCCTGGGCGAGCAGTGCGAGGACCTCCTGCTCGCGTGGCGTCAACCCCGCTCCATCCGAACGAGCCGACGTCGGCGCCCCGATGTCGAGCCGGCCGCGCCGGGCGAGGGACTCCACCGCGCCCTGCAACGGAGCGGCGCCCAACTCGCGGGCGACGTGGTAGGCCAGCCGCGCCTCCTCCTGTGCCGAATCGCGCTGCTCGGCAGCGATCAGCGCCTCAGCCAGGCGCAGCAGGCTCCGGGCCTGCTCGTAGCGGTCCCCGTACCCGAAAGCGGCCACCGTGGCCCGCCACAACGACACGTCAGAGGTACCGGCGAGGCGGCTCGCCTCGGCATCCACCCGGGCCACCCAGGCATCGGCTTCGACGCCGAGGGCTTGGCTTCCCCGATCGGCACGGCACCCCCGGACGACTCGCGCCACATTGTCGAGGAAGGGCTCCGCCTCGGCGAGAAGGGTCTCGATTCGGTCCGAGTTCCGGGTCAGGCGCAGGCGGTCCACCTCGTCGGCGTAGGCGCTGATCAGTAGCCCGGTCATCCGGATCTGGGCCATGAAGGTCGGTCCCCACACCGCGGTGACCCGCTCGGTGGCGTCGGTCAGCGCGCGACGTGCCTCAGCCGGAGATCCGGCCTGGATGGCCAGCTCGATCCCCACGATCCCGACGATGATCGCGACGATCGGCACGTCCATCCAGCGGCGTGCTTCGGCCAGATCGCCGCTGGGATCCTCGCCGCGGGCCACAGTGCGGTACATGCCGGCGGCGACGATGTGCCGGGTCGACTCCGGTCCGTGCGCCCGGCAGTTGTCGACGATCGTCCGTACGGTGTCCCAGTCCCCGGCGATGAAGGCGACGTGCACGGTGTAGTACAGGGTCTCGGTGGCATAGGTCCCGTAGGGCAACCCGATCTCCGCGGCGCGACGGTTACCCGCTTCGAGGATGACGTCGGCTTCGGCGAGGTCACCGCTGTTGAACGCAGCCACGGCGAGGTTGTAGGTGGCTCGCATCTCGGTGCCGATGTCCCCGGATCTACGGGCCAGCTCACGGGCTCGCTGCAACTGATCGACCGAGCCGCCGCCTTCAGGGAGCTTCTCGTACATCCTGGCCATCGTGATGAGCAGATCGGCACGAGCGTCGTCGACTGCGTACTCCTCCGCGATGGCGACACCCGCTTCCCCGACGGTCTTGGCCTCCTCGTACTTGTCGACGAAAAACGCAGCCCGCATGTGGATGGCCGCCGCCCAGGCCCAGGTCTGCGCCGTCTTGGCCGACGGCTCAGGCCCGAGGATGTCCATGGCGGCGCTGGTGTGCACGTAGGCCTCGGCGTCACGATCTGCATAGAGCAGGTACTGGCCGAGGGTGTAACGCACCCGTGCGACGAGCTCGGGTTCAGCGTCTGCCTCGAGACGGTCCGAGGCAAGGGTGGCCAGCTTGACCGCCCTGGTCAGCTCACCGGCCGCGGATGCAGCGGCACTCGCCTCGAGGGCGGCCACGGCGTAGGACCGACCGATGCGCTCGGCCGCGTCCGGAACGCTCGGCCACAGGCTGAGCATCCGCTCCAGATGCTGCAGCTGCTCGACGGGACCGCGCAGGCGGGCTGCATCACGGGCTGCCTGCCAGCTCGCCGCCAAGGCGCCAGCCATGTCGTTGCTCTCCCGGTAGTGCAGCGCCAGCTCGGCGGCCGATCCGGTGTCGGCGAGCTGTTCGGCGAAGGCCGCGTGCAGCCGGACCCGCTCGCCGGGGAGTAGGTCGGAGTACGCGGCCTCCCGGAGCAGGGCATGTCGGAATTGGTACTTGCCGTCGTCCTCGGCGACCAGGATGTAGCGGTTGACCGCTTCCCGGACAGCCGCGTCGAGGGCGGGCCCGGGCAAGCCGGCCACCGCGGCGAGGACATCGTGGCTGACGCTGCGCCCGGCGATCGCGGCTACCCGCACCACGTGCTGGGCATCCGGCGGAAGGGCCTCGAGGCGGGCCAGCAGGATCTCGCTGAGTCCCTCCGGAACCGTGCCGGCCCACGCGGCAGCCGAGAGCTCCTCGGCGTAGAAGGCATTGCCCTCGGCCCGCTCGACGATGCTGCGCAGCACCGAATCCGCGATCCGATCCGGCCGATTCGCGCGTACCAGCGCGGCCACATCCGGGTCGGCCAAGGGGTTGAGCACCAGACGGTCCACGACGTCCACCCGGGCGAGCTCGGCCAGCCACGGGCGCAGCGGGTGACGCCGATGCAGGTCGTCGGTGCGGTAGGAGCCGATGATCACCAACCGCTGGTCGGTGAACCGGCTGATCAGGAAGCGGAGCAGGTCGCGGGTGGACTGATCGGCCCAGTGCAGGTCCTCGATCACCAGCAGCACCGGACGGAGGGCAGCGAGTTCGAAGAACAGTGCCGCGACGGCGTCGAAGAGTTGGCGCTGACCGGACCCGGCCGGAGCCGGTGCCACCCGATCGGGTTGCTCGGAATCCCCGCCAGCCGGACCAGGCTGGTCGCTCAGCAGACTCACCACGCCGGGGTGGGCGGCCATGAGGTCGGTGATGGCGGGGTCGGGATCACGCTTGAGAGTGGCCAGCACCTCGGTGAAGGGCAGGTACGGAAGGCCGAGCTCTCCCAGGTCGACGCAGTGTCCGACCAGAAGACTCAGGTCCTCTCCGGCTGCCCACTTCCCGAGTTCGCGCAGCAGCCGGGTCTTGCCGACCCCCGCGTCCCCGGCCAGCAGGACGGTGCTCGGCCGCTCCTCGCGCGCGCCGCGAACCGCCGAACGCAATTGCTCGAGTTCGGCGGCGCGTCCCACGAGCGGGACCTGGGAATCAATGCGGGCCACAGCCGACATCGTGGCACGCGGCTGCGACACGATTGTGCTGGTCACCGCAGAGCCGCGGCCGCGAACGGGACGCAGGACGAGTAGGGCACGGGGTCAGTGGGCCGGGTGGGCCAGGCCGATCCGCCCGGTCCCGGTCTGGATCGCAGCGGCGCGGGTGGCGCGGCGGGCGCGGCCCTGCCGCACCAGCCGGGTCCCGTTGCCGGCTTGGACCAGGCGCTCGCGGCGGTAGGCGATCTCGGCGCCGAGGCCGGGCCCGAAGCTGGGATTGAGCGACATGGCTCCTCCTTCATGGTGCATCCCGCCGGTCTGGCGGTGACCGGAACCACGATGCGTCTGAGCGACCCCTACCGGCATTGGCAGAACGAGCAGTCTTCGGGTGGTGGAGGAGTCAATCCGGAATAAGGCACGCCGGAGCGAACCTAAGGGGCCTTAGGGCTTGCAGAAGGGACGGTGAGCACGGTGAGCCCGGCGTTGCTCACCGTCCTGGAGTCTGCGGCGCGGCTCCAGGAACTCGTCCCCGATGCGGTCTTGGTCGGTGGTTCTGCGGCTGCGCTCTATGCGGGGCATCGCGACTCTTTCGACCATGCCCACGTCTTGGCTGACCTGCGCGAACGGTTCGATGCTGTCCTGGAGGCCCTGGAGTCCGAGGGTGACTGGGTGACCAACAGAGTCACCCCGGGACGAATAATCCTGGGCCGACTCGGCGACATCGCGGCCGGCGTGCGGCAGCTGATCCGGCGCACGCCCTTGGAGGTTCGCGAGATCGTTCTCCCCTCGGGGCGCAGTCTCCGGGTGCCCACCACCGCCGAGGCGATCCGGGTGAAGGCCTTCCTCATCGTTGCGCGTAATCGCACCCGCGACTACCTCGACGTGGTCGCATTGGCCAACCGCTATGGCCAGGAACGCGCGGCCGGCGTCCTGGCCAGCATCAACGACTAGTACGCCGACCAACGCGCGGAAACCGACGCTGGTTCTCTTGGTGTGGCGACCCAGTTGGCCCGGCAGCTGTCCGATCCACGACCGACCGACCCGTCGGTCACCCGCGAATTGAGCTCCTACCGAAACCTCAGGCCGGAGTGCAGCGATTGGCGCGACGCCAAGTTTGCCTGCCTCGAATTGGCCACGGCCATGCTCGACGAGCGCGATGAGTGACCGGTGGCGCTGACGTTCAGAAACCTCGTGGCCTCGCCACAGGACCCGGTCGACACCTGGCCGAGTGAGGCCGTGCCCACGGCGCTGGAGCGGGGTGACCTCGGTGACCTGTCCCGGCTCGCATCGGCCGTCGCTACGGACCCTTGGGGCAGAACGGCTCGCCAGATCGAGGAAGCACTCGGGCACACGCGCCCCTATGGCGTAGCCGAGCTCATGGAGGCGGCCATCCGACGAGCCCGTCACCGGGCCGAGGCGGCCGAGCGCGCCGAAGTGGCACGAGAATTGAGCGAGCTGCTGTCGCGGTCAGGGCTGACTCGCGCGGACTTCGCGCGCCGTTTGGGGACGTCGCGTTCGCGCCTGTCCACCTATCTCACCGGCAGGGTGGTTCCGTCGGCCGCTCTCCTGGTGCGCGCTCGCCGGGTTTCCGCGAGCGACGATGCCGAACACCGTGCCGACCGCGACCAGCTCACGCCGGGACGGCTAGGCCGGTGATAACGGCTCCGCTACCCTGCCTGGTCAGCCGGGCCAGCGCGGAGCCCCGGATGGCGAGCTTCGAACGGCGCAGACCGCTGCCGATGATCGCCCAGGGCAACGCGGCGACGGCCTCGTCGACGAGGGCCGGCCAGTCGTCGGGGAGCCCGAGTGGGGTGATTCCGCCGTACTCCATGCCCGTACGCTCCACGGCCTCCTCCATCGAGAGGAACGAGGCCTTGCGTACGTCCAGGCGCCGCTTGACCACGCCGTTGACATCGGCCCGCGTCGTGGCCAGGACGAGGCAGGCCGCGATCCGCTGCACGCCCTGGCGCTTCCCGGCCACCACCACGCAGTTCGCCGAGAGTTCCAGTGGTACGTCGTAGGCCGCGCAGAAGGCCGCAGTGTCGGCCAGTTCCGGGTCGATCTCGGCAACGGCGACGTCCGCGAAAGATGGATCCCTCGCCGCGGCCGCAGCCAGGGCGGCTGCCACCGGCCCGGCGAGCAGGTCAGCTCGCTGGGCAGCCGACTCGAGGTCGAGGCGCCCGATCCGCGCGGCAGCGCTCATGTCGAGGCCGTCACGCCCGAGCGCCCTCGCACCAGGCGGCCAGGATCGTGGAGTAGACCTCGACCGCCTCGTCCACGCGATCCAGTCGGCACCACTCGTCGACGACGTGACACTGGTCGGGCTCGCCCGGTCCGAGAATCACCGTGGGCACCGGCGCGGCCGTCGGCTTACCGGCCGAGGACGTGCCGAGCAAGCCGACCAGCACGGAAGCATCAGTGAAGTATCGAGCTGGTGCCGCCGGCTCGTTGGGCAGGCCGCTCTTGGCCAGCGCCTCACGTACGAGCTCGACGAATGGGTCATCGAGGTTGGTGTCGATCAGCGGGAGATCAACCAGCTCGGAGACTGAAATGCCTTCTCCGGCACTGCTCTTGACGAGTACGCGCAGCTCGTCAGGATCGACGCCGGGGACCGTAGCGAGGTCGAGCAGCGCCTCAGCCGAATCCGGTGCGACATCGGCCTGAACGACCCCGCTGACGGTCGCGGCATTCACCGTCACGGGACCGAATCGCTGATCCGATGGCCAAGAAGACATTTCCTGTAACACGGTCACTGCGCGAGCCAGCCGGAACCCGGCGTTGACTCCGAGCTCGGCAGCCGATCCGTGGGCCGCCCGACCCTTGGCCTGCAACCGCAGCAAGTGGGCACCCTTGTGCGCGGGAACAAGAATGTTCGCCGTTGGTTCTCCGACGAGCAGCGGGCCGCCGCCGCGCAATGCCGACGCCGGAATCTCCAGCGCACCTTGGCAACCGGTCTCCGCGGCCGCGGTGAGGACGACCTGGATTCCCCGACACTCGTGCGGCCGGCGCAGGTGTCCTACTACGGCGGTCACCATCGCGGCGATCCCGCTCTTCATGTCCGAGGCACCGCGACCAACGATCCGATTGCCGTCGCTGGTCCCCGCCCACGGATCGACGCTCCATGTGGCCGGGTCGGCCGGCACTGTGTCGACGTGCCCGGTCAGGGTCAGTGGCGGACCGTTACCGCCGAACCGAGCGATGAGCTGCTCACGGTTGGGCGCCCAGTTGACGAACTCGGTCTGGGCATTGACCGCGGTGAGCAGCAGGGCACAGTGCCGCGTCACGGTGCCCTCACCGGCGCCGACTGAGGAGATCCGCACTAGGTCTTCGACCAATCGGACAGCACCCGAGGTACCACCAGGATTCATGTCACCGCTCTCGTTCACCCCGAATTTCCGGCCGGCGCGTTCACGTCAGCAACGCCGACCCGCCGCGACCGGTTGCCGGCTGGCAATGCCACCATGGGGCGTGCCTTTGTCTCTCCTCATGAACAACGCGTCCTCGACGCAATCGATACGCAGTGGGCCTTCGACCGGCTGATCGAGTTGATCTCTATTCCCTCGATCACCGGCAGCGCCGCGGAAAGCGAGGCCCAGCACTGGCTGGCCGGCTACTTCGATCCGCTGGGCCTGGCCACCGATCTCTGGGCGATCGATCTGCCCGAAGCCAGGAGGCACCCCGACTTCCCGGGCATGGAGGCACCTCGTACCGAAGCCTGGGGGCTGGTGGGAACCACCGGAGGTGGCGACGGCCCGACTCTTGTCCTCAACGGGCACATCGATGTCGTACCCCCCGGCGATGTCTCCCTCTGGGCACACGAACCCTTCCAACCGCACGTGGATGGCGACGTCGTCCACGGCCGAGGCGCGTGCGATATGAAGGCCGGTTTGGTGGCCGCCATGGTGGTGGCCACAGCTGTGCAGGACAGCGGAGTACGCCTGGCCGGCACGCTCGCTCTGCACAGCGTTGCCGGTGAGGAGGATGGCGGACTGGGGGCGTGGTCCACCCTGCGCCGCGGCCATCGAGGTGACGCAGCAGTCATCCTCGAACCCACGGGCGGCACAGTCCACACCGCGAATGCGGGTGCGCTGACCTTCCGGATCGAAGTATCCGGCCGAGCAGCCCATGGGGCCACCCGCGACCTCGGGGTGAGCGCTTTCGAGGCCTTCTGGCCGATCCATCTCGCCCTGCGCGAACTGGAGACCGAACGCAACGCCGATCCCGACGTACGGCTCCGCGAGCATCAACTCCCGTATTCGCTGTCCATCGGGACTGTCAGTGCCGGTAACTGGGCCAGCAGCGTGCCGGATCGGCTGGTGGCCGACGGTCGGTACGGCGTACTGATTGGCGAAACCTCGGCTGCGGCCCGGAAGGTGTTCGAGGAGCGGGTCGCGCTCGCCTGCGCGGACGATCCCTGGCTGGCCGACCATCCCGCCACCGTCAGCTGGTCCGGCGGCCAATTCGGAAGTGGCGCAATGCCGTCCGGACATCCGCTGCTGGGGTGGGTTCAGACCGCTGCTGCCCAGGTCAGAGGCAGCACGCCACCGGAGCGGGCCGCGGCGTACGGGAGTGATCTCCGGCTGTACGCGGCGGAGGCCATTCCCACAGTCCACTTCGGACCTGGACACGGCCGGTATGCGCATACCGTCACTGAGCAAGTGGAGATGAGCGATCTGCTCAGCACTGCTCGGGCGCTCGCGCTGCTCGTCCTGCGTACCTGCGGAGTCCGTTGACCACGACGACGGTGGACTTGGCTGCCTGGACCGCGCTTGCCGGAGACGGCCAGGCGTCAGCGGACTGCTGGGCCAGGCTGATCGGGCGGTGGAGCGAGCCGCATCGCGGCTACCACGGGGTGGCCCACCTGGCGGCCGTCCTGCTGTTCATCGACGAGCACGCCGACCATACCGCCGATCCCGAGGCCGTACGGCTGGCAGCGTGGTACCACGACGCGATCTATGACCCGCGGGCCACCGACAACGAGGAGCGCAGCGCGGCCCTGGCCGAGAATGAACTCGGCACACTCGGACTGCCAGCGGATCGCGTGCGCGAAGTGGCCCGGCTGGTCCGCCTCACGGCCACCCACGACCCGACTGAGGGGGACCGAAACGGCGAACTGCTCAACGATGCCGACCTCATGGTGCTGGCCAGTCCGCCGGAGACATACGTGGCCTATCTCAACGCGATTCGTCAGGAGTATGCGCACGTCCCCGACCGCGACTTCAAGACCGGACGAGCCGCCGTACTCGACGCGCTGCTGGCCGCACCTCGGCTCTACCGACTCCAGGCGCTGGCGCCGGTCGAGGCCGCTGCCCGCCGCAATCTGACCGCCGAACTTAGCCTTCTGCGATCTGGTTCAGCCGGGGACGGCGAGCCGGACGCGGCGCAGGCCGACGCAGACCAGCGCGCCGAAGGGCCGCCAGAAGCTCCCGCCCGCTGACCGGCGAAGCCCCCAATTCGACCGCTTCGGCGTGCCGTTCGGCCGGAAGGTCATAGTGGTCGCGGTGAAAGGCCCGATCGGGAAGCCCGAGCCGGGCGGCGAAGTCGTGCAATTCGGTAAAGGACAGGTCGCTGACCAAGTGGGACCACAGCCGATTCCGGTACGGCCACACCGGCGCGTCGACGAAGATGGCCACGGGGCAAGGGTAAGTGAGGGAAATTCGACTTGAGCGCTTCGTGACCGGTGTGACACCCACCCAGTCGTAGCGCCGTCCTGATCGGCCAGCGTTACGGTCGAGCGGTGCACGACCAGCCTGCGAGGGACCAAGGCCTGACCTCCGGGCCGCGAGGACGCCGCCTGTGCTGGGAGCTACTTTTCGAAGCAGCGGTGGACGAGCCGGCCTGGCAGGCGGTTCGTCTCGGCCGACCGAGGGTGGGCAAGACGCGGCTGATCTCCATGCTCGAGAAGCGGGTTCAGCGCACTCTCAGCGAGTACGCGTCCGGGCCCATCTCCGTCGCTCGCCTTCTCGACGCGTTCGCCAATGCGGTCACCTGGGCGCGCTATTGGCAACCTCCCGACGAGATCGACGAGGTACTCGCGATCGTAGAGATCCAAGAGGTGCTGCGGCCGCTCGGGAAGGCGATCGACTCGTGCACCGCGGACACCTGGTGGGCCGGGGCGCTGGACCCAGACACTCAGCACCTTGTCGAGTGGCTGAACGAGGAACGGCTGGGTGCGGTCGGCACCTCCTTCACCGGGGCTTCGGCTAGGCTGGACCGCTGGCATTCCGACGCCATGACCCATGAGCTGGCCAGCCAGAGCGCTCCCCAAGACCCCACCGCGCCGTGGTCTGGGATCTGGTGGTCGACACCTAATGTCGACGGCGCGCCCAAGACGACCAGCGCACTCGAGAGCGGTGAACCGTTGGGACTTCGATTGGTGGAAGACGACTCCGGCTGGACCCACGCCGAAACCGTCGCCGTCGAGATCCGCCGACCGGTCAGGATCTACGAGGTCACTGGTAGCCAGGCCTGGATGGAGCTGGTGGCCCGTTACCCCCTCTCCGTTATCTTCTCCCGGCGACACGATTGGTACCGGACGACCGGGCTCAACGGCAACTGGTTGATTCCGGACTTTCGAGCCGTCGCAGCCGACTACGACGGTGTGCATCTGACCGGGCGTGGCTATCTCGAAGCCGCCGGGCGTGCCCTGCCGGCGGGAGCCGATCGACATACCGTTCTCGCCGGATGGGACCCCGACCAGACATGGTGGCTGACCGACGTGCTCACCCCCGTCGGAGGAAGGCGGCAATGGGTGCGGGACGGTAAGAGCGACGCCAGCTGGCGCAACACAGACGCCGAGTAGAGGTCCCGGCGCGCGCTCAGTCGATGTTGGCCGTCCCAGGTCACAGGGGGAATAGCCATCCGGGCCCGGGGTTGCACCCAATGTATTACTGACTGACTCCAAGCCGCCCATCGCCCGAACCTCGGAGCTACCGTGACCTGCCCGACCATGGCACTGCGCAGGAGTGCCGTGCTGCTCGCCGACGTACCCAGTCCGGCGCGCGCAGCGGCTCAGCTGGGTCGGACAGTGCGGCAGCAACTGAACGGTGATGGCACCTTGGCCCAGCTCACCCGTTTCGCCGTTGTCGGCCTACTGAGTTCGGCGTTGTACGCGGCGGTGTTTGTGACCTTCGGCTCGCTGGGCAGCCTGGCGGCCAACCTGATCGGCATGGTCGCCAGCACCCTGCTGGCCAACGAGTTGCACCGGAGGCTGACCTTCCATGCCTCGGCGGCGGTGAGTTGGGTACGCGCCCAGCTGCGGGGCGGCGGCCTGGCCGTCGGCGGCCTGCTCGCCACGAGCTACGCCCTGCTCACCTTGCAAGCAGCTGTACCGGATGTGAGCTTGTTGATCCAGGTGCTGATGATCGGCGCTGTCACCGGTGGCATCGGGCTCGTACGGTTCGTCGCGCTGCGGGCCTGGGTCTTCACGACGACCTCCCGGGCTTTGAGCGCCCGGTCCTAGCCGCCCCAGACATCGCAAAGGGCGGTCCCGTCGGATGACGGGACCGCCCTTTGCGTTTGTGCGATGTCGTACGGGTGACGCGGACTTAGAAGTCCATGCCGCCCATGCCGCCGTCGCCACCGGGCATGGCCGGCGGGTTCTTCTCCGGCTTGTCCGCGATGACCGCTTCGGTGGTGAGGAACAGGGCGGCGATCGAGGCGGCGTTCTGCAGCGCAGAGCGGACCACCTTGGTCGGGTCGGGGATACCGGCCTTCAGCATGTCCTCGTACTCACCGGTTGCGGCGTTGAGTCCCCAACCGGCTTCGAGGCCGCGTACCTTCTCCGCAACGACGCCGCCTTCGAGGCCGGCGTTGATGGCGATCTGCTTCAGCGGAGCCTCGAGAGCGACCCGGACGATGTTCGCCCCGGTGGCCTGGTCTCCGGTCAGGTCCAGCTTGTCGAACGCGGTGGTGCCGGCCTGTAGCAGCGCTACGCCACCACCGGCGACAACGCCCTCTTCGACGGCAGCCTTCGCGTTACGGACGGCGTCCTCGATGCGGTGCTTGCGCTCCTTGAGCTCCACCTCGGTCGCCGCTCCGGCCTTGATGACTGCGACACCGCCGGCAAGCTTCGCCAGGCGCTCCTGCAGCTTCTCGCGGTCGTAGTCGGAGTCGCTGTTCTCGATCTCGGC
>JBPCPI010000145.1:0-19720 GCA_050999295.1 Geodermatophilaceae bacterium | reverse complement strand
AGCCGCACCAGACGCGTCCGCAGCTATTCTCGGCTTACGTGCACGGAGATGGGGGCGTTCAGGGGGCGAGGCGCTCGGTGACCCAGCCGTCCTCAGTACGACGGAACCGCAGCCGATCGTGCAGCCGATTCTCCCGGCCGGCCCAGAACTCCACGGTCGCCGGCCGGATCCGATAGCCCTGCCAGCCCGGCGGTCGGGGCACCTCCCCACCTTCCGGGTACGCGCGGGACTGCGCGGTCCAGTCTGCTTCCAGTTCGGCGCGGCTGGAGATGACCTGGGACTGTCGGCTGACCCGAGCCGCTATCCGCGCACCGTACGGCCGGCTGGCGAAGTAGGCATCCGACACCGCTTCGGCGACCACCTCCACCGGGCCGTTCATCCGTACCTGCCGATGCATGAGGTGCCAGGGAAAGACAAGCTCGGCAATGGGATTGGCCGCAAGCTGATGGCCCTTGGCGGAGTCGCTGTTGGTGAAGACGACGATCCCGGACTCGTCAAAGGCCTTCATCAGCACCAATCGCGCGGCGGGCTCCGCATCGGCGCTCGCCGTGGCCAGCAGCACCGCGTTGGGCTCCGGGATGGCCGCGGCCACCGCGTCGGCGAACCAGCGGCGGAACTGCTCGAGCCAGGTCCCGGCAAGCTGCTCCTCGGTGAGGCCGGTGGTCGGATACTCGATCCGCAGCCCCCTGGGGTCGGGGTCCCCTAGCTCCTGGCTCAGCGTCTGTCGAGCCTCGCTCGCTCCGCTCACCGGTCGGTCCGCTCCTCGCTCGTTCTTCGCTGCGATGCTCTCGCCCTCTCGGCTCACAACGCCATGCTCGCACCCGACTTTTCCCACCTGAGTCCGGGCGCGCTTCCGGCGTCCTTTTTCCCGGCCAGCGGCCGTACGGGGCCGGCGGCTCCGACAAGAGTCCGGGCGCGAGCCTTCGGCGGCCCTACGCCCGGCCAGCGTCGCGGATTCGGGCCGTACGGGGCCGGCGGCTCCGACAAGAGTCCCGGCGCGAGCCTTCGGCGGCCCTACGCCCGGCCAGCGTCGCGGGTTCGGGCTGTACGGGGCCGGCGGCTCCGACAAGAGTCCGGGCGCGAGCCTTCGGCTCGCGCGGGTACGTTGGGCAGGACCAGGAGCCCACCGCCATCCCTGCAGCCGCTCGCTGTCACCCGCTCACCCCTCATCCCCCAACCGCGAATCTGCCACCCAGGGAGACTCCACCCGATGCCTGCTGATTTCGTACCGGGTCTCGAAGGCGTCATCGCGTTCGAGACCGACATCGCCGAGCCCGATACGGACGGGGGCTCGCTCCGATACCGCGGGGTGGACATCGCGGACCTGGTCGGCCAGGTGACGTTCGGCAACGTGTGGGCGCTGCTGGTCGACGGCAAGTTCGGCCCCGGCCTGCCGCCGGCCGAGCCGTTCCCCATCCCGGTGCACACCGGCGACGTCCGGGTGGACGTGCAGGCAGCGCTGGCCATGCTGACCCCGATCTGGGGCTATCAACCGCTGCTGGACATCTCCGATGAGGAAGCGCGCGACCAACTGGCCAGGGCCGCGGTCATGGCCCTGTCCTACGTCGCGCAGTCCGCTCGCGGGATCGGGCGGCCGATGGTCCCGCAGAAGCGGATCGACGAGTGCCGGACCATCGTGGAGCGGTTCATGACCCGCTGGCGTGGCGAGCCCGACCCGCGGCACACCACAGCTGTCGACGCCTACTTCACCTCCGCCGCCGAGCACGGGATGAACGCCTCCACCTTCACCGCGCGAGTGATCGCGTCCACCGGAGCCGACGTGGCAGCCGCGCTGTCGGGAGCGATCGGGGCGATGTCCGGTCCGCTGCACGGGGGTGCCCCGACCCGGGTGCTGCACATGCTCGACGACGTCGAGAAGGCCGACGACGCGCGAACGTACGTCAAGAACCTGCTCGATCGCAAGGACCGCCTGATGGGCTTCGGACACCGGGTCTACCGCGCCGAGGATCCCCGGGCCCGGACGCTGCGCAAGGCAGCGAAGGAACTGGGGGCGCCCCGCTTCGAGGCCGCACTGGCCCTGGAGAACGCCGCCCTGGCCGAACTCCGCGAACGACGACCGGACCGCCCGATCGAGACCAACGTCGAGTACTGGGCAGCCGTGGTCCTCGACTTCGCCGAGGTGCCCGCGCACATGTTCACCTCGATGTTCCACTGCGCCCGTACGGCGGGTTGGTGCGCGCACATCCTCGAGCAGAAGAAGACCGGTCGGCTGATCCGCCCCTCGGCTCGCTACGTCGGTCCGGATCCGCGCGCTCCGCAGGACGTCGAGGGCTGGGACTCCATCCCGCATCACATGCAGTTGACGGGGGGCTGACCGACCCGATGGGCATCGCAATACCGACCGAACTCCTGCCTGCCGACGGCCGGTTCGGCTGCGGGCCGTCCAAGGTACGACCGGAGTCCCTGGTCGCCCTCGCCGGCGACGGGGCGGCACTGATGGGTACCTCGCACCGGCAGCAGCCGGTCCAGTCCCTGGTCGGGCGGGTACGAGCCGGGCTGCACGAGTTGTTCTCCCTGCCGGCTGGGTACGAAGTCGTCCTGGGCAACGGCGGGACCACCGCGTTCTGGGACGCCGCCTCGTTCGGGCTGATCCGGGAGCGTTCGGCGCACGGTACGTACGGGGAGTTCTCGGCGAAGTTCGCCACGGTGACCCAGGAGGCGCCGTTCCTGGCTGACCCGGTGGTCAGCCGGGCCGAGCCGGGTTCGCTGGTGCTGCCGGTAGCCGCCGATGGTGTGGATGCCTACGCCTGGGCGCACAACGAGACCTCGACCGGTGTGATGGCTCCTGTCGTACGCCCGCCAGATGCCGACGAGGATGCCGTGGTTCTGATCGATGCCACCAGTGGCGCCGGCGGTCTGCCGGTCGACATCGCCGAGGCCGACGTCTACTACTTCGCCCCGCAGAAGTGCTTGGCCGGCGACGGTGGCCTCTGGATCGCCTTGATGTCCCCGCGGGCGTTGCAGCGCATCGCCGAGATCAAGGCGAGCCGGCGTTGGATGCCGGCCTTCCTGGACCTGTCGATCGCGGTGGACAACTCCGCCAAGGACCAGACCTACAACACCCCAGCCGTCGCGACGCTGTTCCTGCTCGCCGACCAGCTGGACTGGCTGAAGTTACTCGGCGGATTACCGGGAGCGGTCACCCGTACTAAGGACTCCTCGTCCCGGCTGTACGAGTGGGCTGAGGCGTCCCCGTACGCGGGGTGCTTCGTGACCGACCCGACCGCCCGTTCCTGCCTTGTCGGGACGATCGACTTCGACGACTCGGTGGACGCCACGGCTGTGGCGGGTGCGCTGCGCGCGAATGGGATCGTGGACACCGAGCCGTACCGCAAGCTCGGCCGCAACCAGCTGCGAATCGGGATGTTCCCCGCCGTCGACCCCGACGACGTCAGTGCGCTGACCCGCTGCATCGACCATGTGATCACCCAGCTCGGCTAACCCGCGGCGAGGTAGAGCGCGCCGCACGCCCATTTTCGACGGTGGAACCGAGGTACGGGGCGTCTGACCTCACAGTGGCAGAGTGGCGCGTCGGTGCCGGGGAGTCAGGCCTCGCGCGGCTAGCCTGCTTTTCAGGAGTCGTGAGCCTTCGGGATGGCTCGCGCTGGGAGGTAGAGCATGCGCACGCTGCGATTTGTCGAACTCGGCGAGGACGGCCGGACGTTGATCCTGGCTCCTGACGTACCGCAGGCCATCGACAACGGGGAGCGCTTCGCCCTCACGATCGACGAGCGTCTGCGGGCGGCCTCCCGCGGCGATGTCAGCCGGCTCGGGCAGATCGAGATCGACGTCGGCGCCGACCTCCCGCCCCGGGAGATCCAGACCCGGATCCGGGCCGGAGAGAGCGCCGAGCAGGTCGCCGCCTCCTCCGGCATGCGGTTGGAGCGGGTGGAGCGCTACGCCTACCCAGTGCTGCAGGAGCGGAGCCGGATGGTCGAGCAGGCGCGCACGGCCCACGTACGCCTGCGCGACAGCCAGCCCACGATGGCGCTTGCTGAGTTCGCCGCGGAACGGCTGGCGGTCATGGGTGCTACCGACAGCCGATGGGACGCCTGCCGGGCGGGCAGCAAGTGGGAGATCCGGCTGGGGTGGCGGGCCGGGCACCGGTCAGGTACGACGCGCTGGGAGTACGACCTGTCCACCCGTTCGGTCACCCCACTGGACACCGAGACCAGCGAGTTCGCCGAGGGCACCCGGCTCGTACGCATGGTCGAGGACGCCAACGCTGCCCCGGTCGAGCACACCGAGCCGATCGGGCCGATGTCGGTGCCGCCCATCTCTCGCAAGGGCGACGGGCGGGGCTACCGTGGCGCGCCGGTCGACGTCCTGCTGGGGGGTGGCGACTGCCTGCCTCCGAGCACCTATGACGATCCCGAGGGCGACGCCCGCGCGCACGATCCCCGCGCCCGGATCCCCTCGTGGGAGGACATCGTCTTCGGGGTACGCCGACCGGGCTGAGCGCGAGCGCGCGCGGAGCAGCCGGTCAGCCGCTGTCACATTTCCGGCCAGCGTTGCGGGTTGCGCGCCGTATGAGACCGGCGGTTTCGACAAGAGTCCGGGCGCGCTTTGCGCGCGCAGCGAAACTCGATCGTCAGGGTCGTAGTCGGCCCGTAGCCTCGGATTCACTATGGCCCAAGACCGCGGGGAGTCCGCGACCCGCGCGGCAACTCCGAGGCTGGGTTCGCTGAAGCGGTTGTGGCCCTACATCCGGCCCTACCGCGGTCTGGTGCTGTTGACCCTGTTCGGAGCGCTGGCCGCCACGCTGGTCCAGATCGCGATCCCGCTGATCACCAAGGACATCATCGACGGTCCGATCGCCAGTCGGGACAAGGCCGGATTGGTGCCGCTGGGCCTGCTGGCCCTGGCCTTCGGCGTCGCCGAGGCCTTCATGTTCTTTGTTCGCCGCTGGGCGATGACCAAGAGCAGTCTGGCGATGGAACGCGATCTGCGCGACCACATCTACCGGCATCTGCTGAGTCTGCCGGTGTCCTTCCACGATCGGTGGTCCTCCGGTCAGCTGTTGAGCCGAGCGAGTTCCGACGTGTCCTCGATCCGGAGATTCGTCGGCTTCTCGGCGATCTTCCTCGTGGTCAACATCGTCAGTTGCCTCGTGATCATCGTCCTGCTGATCGGGGTCTACTGGCCGCTGGGCAGCTTCATCGCCGTCTCGGCCATCCCGCTCATCGTCACCGGCCTGCGCTTCGAGCGGCGCTACAACCTGGTCTCCCGGCAGGTCCAGGACCAACAGGGCGAGGTCGCCACCGACGTCGAGGAGTCCGTGCTCGGCATCCGGATCATCAAAGCCCTCGGCCGGCGCGACTTGGTCTTTCGCGGCTTCGATGCGAAGGCAGTTGACCTGCAGCGACTGGAGCTGGGCAAGGTCAAGCTGCTCGCGTTCATCTGGGCGATCTTCGAACTGCAACCGCAACTCGTCCTGGCCGGTGTTCTCGTGGGTGGATCGTTCGCCGTCGCCAGCGGTGCGCTGACGATCGGGACACTGGTCAGCTTCATCGCGCTGTTCACGGTCATGGTCTGGCCGATCCTGTCGGTCGGCTGGTTGCTCGCCTCCACCCTCGAGGCCGGTACGGCAGCCGACCGCATCTTCGAACTGCTCGACGTCGAGCCGACGATCCTGGACAACCCTGGCGTAGGCGAGCGCCGCCTGGGGCGGGGGCGGCTTCGTCTGGAAGGGGTGGGTTTCGGCTATCCCGACGCCACCTCGGCCGTCCTGCACGATGTCGACCTGGAGATCGCCCCCGGCGAGACCGTCGCGCTGGTAGGGGCCACCGGCTCGGGGAAGACCACCCTGACCGCGCTGATCCCCCGGCTCTACGACGTGACCACGGGCCGGATCACCATCGACGGTGTCGACGTTCGCGAGCTGCCCCTCAGCCAGCTGCGCCGTGCGGTTGCGACCGCCTTCGAGGACGCGACGCTGTTCTCGATGAGCGCACGGGAGAATCTGACCCTCGGGCGCCCGAACGCGACCGAGGACGAGGTGGCCGAGGCGATCGGGATCGCGCAGGCCTCCTTCGTGCACGACCTGCCGTGGGGGCTGGCGACCCGGCTGGGTGAGCAGGGCATGAGCCTGTCCGGCGGCCAGCGGCAACGACTGGCCCTGGCCAGAGCGGTACTGGGTCGCCCGACGGTGCTGGTCCTCGACGACCCGCTCTCGGCATTGGACGTGCACACCGAGTCCCTCGTCGAGGAAGCCCTGCGCCGAGTCCTGGTGGGCACCACCGCCTTGATCGTTGCCCACCGTCCCTCGACGGTGCTGCTGGCCGACCGAGTCGCACTGCTGGACGGCGGAACGATCACCCACGTCGGACTGCACTCCGATCTGCTCGCGACTGTGCCCGCCTATCGCGCCATCTTGTCCGCCGAGAGCGACAGCGATGACGCCATGGCCGCTGCAGCAGGTCTCGAGGACGACGACCCGGCCGGCGAGGGCCGCCAGATGCAAGACGAGGGGGCCCGGCGATGACCAGCCCCCAGCCGAACCCGGCCGCGCAACCGAACTCTCGACAGCCGGACCTCGCGGCGCAGCCCGGCGCCCCCGACTGGCGCGGCATCGCCACCGAGAACGTCGACGAACTCCCCTCCGAGGCCGGTGTTTTCCTGCGGGCTCGCTCCCGTCGCCTGCTGGGCGAGCTCGTCCGCCCGCACCGGCGCCAGGTGCGCTTGCTCCTGCTCGTGGTCATCGTGCAGAACCTGGCCTGGCTGGCCGGACCCTGGCTGGTGGGACTCGGGATCGACAACGCGCTTCCGGCACTGATCGACGGGCGGGTCGGCCCACTGGTTGTGATCGGGTCAGCGATGCTGGCCGCGGCCGGCCTCGACGCGGCGCTGCGGTACTTCTTCCTGCAGCGAACGGGCTGGATCGGGCAGCAGATGCTGCTCGCGTTGCGCCGCAAGGTCTTCACACATGTCCAGCGCCTGCCCCTGGCCTTCCACGAGCGCTACACCTCCGGACGGGTCATCTCGCGACTGACCTCCGACGTGGACGCGCTCAACGAGTTGCTCGACGAGGGACTGGACGGGCTGATCTCGGCGCTGTTTTCGATTACCACGATTGGGATCGTGCTGGTCGTCCTGGATCCGCCACTGGGGCTGGTCACCATGCTCGCCTTCCCGCTGCTGCTGGTCCTGGCTCGTTGGTTCCAGAAGAACTCCGCGCGGGCCTACCGGCGCACTCGGGAGACGGTCGCGCTGGTCATCGTCGCCTTCGTCGAGTCACTGGGCGGGATCCGCGCCGTCCAGGCCTTCCGGCGCGAGCCGCGTGACGAAGAGATCTTCCGCACCCTCAACGAGGACAACCGGCGAGCCCAGGACCGGGCGTTCTGGCTGATGTCGATCTTTGTGCCGGGTGTCCAGTTGATCGGCAACCTGGTCACCGTCGGGGTGCTGATGTACGGCGCCATTCGGGTCATGGACGGGGACCTGAAGATCGGGGTGCTGACCGCGTTCCTGCTCTACGTCCGGCGGTTCTTCGACCCGATGTCGGACGTGGCGATGTTCTACAACTCCTATCAGTCGGCGGTGGCCGCGCTGGAGAAGCTGTCCGGTGTCCTCGAGGAGGAGTCCAGCGTGCCGCCGGCGCAGGATCCGGAGCCGCTCGGGCAGGCGCACGGTGATGTGCGCTTCGACTCGGTGGTGTTCGGATACGGCAACGCGGTGGTGCTCCCTCATCTGGACCTGCACATCCCGGCGGGCCAGACCGTGGCACTGGTGGGCGCCACCGGTGCCGGCAAGTCGACGTTGGCCAGGCTGGCCGGTCGGTTCTACGACCCGCGGGACGGCACGATCAAACTCGACGGCGCGGACCTGCGGCGGCTGTCCGACGAGGACCTGCGCGCAGCGGTGGTGATGGTCACCCAGGAGAGCTTCCTGTTCTCCGGCTCGGTGGCCGACAACATCGGCTTCGGCCGTCCCGAAGCAACCCGAGCCGAGATCGAACACGCGGCGCGGGCGATCGGGGCCGATGAGTTCATTCAGGCGCTGCCCCAGGGGTACGACACCGACGTACGCAAACGCGGTGGGCGGCTCTCGGCCGGTCAGCGTCAGTTGGTGTCCTTCGCCCGGGCGTTCCTGGCCGACCCTGCTGTCCTGATCCTCGATGAGGCCACCAGCTCCCTCGATGTGCCGAGCGAACGTCTGGTCCAACACGCCCTGCGCACGATCCTGGCCGACCGTACGGCGATGATCATCGCCCATCGACTGTCCACTGTGGAAATCGCGGACCGGGTCCTCGTGATGGACGCCGGGCAGTTGATCGAGGACGGTTCGCCGTACGACCTGCTCGCCGGATCGGGGCGGTTCGCCGACCTGCACACGGCTTGGCGAGACAGCCTTGCCTGACCCGATCGCGGGATGACGGTCGTGAAAGAATGGGCACATGCCAGCGGCTGTGTACATGCCCAAGGACGGGACGCGCATCGGCACCTACGGAAGTTACGCCGAGGCCCAACGTGCGGTGGACTACCTGTCCGACAACAAGTTCCCGGTGGAGAACACCTCGATCATCGGATCCGACCTCCGGATGGTCGAACAGATCACCGGGCGCCTCACCTGGGCCCGAGCGGCCATCGCCGGGGCCGCCACCGGTGCCTGGTTCGGGTTGTTCGTGGGGCTGCTCCTGGGACTCTTTTCACCCGGCAATCGGGAGCTGTTCACTCTCGCGCTGTTCGGGCTGCTCTACGGCGCGGTCTTCGGGCTGATCTTCGGGCTGATCGGGTACGCGGCGACGCGCGGCAGGCGGGACTTCACCTCGACCAGCCAGGTCGTGGCCAGCACCTACGACGTGATGTGCCTGCCCAGCCATGCCCAAGCCGCCCAGGAACTGCTCGCCAAGCTCAGCCTGACCAACCCCAGCTGATCCCGGTCACCGCATCCTCCTGGCGTTTTTGGCCAAAACCGCCAGGAGCGGTCAGGGGTCGCCCAGGCTGCTGGCCGGGAGGCCGCGGATCGAGGCGTCGAGCACTTCGACGGTGTGCGCCATGCGCAGGTGCTCTCCCCGGTGCTCCAGGGAGGAGGCGACCTGCATCATGCAGCCTGGGTTTGCCGTCACGAGCAATGCAGCGCCCGTCGCAATGATGTTCGCGGCCTTGCGCTCCCCGAGTTCGGTGGCCGGCTCGGGTTGCAGGATGTTGTAGATGCCGGCCGAACCGCAACAGATGTCGGGGTCGGCTATCTCGCGCATCTCGAGACCGGGGATCTGGTTCAGGAGCCTGCGCGGCTGCGCGCGCACCCGCTGGGCATGACCGAGGTGGCAGGCGTCGTGGTAGGCGACGCTGATCTCGAGCGGATGGCGCGGTGCCACCGACCCCAACTCGACGAGGAACTCCGACACGTCGCGGACCTTGGCCGAGAAGGCGGCGGCCCGATCGGCGTAGTCCGGGTCATCGGCCAGCAGGTGGGCGTACTCCTTCATGCTCGAGCCGCAACCAGCGGCGTTCACCACCACCGCCTCGACTCCTGCCGCTTCGAAGACGTCGATGGTCGCCCGCGCGTACCGCAGCGCCTCGGGCTCGCGGCCGTTGTGCACCGACAGCGCGCCGCAACAGCCCTGCGTGGCAGGCACCACGACATCGCACCCCTCGGCGGCCAGCACGCGCGCCGTGGCGGCGTTCACACCTGGAAAGAACTCACCCTGGACGCAGCCGGTGAGCATCCCGACCACAGCTCGTCGCTGGCCGAGCGCCGGCACGTACTCCGGGACCCGCTCGCGTTTGCCCAACCGCGGTGCCAGCCGCTCCATCGCTGCGAGCCGCGGGGCCAGGCGTTCGAGCAGTCCGGTACGGCGGACCAGCCGGGCCAGGCCGATGCGCTGGTACAGGCGAAGGGGCCCACGTAGCAGGCGCAGCCGCTTCTTGTGCGGAAAGATCGCGAAAATCAGCGCGCGCAACGCTCTTTCACCCGGGGCTCGCGTGTACCGGCGCTCGACCTGCGCGCGGGTGGCCTCGATGAGTTTGTCGTACTGGACGCCGGAGGGGCACGCGGTGACGCAGGCCATGCATCCCAGGCACGCGTCGTAGTGCCCCACCATGGAGTCCGTCATGGGCTCGCCTTCCAGACCCTCCTTCATCAGGTAGATCCGGCCGCGGGGGGAATCCATCTCCTCGCCCCACAGGGAGTACGTGGGGCAGGTCGTCAGGCAGAATCCACAGTGGACACAGTCGCCGATCAGGGCGGCATCCGGTGGGCGGTGGGCGTCGAAGGCGCTCATCAGATACCCCCTACGAAGCGGCCCGGCGCAAGACGATGCTCCGGGTCGAACTGATCCTTCACGCGCCGCATCAGGTCGATCGCCGGCACCGGGCCCCAGGTGTCGATCGCGGCCTTGACGTGGGGCGGGGCGTCCAGCACGACCACCGCGCCGCCGAGCGAGGTGCACACGCTGCGCAGTCGGTCGACTACCGCCGAGACGGCGCCCACGTCGGCAACTGCCGGTATCGAGGCGTACACGACCCCTGCCCCGGCCGAGCCACGCAGGTTCAACGGCACCCGTGCCTGTCCGGCCGCCGCCCGTGCCGATGCGAGCACCTGCGCCAGACCGGATAGCCCGAAGGTCGCCTTGATCGCGGTCGGCCTTTGCCCGCCCGCACCGGCCGCGGTCTCCTCGTCGTCCCATGGGTAGCGGCCCCAACGGGCCGGCAGTTCCTCGCTCGACCGGGACCCGTCGCCCAAGAGAGTCAGCGCGCTCGCCTGCCTGCCGTCCACACCTGCCTCCGTGCCCTCCAGCAGGACCGCGAGAATGCCCGCTCCCTCGCCGAGCCACTCCACTTCCACGGCCGCGGGTACGACCTGGGCGTGCAGGACCTCTTGCACAAGGTGCTGGGCCCGCTCCGCGTCGTCGAAGCCCTGGGTGAGCACACGACGCGCCGCCGGCAGGGGGTGCAGCCGGAACACCGCCTGGGTGACTACCGCAAGTGTGCCGAAGGAGCCGATGACGAGCTTGCCCAGGTCATAGCCGGCGACGTTCTTCACGACCCGGCCGCCGGACTTCGCGACGACGCCGTCGACGCGCACCACGGTCACGCCGATCAGCAGGTCGCGCACCGTACCCACCGCAACGCGTCCCGGTCCGCTGGTCCCGGTGGCGAGCGTGCCACCCACACTCGCCCCAGGGACGGTCTCGTCGACCGCAAGCCGTTGCCCCGCGCCGGCCACGGTCTGCTGGACGTCGGCCAGTGCCGTGCCCGCCTGCGCTTCCACAATCAGGTCGCCGGCAGCGTGGTCGATGACAGCGTTCATCCGCAAGAGGTCGACCACCAGGTCGACGCGGGTCGGCGGCCGGCCCCACGTGAGCTTCGTACCTCGGCCGCGCGGTACGACGGCAAGGTGGTACGCCGCTGCGGCGCGCATCACCTCGGCTACCTGCTCAGTGCTCGACGGTCGGGCCACCATCGAGGCGGCGACGCCGTCGACGGCATCCTGCTCGCCGGCATCGGCGACGTCCGCGCAGGCCGATTCCAGCGCCGAGCGGGCAGTGTCCAGTTTCGCGCTGCTCGCCGACGCCACCATCAGAAGGCAACCATCAGAAGGCTTCCGCCTTGCCCGCCTCGACGAGCGGGTGGGCACCGCGTTTGCGACCCGGGACTTCCCCACACAACCGGGGGGTAGGGAAGATCTTGCCGGGGTTGGCTATCGAAGCCGGGTCGAACGCGCAGCGCACCAGTTGCATCGTGTCGAGGTCGTCGTCGGTGAACATCTTCGGCATGTACGCCGACTTGTCGATTCCGACGCCGTGCTCGCCGGTGATGGACCCGCCGTGGGCGATGCAGAGGTCGAGGATCGCCCCGCTCACCTTGTCTGCCGCGGCGCCGGCGCCTTCGATCGCGTCGTCGAAGAGCACGAGGGGATGCAGGTTGCCGTCGCCTGCGTGGAAGACGTTGGCGACCCGTACGCCCGAGGACGAGGAGAGCTCGGCGATGGCGCGAAGCACCTCTGGCAGCGAGGTACGGGGGATGACGCCGTCCTGGACGATGTAGTCCGGACTGATCCTGCCCACGGCGGCGAATGCGGACTTGCGACCCTTCCAGATCAGGGCCCGCTCGACGGCGTCGGTGGCGACCCGTACCTCGAAGGCACCGTGCTCCCGGCAGAGTCGCTCGACCGCATCGAACTCATGCGCCACCTCGACCGCGGCACCGTCGAGTTCGATGACGAGCACGGCACCTGCACCATCCGGGTAGTTGCAGTGCACCGCTGCCTCGGCCGCCTCGATCGCCAGGGCGTCCATCATCTCGATGGCGGCCGGTAGGACGCCGGAGCCGATGATCGCCGAGGTCGCCGCGCCGGCCTCGTCGGTGGACCCGAACCCGCACAGCAGCGTGCGTACCTCCTCGGGCAGCCGTACGAGCCTGACCGTGACCGCAGTCGCGATGCCTAGGGTGCCTTCGGAACCGACGACTGTGCCGAGCAGGTCGTAGCCCGGCGCGTCCGGCGCGAGCCCGCCGAGTTCGACGACGTCGCCGGCGGGAGTCACGAACTCCGCGCCGAGCACGTGGTTGGTGGTGAAGCCGTACTTCAGGCAGTGCGCCCCGCCGGAGTTCTCGGCGAGATTGCCGCCGATCGAGCAGATCTGCTGGCTGCTGGGGTCGGGTGCGTAATAGTAGCCGTACGGGGTGGCCGCCTTGGTCACATCGAGGTTGATCACCCCAGGCTCGACGACGGCCCGCTGGTCCTCGCAGCGCACCTCCCGGATCGTGCGCATCCGCGACGTGACGATCAGGACACCGTCGGCACGGGGAAGCGCGCCACCGGACAGCCCAGTACCGGAGCCCCGTGCCACGAACGGCACCTGGTGTTCGGCGCAGGCTGCGACGACGGCGGCAAGCTGTTCAGTGGTCTCCGGCATGACGACCAGTGCCGGTGTCACGCGGTAGTTCGTGAGCCCGTCGCATTCATAGGTGCGCAGCTGGATGCGGTCGGTGATGACCGCGCGGGCCGGCAGTACCTCCCGGGCCCGGCGGGTGACCGCGGCCATCGTGACCGGATTCGAGCCGGCCGTACCGGTCGACGGCGTGTCCTCCGGCGCGAGCGGGCCTTCGACCGGGCCGGCCGTCGACTCAGTCCCGTGCGTGCTGGTCACGGGAAGCCCTTCATGGCTGACTTACCCCAGCCAAGGTTGACCCCCGGGCTTCGCCCTTCATGGCATGCGCTCGTAGGCAGGCAGGGTGAGGAAGTCGACGTACTCGTGGGCGAGCGCCATCTCGGTGAAGGTGGCCCTGGCGTCGTCCCAGCGCCCGCTGTCGAACGCCTCGCCCCGTTCCTCTCGGATCTTGGCCATCTCCTCCTCGACCACCTGTTCGACGAGCTCCCGGGTGACGGTCACCCCGTTCGAGAGCTGCACCTCGTTGTTGATCCATTGCCAGATCTGGGACCGGGAGATCTCAGCGGTGGCGGCGTCCTCCATCAGGTTGTTGATGCCGACCGCACCGGACCCGCGCAGCCACGACTCGACGTACTGGATCCCGACGCTCACATTGCTGCGCAGGCCGGCCTCGGTGATCTCCCCCGGCGTCGAGGCCACATCGAGCAGCTGGGCAGCCGTGACGTTGACGTCCTCGCGCAGGTTGTCGAACTGGTTCGGACGCTCGCCGAGTACAGCGTCGAAGACCTCCCGGCAGGTGGCCACCATCCCCGGGTGCGCGACCCAGGAGCCGTCGAAGCCGTCGCCGGCCTCCCGCGTCTTGTCGTCCTTGACCTTCGCGAAGGCCGCCTCGTTGACCTCTGGGTCCTTGCTCGGGATGAACGCCGACATGCCGCCGATCGCGTGCGCGCCCCGCTTGTGGCAGGTCCGGACGAGCAATTCGGTGTAGGCCCGCATGAACGGCACGGTCATCGTCACCGAGTTGCGGTCGGGCAGCAGGAACTCCTTGCCGCGGGTCCGAAAGCTCTTGATGACGCTGAACATGTAGTCCCAGCGCCCGGCATTCAGGCCCGCCGAGTGCTCACGCAACTCGTAGAGGATCTCCTCCATCTCGAAGGCGGCCGGGTAGGTCTCGATCAGGCAGGTCGCCCGGATCGTGCCGCGGGGAATGCCGAGGTGCTCCTGGGCGAGGACGAAGGCGTCGTTCCACAGCCGCGCCTCGAGATGGCTCTCCATCTTCGGCAGGTAGAAGTACGGCCCCTGGCCTCGGTCGATCTGCTTTCGCCCACAGGCGGCGAGGTAGAGGGCGAAGTCCACGAGGCTGCCGGAGGTCTGCTCCCCGTCTACGAGGAGGTGCTTCTCGGGCAGGTGCCAGCCGCGTGGGCGTACGACGATTGTGGCCAGTTCCTCGGCCGGCTTGAGCGCGTACTTCTTGCCCTCCGCCGAGGTGAAGTCGATCGTCGCGTCGATGGCGTCCTTGAGGTTGAGCGGGCCGCCCACGACGTTCTCCCACAGTGGGGAGTTGGCATCCTCCTGGTCGGCCAGCCAAACCTTCGCCCCGGAGTTCAAAGCATTGATCGTCATCTTGCGGTCGGTCGGGCCGGTGATCTCCACGCGTCGGTCCACCAGGCCAGGCGCGGGCGGGGCGACCTGCCAGGAGTTGTCCTCGCGCACGCCGCGGGTCTCGGGCAGGAAGTCGAGGGTCCCGCCGTCGGCCAGCGCCTGTTGGCGCTGGACGCGAGCGGCGAGGAGTTCGAGGCGTCGGGCGTTCAGCTCTCGGTGCAGCAGGGCGATCAGGCTGAGCGCATCGGAGGTCAGCACCTCCTCGAAACGCTCGCCGGTGGCTCCGGTGATCTCCAGGCCGTCCATGTCCGGCACGCTGCTCATGCGACTCCCTGTGGGTTCGGTGACGGGCCCCCGGGTCGGGTCCGGGCTGGCCCATTATCGCAGCGATGCGCGCCGAATGGCGGTGAGCAAAGCGACCGCATGCGCTGCGCGGTCGCCCCTGGCCGACGGGCGATTTGTCCTCCGCGATCGCACTTAACTTTCCGAGTGAAGGTGCCCTTGTATTGGCACAAGGCGCCCTTCACTCGGATGGTTCTGGTCGGAGATCCTCGGCGAGGTGGGCGAAGGCGATCGCGGCCACGGTGGCGACGTTCAGCGAGTCCACTCCGGGCCGCATCGGAATCCGTACCCGGAGGTCGGCCAAATCCAGCGCCTCCTGACTCAGTCCAGGCCCCTCGGCGCCGACGAGGACCGCGGTAGGCCGGTGTGTGGCGGGGGCTACGTCGCGCAGCGCGACCGCGTTCATGCTGGGCGTCAAAGCCAACACCGCAAACCCGAGGGCTTGCAGCGCAGAGATGGCCCCCGGCCAGGCCGAGAACGCCGCCGAAGGCGCGCCCGGACTCTTGTCGGAACCGGCGGCCCCGTACGGCCCGGACCCGCAACGCTGGCCGGGCAAAAAAGCAGGTGAGCTGGCGAATTCGGTGAACGGCACTGCGAGCACGTGCCCCATCGAGACCCGTACGGCGCGGCGATATAGCGGATCGGCGCAATGGGGCCCGAGCAGCACCGCGTCCACGCCCAGCGCGGCCGCGTTCCGGAAGATCGACCCGAGGTTCTCGTGGTCGTTGACCCCTTCGAGCACCGCGATGCGTCTCGCCGACCCGGTCAGATCCTCGACCGATTGCATCGGCAGCCGGTCGGCGCTGGCCAGCACACCGCGGTTGAGGTGGAAGCCGACCACCTCGGCCATCACCTCGGCCGCGGCCGCGTACACCAGCGCCCAGACGCCGGCGAGCTCGGTGGCCAGCGCCTCGATCCGCGAGGCCACTCCAAGGACCGCTCGGAGCCGGTACGGCGAGGCGAGCAGCCGCTGCACGACCGGCACCCCTTCGGCGATAACCAGCCCGCGCCCGCCTGGGCGGTCGGGCCGGCGGTCAGCAGTTGTGAGATCGCGGAAGTCGTCGAGCCGACGATCGGCCGGGTCGCGGATCTCGATCGGGTTCTGGGTCGCCACGGAGTCATCCTGCCCTGGCGGGGCAGGGCGAACTCAACCTCGGGCGGAACGGGTCACAGGTTGATCACAGGCTGGACACCGAGTTGGGGCCGCGGCCGTATTCTCTCCGATACTGGGATGCTCCGGCGACGAGGCCGGTCGGCGCCGGGATGCGCGGAAATGCGGAGGTGGCCGGTGCCGACCATCGTCGAGGATCGGGCGGGCGGGCCGGCCACGACCGGTGAGAAACCCGTTCCCACCCAACCCTGTCCGGCGACCGACGGTGGCGGCCGGGACAGCCGGCCACCGCGTACAGCGCGTGGCCTGTTGCTTCTCCCGCCGTGGGTACGCGCGCCGATGCTCGGCCTGCGCCAGCCCGGCGCGTTCTTCGCCGTCGCCGTGGCCGCGGCCATCCTCGCCTGCGCCGCGGCCTCTGCGGCGTTGTTCCTGTCCTCGGCGAGTTCGGCTTCGCTCCAGCAGCAGATCAACGACCGGTGCCCGAACGCCGCGTACCCGATGATCGGAACGACCACCTACCTTGGGGGCAACGCTGAGTTCCCGCCCGAGTTCACGCCGCAGACCGACCAGGCATATCCCGAAGCCCTGGCCCGGCAGGGAATGGACAGCAACCCGGTTTTCATTGGCGCCGGGTCGTCGCTGACTCAAGGCGGCCAGACGCCGGCCGGAGGCAACGCCCCTCCCGTACGGGCGTTCTATCGACCCGGTGCCACCGACCAGATCAGCGTGCTGGACTCCGGACCCGGCAACGGAATCTATGTGCCGTCCTTCACCGCTGACTACGCAGGGGTCGGTGTCGGTGACACGTTGGAGGTCGATGGGGCCACCGTGCCGGTCGTCGGCGTCTATCAGAACCTCTACGACGAGCCGGTACGCCCGTTCTGGTGTTCCTACAGCAGCCTGTTCAACAACGACACCAACGCCAACACCCCGCCTCCCGACATCGTGATCGCGACCGACGAGGCCACCTTCTACACCCTGGCCAACGCGCACGACACCGCAGTGGCGACCGCCAGAGGGGGCTTCAGTCCTTTCGACCTCGAGACCGCCACGCGGATGTGGGAGGTCCCGGTCGATCCGGACACCGTGACACATACCTCGGCCACCGATCTCCTGGCCCGGCAGAACGCCGCCCTGCACGAGGCGAGCACCATCTCCAGGGACACCCGCGACTTCCCGCAGAGCTTCCAGAGCGAGGAACTCGGTCGGCTGATCGACCGCTCCCAGCGCCTGGAGAACGGCCTGCGCGGGCCGGTCATCCCGACCGCGATCGCCGGCACGGTCCTTGCCCTGCTGCTCGTCGCTGCGGCCGGCAGCTACTGGGCCGACCGCCGGCTACGCGAGGTGCGGCTGCTGTCCTCGCGCGGGGTGGGGCCCGGCGCGCTGGCGATGAAGGCAGCCCTGGAGTTGGTGATCCCGGCCGCGCTGGGAACCCTGGCCGGCTACTACCTGGCCCGCGGCCTGACCGCGTTGGCCGGTCCGGCCGATGACCTCGATCCCGACGCGCTGCGCAGCGCCATCCTCACAACGGTCGCGGGCTTCGTGCTCGGCCTGATCCTCCTGTCGGCGGTGGCCGGCGTTCGGTCGCGCAACTTCACCGAGAAACCGGTCGGGCACAAGCGTTCTCGGCTGAGCATGATCCCGTACGAACTGATCCTGCTCGGTGTAGCGGGGTATCTGTGGTGGCAACTGCGCGGTGAGGACGCCGTGGTCTTCGACGGCTCGGTCGCGCAGGTCAACGGGCTTCTGGTCACCTTCCCGCTGCTCTTCCTCGCCGGAGCGGCAGTGCTGGTCGTACGGCTGATCGTGGCCGTCCTGCCTGCCCTGCGCCGCCGAGCCCACGCTTGGTCCCCAGCAGCGTTCGTCGCGGTGAACCAACTGACTGCCAACCGGGTCGTGAGCGCGAGCTTGCTGGCCGCACTCTGCCTGCCGATTGCTGTCCTGACCTACTCGGCGACCCTGACCGCCTCCAGTCAGCGGACTGTCGAAAGCAAGGCTCTGGTCAGCGTCGGGGCGCAGCGGGCGGTGACGACGTACGGAGACATGACCGCGACGCCAGCGGCGGATGCAGCCGGAACTCTGGTGGCGCGCTACCAGGACGCGTTCATCGACGGAGCCGAGGCCAGCGCCTTGGGCGTCGATCCTGGGGATTTCGCGAGCGTGGCGTACTGGGAGGACAGCTTCGCCGAGCAGGATCTCGAAGCGATGCTGGAGATGCTGTCGGACCCGACCGGCGACCGCATCCCGGTGATCGCGGCGGGCGGCGTGCCGCTCGGACCTACGGAGATGGTCCTCGGTGACGACTCTCGGGGACTCGTCCTGGAGGTCGATGTCGTCGCGGTCGCGGATGTCCTACCCGGGAGACGATCGGACGAGCCGCTGATCCTGCTGGACGACGAGGTGATCGGCGGGCGCGCTCCGCAGTCCGCGCAGCTGCGGTACGAGATCTGGACGAACGAGGATCCAGAACCTGCAGCGGCGGAGATCCGCGAGCAGGAGGCCAGACTGTTCCGGGTGTTCACGACGGCTGAGGTCTTCGAATTGGCCAACTTCCTGGGCGTCTCGTGGACGTTCGGGTACTTGCAGGCCCTCGCTGCCTTCGTCGGCGTGATCGCGATCGGCGGCCTGCTGCTCTATCTCGAGACCCGCCAACGAAAGCGCACTGCTTCCTATGCGATGGCCCGGCGGATGGGACTGTCCCGCCTGACCCACTTCCGCTCGCTGCTCGTCGAACTCGGGAGCGTGCTCGTCGTTGCTGGCGCCGTAGGCACGGGCCTGGCCGCCGCTGCCATCGCCATGGCCTACCGGCAGTTGGACGTGGACCCGATCCGGGAGCCGAGTCCGCTGCTGACCATCCCGTGGATCACGCTGGCTGCCATCGCAGCAGCAGCCGTCGTGGTGGCGCTTGCGACATCGGTGTACGCGCAGCGGCGAACCGATGCCGCCAACCCTGCGGAGGTGCTTCGCCTTGGCGAATGACCGGCCCCCGGGCTCTCCCTGGGAATTCCATTGGGACGACTCGTCATTCGACGAGAAGGCTGATGGCCGCGACTCAGGTGACGAGGTTGGGCCCTTACTGATCGACTCCGAAGCTCATGGCGCCGCCGCGTCCGTACTCGGCGTTGGCAAGGTCTATCGCACGGTGACCGAGCAGGTGAACGCTCTGGTGGACGTTTCCAAGGCGTTCCCGCGCGGGCGGATCACCGCGATCGCCGGCCCGTCAGGATCAGGCAAGTCCTCGTTGCTCAGAATTCTTGCCTGCGTGGACCGGCCGACCTCGGGCTCGGTACTGGTCGAGGGCCGTGACGTCGCGGCACTGCGGGTCCGCCAACGCCGGGCTCTTCGACGGGCCTCGGTCTCGTACATGTTCCAGAACCCGGTCGACAACCTGCTCGACTATCTGCCCGCTCGCGAGCAGGTGAAGCTCGCCTCCCGACTGCGCGGGATTCGTGCGGGGGCCGATGAGATCGAGCGGCTGCTCAGAGTCCTCGGCCTGGATCATCGGCTGCGCCATACCCCGCACCAGCTCTCCGGTGGTGAGCAGCAGCGGCTGGCCGCGGCCTGCGCCGTGATCGGGCACCCGGCGATCGTGATCGCCGACGAGCCCACTGCCGAACTGGACTCGGCAGCAGCCGATCGGGTCCTGGAGGCGTTTGGTGATCTGCGCGCCGAAGGGGTGGCGTTCGTGATCTCCTCGCACGACCCACGGGTGGTTGCGATCGCAGACCATCTCCTCCGGCTGGATCACGGAAGGGTGGTCGAAAGCACGTGAAGCGGGCAACGAACAGACCACCTATTCGCGGTTATGC
>JBPCPI010000157.1:0-16774 GCA_050999295.1 Geodermatophilaceae bacterium | reverse complement strand
ACAGCGCGCCGGGCAGGTCCAAGGAGCCGGAGGCGAAGTAGAGCAGGTCAGTGGAGCTGAGGCCGGCCTCGACGACGGCGACACCGTGGGACAGGACACCCTCGGCGAATGCCCGGGACAGCGGGAGCGAGGTCTCCCGCATGTCATGGGCGGTCACCACGGTCGGCGCGGCCACCAGTCGGGCGAAGGCGGCGCCCAGGTCACGGGCGATCGGCTCGTCGAAGTCGTCTGGGACAACTCCGCGGATGTCGTATGCCTTGACGATCCTCGACAGATCCCGCGTCTTCATAACGAGCGGGAGCCTAACCGGAGCGAGAAGGGAACCCGATCAGGGGAGCAGCGGGACGGCCCGAAGATGCCCGCGTCGCCCGCTGGCCATGGGCAGCGAGTCGGGCGGTGCGTGCGTGGGCCTGGCAGCCTCGCGTACGGCATCGGCCAGGGCCAGCAGATCATCGGCACTGGGCAGGATCTCGTCGGGGTTGACCTCGTGCCGGACGACTTCCCAGCCTCGCGGTGCGGTCAGCCGCTGGCCGTGGGTCTCGCACAGGTCGTAGCTGTGCGGCTCGGAGAAGGAGGCCAACGGTCCGACGACGGCAGTCGAATCGGCGTAGACGTAGGTCAGCGTCGCTACCGCCGCGTTGGCGCATCCGCTGCGCGAGCACCGTCGTGCCTGCTGCCTCACGACCCGGGACGTTATCCGGACTTCAGGTCGGATCGGGGAAGGCGCACCGACGACGGCAACCGGTCGGCAACCCTCCGCCGGTCGTAGGCTCCGCTCGTGAGCCGAGAGCGAGTGAGCATCGCAGCGAGGAACGAGCGAGGAGCGGAGCGAGCGGTGCGCGAAGCGCACGAGGCTGGGCAATCGTGACGACGACGCAGGAAAGCGGCAACTGGCTCACGCGTCGGCTCCGTCGGCTGACCGCGGACCCCAATGAGCTCGACGCCGAGGAACTGCTCTCCGGCGTGCGCCGGACGGCTGGATGCGAGCCGGTCGCGAACTGCAGTCGCGGAAAGGTCGTGACGTTGACCGGACGGCTGAAGTCCGTCGTGTACCTGCCGCTGGGCAGCGTCCCGACCCTGGAGGCCGAGCTCTACGACGGCTCCGGCTCGGTCGTACTCGTGTGGCTCGGCCGACGCCAGATCAGCGGAATCGAGCCCGGCCGGTCATTGACCGCCCGCGGCCGGATTGCCGAGAACCAGGGGCGCGGCGTCATCTACAACCCCTGGTACGAACTGAGCCCTGCGTGACGGACGCCGTCCCCAACCAGGCCCGACCCGCACAGTCCGTCCCCGTAGCGCCCCCCGGCGTTCAACCCGCGTCGGGCCAGCGGTCGGTGGTGGATCGGCAGGCCGTGATCAGCCAGATCGGCGGGGTTCGTGGTCTGGTCGACTCCGGTCTGCCGATCATCGTGTTCATCACCGTGAACGCCTTCACGTCCCTGTCGGTCGCCGTTTGGAGTGCACTCGGTGCCGGAGTTGTGCTGCTCCTCGCACGGTTGGTCCGTCGCGAGAACGTCCAGCAGGCCGTCTCGGGCTTCCTGGGTGTCGCCGTCGCCGTCTTCATCGCCCGGCAGACCGGCGAAGCCCGCGACTTCTTCCTGCCCTCGCTATGGTCCACGGCAGGCTTCGGACTCGCCTTCCTCGTGTCGGCGGTCGTTCGTTGGCCGTTGGTCGGCGTGGTCACTGAATTCATGTGGCCCACGCCAGGTCTGGCTGAACCCAAAGCATGGCGATCACACCGCGTCCTGATGCGTGCCTATACCTGGTTGACGCTTCTGTGGGCCGGCGTCTACCTGCTCCGGATCGCGGTACAGGGGTCGTTGTACATCGCCAACGAAGTGACTCTGCTGGGTACGACCCGACTGGTCATGGGCTGGCCGCTGACCGCGCTGGAGGCGCTGTTGACCGTCTATGTCGTACGGCGGGTCCGGCACCGGATCAGCCGCGAGATTGTTTCTTCCCCTCCGGCCGAGCCGGAGTAAGGAGCAGCTGCAGCTCCTCCTCGACTTCCTCGGAGGCGACGAACAGCAACTCGTCTGCTGCTTCCAGAGGTTCGTCAGGACTCGGCACGATGACCCGCTTGCCGCGCAAGACGGTCACCAGGACGGCGTCGCGTGGCAGCGACAGGTCGCCCACCGTTCTGCCGACGTACGGCGTGCCCTCGGCGAGGGTGATCTCGACCAGATTGGCTTGGCCGTGCCGGAAGGTCATCAGCCGCACCAGGTCTCCGACCGTGACCGCCTCCTCGACGAGTGCGGCGAGCACGCGTGGGGAGGACACCGAAACGTCCACACCCCAGGATTCGTCGAAGAGCCATTCGTTGCGCGGATCGTTGACCCGGGCCACCACCCGTGGGAACGCGAATTCGGTCTTGGACAAGAGGGACACCACCAGATTGACCTTGTCGTCGCCGGTCGCGGCGATGACGACGTCACAACGGGCCAGTTCGGCGTCCTCGAGTTCGGCCAGCTCGCAAGCGTCGGCGTGCACCCATTCCGCATCCGGGACCTCTGCGGTCTTCATGGCCGAGGCCTTGCGTTCGATCAGCAGGACGTCATGCCCGTTGTGGACGAGTTCCTGGGCGATGGAGCGTCCCACCGCGCCGGCGCCCGCGATGGCTACCCGCATCAGGGACCGTCCGGGGCGGCGGCGGCCCGCTCCGCGACGGCGCTGGACTGTGCCGCACTGGCCAGGACGACGACCTGGTCGCCGGACTGAACCACGGTGTCCGGGACGGGCAGAACCGAGGCCCCGAACCGGGTCAGGTACGCCGCGCGCGTGCCGAGTGCGGCCTCCAGCTCACTCAGCCGCAGACCTATCCAACCGTCGTGCACCGGGATCTGCATGAGGACGACATCGCCGGTCGGACTGCGCCAGAGTTCGGTCGGCTCGTCCTCGAGCAACACCCGCAGGAAGCGGTCCACTGTCCACGGCACCGTGGCGATCGTTGGGATGCCGAGCCGCTCGTAGACCTCGGCCCGTTTGGGGTCATAGATCCGGGCGACCACATGGTCGATCCCGAACTGCTCCCGTGCCACGCGGGCGGCGAGAATGTTGGAGTTGTCGCCGCTACTGACTGCGGCTAAGGCCCCGGCCTCGGCGATGCCGGCCTCGGCCAGGGTCTTGCGGTCGAAGCCCATGCCTTGGACCTGCTTGCCGGTGAACTCCGGGCCTAGCCGACGGAAGGCTTCGCTGTCCTGATCGATGACCGACACGCTGTGGCCCTGGCGTTGCAGCCGTCGGGCCAAGCTCGACCCGACGCGCCCACAGCCCATCACGACGATGTGCACTTGCGCCCCTGCCGACCCGGAAAGCGGTGGTCTCGCATCACGGCGCGAACGTACACCGCAGCCGGACGTAGGCTTCGCCGCCGTGAGCAAAATGCGAGCGGCCGCGCATCTGCCGAAACGGTTGGTGCTCGGTCGACCGGTCCGCAGCGACAATCTCGGCGAGACCCTGCTCCCCAAACGGCTCGCCCTGCCGATCTTCGCCAGCGACCCGCTGTCCTCGGTGGCCTACGCCACCCAGGAGATCCTCATCGTGCTGACCCTCGCGGGCACGGCGATGCTGACCCTGGCCCCGTGGCTGGCGCTGGGCGTGGTCATCCTGTTGATCACCGTCGTCGCGTCGTACCGCCAGGTGGTCCACGCCTATCCCTCCGGGGGAGGCGACTACGAGGTGGCGATGAAGAACCACGGTCAGTTCGCTGCACTCGTGGTGGCCAGCGCACTGCTGGTGGACTACGTCCTCACGGTCGCCGTGTCGATCTCGGCGGGCGTGGACAACATCATCTCGGCAGTGACCCAGCTCAACGACTACCGGGTCCTGATGGCCATCGGCCTCGTCGGGCTCCTCGCCGCCATGAACCTCCGCGGGGTACGGGAGTCCGGGCGCACCTTCGCCGTACCGACGTACCTGTTCGTCCTGGGCGTCTTCACGATGATCGCAATCGGCCTGTGCCGGGCTCTTCTCGGGGACGCGCCGGTGGCCGAGAGTTCCGGCTATCAGATCGAGCCGGAACCGGGCTCGATCGGCCTCACCGGCATCGCGCTGCTGTTCTTCGCCCTGCGCGCGTTCGCTTCCGGCTGTACGGCGCTGACCGGCGTCGAGGCGATCGCCAACGGGGTGCCAGCGTTCAAGCCGCCGAAGAGCCGCAACGCGGCCACCACGCTCCTGCTGATGGGCGGGCTAGCCGCGTCTATGTTCGCCGGGATCACCGCATTGGCGTTGATCTCGCGGGTGCGATATACGGAGTTCACCTGTGACCTGATCGGGTTCGCCGGCGACTGCGAGAACGACCCCCAGCGGACGGTGATCGCACAGGTGGCGGCGGCGGTTTTCGGCGGCGACGATTCCCCTGGCTTTTTCTACATCCAGGCCGCCACCGCGTTGATCCTGATCCTGGCAGCGAACACAGCATTCAACGGATTCCCGCTCTTGGGCTCGATTCTTGCCCAGGACAGCTTCCTGCCACGGCAGTTGCACACTCGCGGCGACAAACTCGTCTACAGCAACGGGATTCTCCTTCTCTCGACATTCGCGGCGCTGCTCATCTGGGCGTTCGACGCCGGGGTCACCAGTCTCATCCAGCTTTACATCATCGGTGTTTTCACTGCATTCAGCATCGGCCAGACGGGGATGGTGCGGCACTGGAACCGGCTGCTGAAGACCGAGCGCGATCCCAGGGCACGGGGTCGGATGCAGCGATCCCGGGCGATCAACACGGTCGGCGGCTCCCTCACGACGGTCGTACTGATGATCGTCATCGTGACCAAGTTCACCCGCGGGGCCTACATCGTGCTGATCGCGATGCCAATCATCTTCTTGATCATGCGCAGCATCCACCGGCACTACAGCCGGTTGTCCGAGGACCTGACTCCGGACGAGGACGTGACCACGCTTCCCAGCCGAGTCTCCGCTGTCGTGCTGGTGTCGAAGCTGCACAAACCGACACTTCGCGCCCTGAACTTCGCCCGGGCTACCCGACCGGATTCCCTGACGGCTTTAACGGTGAACGTCGACGACGAGGAGACCCGTGGGCTGCAAGCCGATTGGGACCGACTCAAAATTCCTGTGCCCTTGACGGTGATCGAGTCGCCGTACCGCGAGATCACCCGGCCAGTGCTGGACTATGTGCGGGACATCCGTCGCCAGGGGCCGCGTGACCTAGTCGTGGTGTTCATCCCCGAGTACGTCGTCGGTCGCTGGTGGGAACAGTTGCTGCACAACCAGAGCGCGCTGCGACTCAAGGGCAGATTGCTGTTCCAACCCGGTGTGATGGTCACGAACGTGCCTTGGCAGTTGGCGTCCTCCGCGCGGTTGGAGGAGGACGGCCAGGCCCGGCCGACCGTCGGCGACCTCCGCCGCGGCCTGACTGACGATCGTGCCTAGCGCTGGCCGTCGCGCCATTACTCGGCTCAGTGCGGCGAAGGCCGGCAGATCGTCGGGTCGCCAGCTCCGCAGGATAGGTCGAGGGTCGTCAACAGGACCTCGGCGCGCAGATCGTCGCCCACGGGTCAATTGTGCTGGGGAGGCCTGTGAATTTCGTCCTAGGCTGGCGGCGTGACCGAGCAGGCCGACCGAATCGGCGCCGTCGAGATGGTCCTCGGCAGGCCCTCGGCAGCGCTGGCGCCGTACGTCGAGCGCTACATCGGCTATCGACGGGATCCGCTGGCCGGCGGAACCCATCAGGGGCTGCCGTCGCGCTGCATGACTCTGATTCTCAGCCTCGCCGAGCCGGTCCGGATTCTGTCCATGCCGGAACCGACCGCCCTCCCGCAGGCGTTTTCCGGGCTGATCAGCGGCCTGCATCCCGGACCGGTGACGATCGCTGCGGACCGGCTCCAGTACGGCATCCACGTCGAGCTGACGCCTTGGGCGGCTGGGGCACTGCTCGGTCACCCTGCCGGGGCGCTGGCCAGCGGGATCTACGACATACAGGACGTGCTCCGGGGCCGGGGAGGGCACTTGGTGGACCGGGTGCGCGAGGCGCCGGACTGGGCCGCCAGGTTCGCCGTACTCGACGATGTGCTGCGGACTCGGGCCGACCGCGGCTGGGCACCACAGCCTGAGGTGTCCGAGGCATGGCGCGCTTTGCTGCGTACCGGCGGGCGGATCCCGGTCGAGCGCCTAGCCCGGCACGTGGGCTGGAGCCGGCGGCATCTGGGCGAGCGGTTCAGGCGGGAGATCGGCCTCAGCCCGAAGACGGCTGCCCGGGTGATCCGGTTCGACCGATCACATACCGCGCTGACCCGATCGGCACCGGTTGGGCTCGCCGAGATAGCTGCGGCATGCGGGTATGCCGACCAGGCTCATCTGACCCGTGAGTGGCGTGCGCTGGCCGGTCGGACCCCGACTGCCTGGATGGCCGCTGAGTTCCCGTTCGTACAAGACGCGGACTACTAGCCCACGACATCATGTGTGCATGGCTGAGTCGCAACTACAGAAGTTCATCTGGCCCTGCCTGAACTATGCCGACGCCCGGGCAGGCATGCGGTTTCTCGTCGACGTCCTGGGATTCGAGGAGACGGCCCTCTATTGCGGCAAGTCCGAGGACGAGGTCGTTCACGCGGAGGCGCGTTGGCCAGAGGGCGGCGGCGTCATGTTCGGCTCCGCTGGGCGCGAAGAGAGTGAGTTCTCGACCAAGCCGATCGGGGCGACCTCGGTGTACGTGATCACCGACGATCCCGATGCCGCGTACGCGCGCGCAGTCGCCGGTGGTGCCGACATCGCCCGGGAGATGAAAGAGGAGGACTTCGGGTCGCGTGGGTTCACCGTCCGCGACCCGGAAGGAAACCTGTTCAGCTTCGGGAGCTATCGAGGCGAGTGAGACGCTGGGGAGGTGAGCACCCCTGCCGAACAAGCCGATCCCGAGACGTCTGCGGGACAGCTGGCCGGTCAACCGGATCTCGAGAGCGGGCCGGACAACGGTGCGTCGTCGGCCCCGAACTGGCTGGGCCGTCGCTTCACCGTCCAGGTCGGACCGGTCGCCCACGGTGGGCACTGCGTGGCTCGACACGAGGGGCGGGTGGTGTTCGTACGGCACGCCCTGCCCGGCGAGCGCGTCACCGTCCACGTCACCGAGGACCGGCACGCCGGGTATTGCCGCGCGGATGCGGTAGAGATCCACCGGGGCGCGGCGGGACGGGTGACGACCCCCTGTCCGGTTGCCGGGCCGGGCAAGTGCGGTGGATGCGACTGGCAGCACGCGGATCACGCGACCCAACGCGCGCTGAAGGCGGACGTCCTGCGCGAGCAGTTGCTCCGGCTGGGTGGGCTGGAGGAGAACGAACTGCCGGTCGATCTGGCAGTCGAGCAGGTGTCCGGCGGCACCCTGCGCTGGCGCACCCGGGCCGGGTTCGCGGTCGACCGTCGTGGCCGGATCGGTATGCATCCCCATCGTTCGCACCGGGTCCTGCCGATCGCGGACTGCCCGATCACCGCGATCCCGGTATTGGACAGTCGCGTCCTGAACCGTCGCTGGCCGGGCGCGGGCGGCATCGAGGTCGCAGCCGACTCCTACGGTCGCACCGCGGTGCGCCAACTCGACCGCCGCGGCCGGGTCAGGTCCAGCGGTGGGGCCAAGAAGCTCCGGGAGCAAGCCGCCGGCCGCACCTGGCAGGTCAGCAACGGCGGGTTCTGGCAGGTCCACCCCGGTGCGGCCGACGTCCTGGTCGACGCGGTCCGCGCTTCTGCGGCCGTGCAACCGGGGGAGCGCGTCCTGGATCTCTATGCCGGGGTCGGGCTGTTCGGTGGAGTCCTCACCGAGGATGTCGGCCCGAACGGCTCCGTGGTCTGCATCGAGTCCAGCAGCACTGCTGTCGCCGACGCCGAGGTCAACCTCGCCTCGACGCCGTGGGCGAGTGCGCGGGTGGGGCATGTGGATGCCGAACTGATCCGCGCCGAGGTAGCCGGTGACCGACCGGACGTCATCGTGCTTGATCCGCCGCGCGCCGGTGCCGGGCGGGCCGTCTGCCAGGCGCTGGCTGAGTCCGGGTCGCGGTTGGTCTACGTGGCCTGCGATCCCGCCGCGCTGGGCCGCGACATCGCCACCCTGCGCGCAGCGGGCTACCGGCTGGCCGGGCTGCGGGCCTTTGATCTCTTCCCGATGACCCATCACCTGGAATCCGTCGCCCTCCTCCTACCCGCTGACCCGTTGCGTCCGAATAAACGCGCGCCATCGCCCACGATCGCTCGGACGTAAGGCTGGTAGTGGCCTCAGACCCTGGCGGAACTGTGGCGCAGCTCGCCGGCGACCACGGTTGCCAGACACCGACCTGCACCATCGGCGACGATCGCCGCGTACGGATCGTCGCCGGAAAGGTCGAACACCGCCAGGTCGGCGCGGGCTCCCAGTTCGAGCCGCCCAATGTCATTGCGGCCCAAAGCGCTTGCGCCCCCGAGTGTCATGGCCTCGACCAGCCACTGGTCCAGACCCGCCTCGGGCGAACCCTGAACTACGGCCAGTGCGCGTACCGCCCGTACCTCTTCGAGCAGGTCGAGGGATGGCGAGGAACTCAGCGAGTCGGTGCCGATGCCCACGAGGTTGCCCTCGGCTCGGTAGGCAGCGACGGGTGCCTGCCCGCACTCCAGTCGTTGGTTGGACCGCGGGCACAGCGCCACCGCCGTACCCCGCTTGCGCAGCAGTGCCCGGTCTGCGGCATCGGCGTGTACGCCGTGGGCGATGTGCGAATCGGCGCCCAGTAGCCCCACGCTGTCCAACTCGGCGATCGGCGTACGGCCGGATCCACCATCGAGCAGCGCCATATTCAGACCACCGATCGTGGCCCATTCGGCGAACATCCCCGTGCCGTCGGCCACGAAGGCCACTTCATCGGACTGCTCGGCGCCGTGCGGGTGCAGCCGGATACCCCGCTCCCGGGCGATGTCGCCGAGGTCGGCCAGCACGGAGGTGTCCAGTGTGTACGGCGAGTGCGGACTGATCCCGATCCCGTACGGCGGCGCCGCCGCGAGCGTCGCGAGGAACTCCGGCCGGATCTCTGCCCACCGCGGTTCGTCGGCGAGGACCACTTCGAAGTAGGAGACGCCAGCCAGGCCCGCGTCGTACTGCGCGCTCAAGGCCGCAGCACCGGTGACGACGTCGGCGGCGGCGGTCGTGCCGCTGGCCAGCATCGCTGCGACGCCCTGCTCGGCCGAGGCCCGCCACTGCTCAGGCGTGGTGGCCGCGATGATCGGCGGCATGTCCTGGATCCACTCTGGGAACGGTTTGCCGTTGTCGTTGAGGTGGGCGGTATGGCAGTAGTTCAGGTGGGTATGCGCATTGATCAGACCTGGCATCAGCACGCCCTCCCATTCGGTCCGACTGGCATCGGGGAGGCGGTCGATGACCTCGATGCGAGTGCCCACTGCCACGATGTGCCCGTCCTGTACGGCAATCGCGCCGTCCAGGATCGGGGGTCCGGTGATCGGCAGAACAACGGTGGCCGAGTGGATCGCGATCTGTGAGCTCACCCGGTTGACGCTAACCGGCCGGGCTTTAGCGCTCGCACGACCGGGGCCAGCAGCATCAGCGCTAGGAGTTGCACGACGGCGACGGCAACGCCGAGGGCGAGCAGCGACTGCTCGTAGATCGCTCCTGCCGCGATACCACCAATCAGCGCTCCGGCGCCTTGCACGCCGGCGAACACTCCGTAGGCCGTGGCCCGACGTTCCCGCGGTACGAGGTCGGCGACGAAGGCTTTCACTGTGGAGTCCTGTACCCCCACGGCGGCCCCCCACACCAGCGCCCCGACAAGCACCGTGCTGAGGGTGCCGCTGAACGCGAGGAACGGAACCGCGGCGACCAGGAACGGCAACCCAAGCAGGACCCGCGAACCGTAGCGGTCGTAGGCCAGGCCGGTCGCGAGGGCAGCCAGTGCTTGCGCCGCCATCGCGGCGGCGTAGAGGACGGGGATCCCGGCGGTTGCGATCAGGTCGAACTCGACCAGGTGAAAGCTGATCAGCCCGAACGTGACCAGGCCGGCGGTGCACAGCGCAGTCCCGACGGCAAATCGCAGGAACGGGGCGGGCAACCGTGGCCGCCAGAGCTCCGACAGCGCAGCCATCCTGGTGCGCCGACCTGGATCGGCGCGCTGGGCGACGGCGTCCGACCCGGTCGCAGCGGCGACGGGTTGGAGCGTTCGGCTTCGAACCAGGATGAGGAGCGCAAGGGCCACGACGCCTGGGATGGCAAGCGCAGCCAAGCCTGGCCAGAGCGCCCCCGCACTCACGGCGATCAACGCTGCGACGACCAGTGGCCCAGCGAACGCGCCGATCTGGTCGAGCGCCTTGTGGACGCCCATACCGCGTCCCATCCCCACCTGGCCCGCGGCCTCGGCGAGCAGAGCGGACTTGGCTGGGCTACGCACGGCTTTGCCAAGCCGCTCCATCAGAATGAGACACGCGGCGACCGCCAGTCCGGCGGCACCGAGGAATGGGGTGATCGCGAGCAGGGGGACGCATACGGCGGTCAGCGCGTATCCAGCGACTGTCAGCGTCCAGTAGCGCTGCGTCCGATCGGCCAACGGGCCGAACACCACACGCAGGATCAAGGCCGCAGCCTCGCCAGCGCCGGTGACTGCTCCGACCACGAGCGCGGTGGCTCCGAGGGATGCCAGCAGAGGGCCGTAGACCGAGCGCGCACCCTCGTAGACCATGTCGGCGGCCAGGCTCACCGCGCCGAAGCCCATGATCGTCCGCCACGGTGACCAGGCCCTCACTTGGTAAACGATGGCACTCAGGGGTGGGCCGTTGTCCAAGTGAGCCGAACGTGGGTTGAAATCGGGGCCACAATCGCAGGCATGAGTAGTCGGGACCTGCCTCCGGGCTGGCCCGAGGAGGTGTGGCCACCTGGTGCGCCCGACTGGGAGGCCAGCGCCACCAGATGGCTCCTCGATCAGATCCCACCGGAGTACCGACGCTACGACATTCTGCGCCGCTATCCGGTTCTGCTGGCCAGATTCGCCGGAGATCATGTGAGCGCGGCGCTCGGGGCGGCCCGCGTCGGGTGGCGGTCCCTGCGGGTGGATCTGCACGATCATCTCCCGGCCGAGGCGCTGGACGCGGCGATGGATGCCTACGAACGGGAAGGATCCCGGCTGGCCGCGGTCGCCCGTTCCGTCGAGATGGTGTCGGCCGCACTGCGCGGTCAACGCTGGGTCCCACGGCTGTGACGAGGCCGCGACTACACTCGGTACTTCGCCCGGCTCTCGCCTCGGCGGATGACCTAGCGACCGGACCAGGGGGCGAGGCACGTCGTGCCGTTGTTGGCGACGATCACCGGCCCGGCCGACCTGCGTGCCTTGCCCGCCGATCAGCTACCGGCATTGGCCACCGAGATCCGGGATTTCCTGGTCAGGGCCTGCTCGCGCAGCGGGGGTCATCTGGGCCCCAATCTCGGAGCGGTCGAGCTCACCATTGCCCTGCATCGGGTCTTCGATTCCCCACGCGAGCCGATCATCTTCGACACCGGGCACCAGTGCTATGTCCACAAGATCCTCACCGGCCGGCAAGCCGGGTTCGAGAAGCTCAAGTCCGCCGGGGGCCTTTCCGGCTACCCGTCCCCGGACGAGTCCGAGCACGACTGGGTCGAGAACTCACATGCCTCGACCGCTCTGTCCTATGCCGACGGAATGGCCAAGGCCTTTGCCATTCGGGGGGACAGCCGGCCGGTCGTCGCCGTGGTGGGGGACGGCGCGTTGACCGGCGGGATGTGCTGGGAAGCGCTGAACAACATCGCCGCGGCCAAGGACCGGCCGGTGATCATCGTGGTCAACGACAACGGCCGGTCGTACTCGCCGACAATCGGCGGAGTGGCCGACCGGCTGGCTTCCCTGCGGTTGCGGCCGGGGTATGAGGACATGCTCGAAGGGATCAAGAAATCCCTGGGTCGTACGCCCATGGTGGGACGGACTGTCTACGACGCACTGCACGGAATGAAGAAGGGCATCAAGGACGTCCTCGCGCCCCAGGGCATGTTCGAGGATTTGGGCCTGAAGTACGTCGGCGCCGTCGACGGTCACGACATCGCCGCCCTGGAGTCGGCATTCCGCCGTGCGCGGGACTTCGGCGCGCCGGTGATCGTGCACTGCGTGACCACCAAGGGGTTCGGCTACGCCTTTGCCCAGAGCAACGAGGAAGACGCCTGGCACAGCACCGGTGCGTTCGACCCCGACAACGGCATGCTCACTCTGGCGGCCGGACCCACCTGGACCGAGGTGTTCTCCGCAGAACTCGTCCGGGTGGGGGCCGAACGAAGCGACGTGGTGGCGATCACCGCGGCGATGCTCTACCCCACGGGTTTGGCTGCCTTCGCACAGGCCTATCCGGCCCGGGCCTTCGACGTCGGTATCGCCGAGCAACACGCGGTCACCTCCGCTGCCGGGATGGCCATGGGCGGCCTGCATCCGGTCGTCGCCATCTACGCCACGTTTCTGAACCGGGCGTTCGACCAGGTGCTCCTGGACGTCGCGCTGCACCGGATGCCGGTCACCTTCGTGTTGGACCGGGCGGGCATCACCGGTGACGACGGGGCCTCGCACAACGGGATGTGGGATCTGTCGATCCTCAACATCGTCCCGGGGATGCGAGTCGCCGTACCCCGGGATGCCACGACTCTGCGGGCCGCGCTTCGGACCAGCGTGGACATCTCCGACGGCCCATCGGCGCTGCGGTTCCCGAAAGGCAGCCTGGCTCAAGACCTTCCGGCGCTGCGGTCGGTCGGGGATGCCGAGGTCGTCGGGGGCTGTGTCGACGTGGTCAGTGAACCCTCGCCGAATGCTGCTACCGACATCCTGTGCATCGCGCTGGGCCCACTCGCCGCCGCCGCCGTGGATGCTGCCCGGCTCTGCGCAGCCGAGGGCATCACGGTACGGGTCGTAGCGCCCACTTGGATCGCACCGCTGCCATCGGTCCTTCTCGACCTGGCAAACCAGTCCCGACTCGTCGTCACCGCCGAGGACGGCGGGCTGAACGGCGGTTTCGGAGCGCGCCTTGCCGGTGCGCTGCGCGAGAGCGGCAGTGCTGCGGCGCTGCTGGCCCTTGGCCTGCATCAGGAGTTCCTGCCGGTCGGAAAACGGGCCGGACTGCTCAAGGCTGCTGGATTGGACGCCGCCGGACTGTCCCGTTCGATGACCGACGCGCTGGCCAAGCTCGACAAGGACAGTGCCGCTGACGACTCCGGCGCCGCCATGGGCTCGTTGGTCGACCTGTCGAGGGGGAGCCAGAAAACTGGCCCGCGCTCGATGGATCCGCCGACCCGTTCCGCACCGTCATAGTCGCATGCGCATCCTGTTGGTCGAGGACGAGCGACAGCTCGCCGACACCCTCGCCCGCGGGCTGCGCCGTCAGGGCATGGCGGTCGATGTGGCCTACGACGGCTCGGACGGCCACGAGAAGTGGACCTACACCGACTACGACGTCGTCGTACTGGACCGCGACCTGCCCGGCATGCCCGGCGACGAGGTCATGCGTCAGCTGGCCGGCTCCGGCACGCTGACTCGCGTCCTGATGCTGACGGCCAGTGGCAGCGTCGCCGATCGGGTGAACGGACTGTCCCTGGGCGCCGATGACTACCTGTCCAAGCCCTTCGCCTTCGCTGAACTCGTTGCGCGCATCCGAGCGCTCGGGCGCCGGGCCACTCCAGCCGCGCCGCCCGTGCTGGCCGCCGGCGACCTGGTCCTGGACCCAGCCAAGCGCGTCGTACGCCGGGCGAACACACCGATCGACCTGACCCGCAAGGAGTTCGGCGTGCTCGAGATGCTGATGCGCGCCAATGGCGGCGTGGTCTCCAGTGAGGAACTGCTGGAAAAGGTGTGGGACGAACACGCTGATCCGTTCACGACCACGGTGCGAGTGACAATCATGACCATGCGCCGCAAGCTAGGGGAACCGGCGATCGTGGACACCGTGGTCGGATCGGGTTACCGGATTGCTGCACGGTGAGGCGCCAGCCCGACCGTGACGCTGGCTGGGGTAAGACTGCACGCTGAGGCGTCAGCCTGACCGTCACGCTGGCTGGGCAAGACAGTCGACCCCTTCTAGGCAGGCGCAGGGCAGGCTATCGGGCATGCGGGTTTCACTGCGATGGCGCCTCGCGCTGGCCTACGGCGCATTGCTGACCGTGGCGGCGGCGATCCTGCTGGCGGTGGCGGTCATCGTCGCCGACCAGACCGTCGCGGCCACACCTGGCCTACCACCCGACACCGAGGTAGAGATCGTGACTGCGGACGGTTCCACGGTGACCGTCACCGCAGGGGCGGTGCAGGAAGCACTGCGGGACCAGGCACGGGATGCGATCCTGCGTACCGGGGGGTTGGCGTTCGGATTCGTCGTTCTCGCCGGGGCGGGCGCCAGTTACCTGGTCGCCGGCCGAGTCCTGCGTCCGGTCAGTGACTTGACCGCGACCGCCCAGCGGCTGTCCACGGCCACGCTTGCCGAACGGATCTCCTACACCGGCCCGCGGGATGAACTGGCCGACCTCGCCGACGCCTTCGATGAGATGGTCGCGCGCCTGGATGCTGCCTTCGCCGGTCAGCAGCGCTTCGCGGCCAATGCCAGCCATGAACTGCGTACACCGTTGACGCTCATCCGCGCCGAGGTGGACGTCGCCCTGGCCGACCCCAACGCGTCGGTCGAGGAGCTGCGGAGTTCGGCCGAGATCGTGCGGGAGGCGACGATCCGTGCCGACGCACTGGTCGAGTCGTTGCTGATCCTGGCCCGCAGCGAGGCCGAGGCCGAACAAGGGATGTTGACCAGGCGGGGACCGGTTGACCTGGCCGCCCTAGTGCCTGGTGCACTCGCCGTGATCGGATCGGAGACAACCGAGCGCGATCTCGACATCGACCTGCAGTTGGCAGCCGCCCCCACCGTCGGTGACCCCGAACTGCTCGCTCGACTCGTCGGCAACCTCATCGAGAACGCCGTACGGCACAACGTCGATGGTGGGTCGGTGTCGATCCGGAGCGGGCTCGACGACGGACGGGCCTGGCTCGCCGTGTCGAACACCGGCGCAGCCTTCGACCAGTCGGAGCTGGGCGATCTCCTGGCCCCGTTCCGCCGCGGTGGTGCCGGCCGTTCGGGGGTACGGGGCACTGGCCTGGGCCTGTCCATCGTGCGTGCTGTGGTCGCGGCACACCACGGAACCGTGGACCTGACGGCGCTGGCCCAGGGTGGCTTGGAGGTTCGGGTCAGCCTCCCTGGTCCGGGTCCAGCCGTCTGACGGTTATGCGCATAACCGCACGAATTGGGGCGGTGAAACCGCCGGTTGTGCGCATAACCGCACCGATTGGGGCTTGTTGTAGGAGCTAGCCCGCACTCGTCGGGACGCTGGCGATGCCGACGGGGAGAAACCGCTGGCCGGTGACCTTCTCGCTGATGCCCCCGCGGTCCAGGTATGGGGTGATCCCGCCGAGGTGGAAGGGCCAGCCCGCGCCCAGCAGCAGGCAGAGATCGATGTCCTGGGCTGATCCGACGACGCCTTCGTCGAGCATCAGCCGGATCTCCTGGGCCATCGCCTCCAGCGCGGCACTGCGTACCTCGTCGGCGGTCATCGGCGCGTCGCCGCCGGTGAACAGGGCTGCCACCTCTGGGTCCACATGCTGGCCGGACTCGTCCCAGACGTAGACGCCGGACTTGCCGGCCTCGACCAACTCGCGCAGGTTCTCGCTCACTGCGAAACGGTCGGGAAAAGCAGCATGCAGCGTCTCGCTGGTATGCAGTGCCACCGCGGGTCCGACCAACTGCAACAAGATGAACGGGCTCATCGGCAGACCCAGCGGCTCCAGCGCCCGGTCGGCAACGTCGATGGGCGTTCCGCGGTCAACCGCCGTCGTGACCTCACCGAGGAAGCGAGTCAGCAGCCGGTTCACCACGAAGGCCGGTGCGTCCTGAACCAGCACACAGCTCTTCTTCAATGTCTTGCCGACTGCGAAAGCGGTTGCCAGGGTGGCGTCGTCGGTCTTGGCACCTCGAACGATCTCCAGCAGGGGCAGGAGTGCGACCGGGTTGAAGAAGTGGAAGCCGACGACCCGCTCGGGATGGGACAGGTCGGCGGCCATCTCGGTGATCGACAGCGACGAAGTGTTGGTCGCGAGGATGCAGTCTTGTCCCACCACGGCCTCGACCTCGGCGAACACCTGCTTCTTGACCGCCAGGTCCTCGAACACCGCCTCGAGGACGAAGTCCGCGTCGGCGAAGGCGTCCAAGGTCTGCGACCCGGACACCAAGGACTTGAGCCGGTTTGCCTTGTCCATCGACACCCGGCCTTTGCCGAGCATTTTGTCGATCTCGCCGCGCACGTATCCCACGCCGCGGTCCAGTCGTTCCTGGTCAAGGTCGGTCAGCACCACTGGGACCTCGAGCCGCCGGGCGAACAACAGCGCAAGTTGCCCGGCCATCAGACCGGCGCCGACAACGCCGACCTTGGTCACCGGACGGGCCAGCTTCTTGTCCGGTACGCCGACCGGTCGTTTGGCCCGCTTCTGCACCAGGTCGAAGGAGTACAGCCCGGCCCGGAGCTCGTCGCCCATCACGAGATCGGCCAGCGCCTCGTCCTCGGCGGCCGTACCCGCGAGGAACTGCTCGCCGTCGACCCCGCCGCGAGCGTGCTCCAGCAGGTCCAAGGCGCGGTACGGCGCGGGTGCTGCGCCGTGAAACTTGGCATCGACCAGCGCTCGGCCGCGCTCCAAGGCCGCGGTCCAGGTCTCGCCGCGGTCGATCTCGAGTCTACTCACCGGCGTTGCGCCAGTCAGAACGCCTGCGGCCCATTCGATCGAGC
>JBPCPI010000027.1:0-3959 GCA_050999295.1 Geodermatophilaceae bacterium | reverse complement strand
GCGAGCGTCCGTACGGCGGCTACTTCGACGACGTGATGGACGCGATCGAATTCGCGCTCGGGCCGAAACGCTTCGCCGCGACTGTCCAGCGTGTGGTGGTCGACCGGGGTGAGCTCACTGTCTACGTGGCCCGCGAGCGGCTGGTGAAACTGTGCCAGGCCCTGCGCGACCATGACGCCCTTCGTTTCGAGCTGATGTCCAGCGTGTCCGGAGTGGACTACCTGGGTTCCGGTGGCGCACATGAGGCTCGGCTGCATGTCGTCTACCACGTGACCTCGATGACCTACCGCAGGCGGATCCGCCTGGAAGTCACCGTCCCCGTGGACGACGCGAGGATCCCGTCGATCACCGGCGTCTACCCGACCGCCGACTGGCAGGAACGGGAGACCTGGGACATGTTCGGGATCGATTTGCCCGGCCACCCCGGACTCACCCGCATCCTGATGCCCGATGACTGGGACGGGTACCCGCAGCGCAAGGACTACCCGCTGGGCGGGGTGCCGGTGGACTACAAGGGCGCGACCATTCCCCCGCCCGACGAGCGGAGGAGCTATCGATGAGCACAACGAGCGCAGATCCGTATGCCGGGTCGCGGGACACCACCGAGGGTCGGGTCTACACCGTCACCGGTGGCGATTGGGACTCCACCTTCGCCGGTGACCCGGTTGCCGAGGAACGGCTCGTGGTCAACATGGGCCCACAGCACCCCTCCACGCACGGCGTACTGCGGCTGGTCCTGGACCTCGAGGGCGAGACCGTCACTAAGGCGCGAGTCGTGATCGGCTACCTGCACACTGGGATCGAGAAGAACACCGAGTACCGCAACTGGACTCAGGGCACGACATTCGTCACCCGGATGGACTATCTCGCGCCGCTGTTCAACGAGACCGCGTACTGCCTGGCAGTGGAGAAGCTGCTGGGCATCGAGGTGCCAGCCCGCGCAGAGGTCATCCGCGTGCTGGTGATGGAGCTCAACCGCATCGCCTCGCACCTGGTGGGCCTGGCGACCACCGGCATGGAGATGGGCGCGCTCACGGCGATGACCAACGGCTTCCGGGAACGCGAACTCGTCCTGGACCTGTTGGAGGAGATCACCGGACTGCGGATGAACCATGCCTACGTACGCCCAGGTGGTCTGGCCCAGGACCTGCCCGACACGGCCGAAGGCTCGATCCGCGAATTCATGAAGATCTTCCCGAAACGGCTGGAGGGCTTCCACCGGCTGCTGTCCGGACAACCGGTGTGGCAGAAGCGGTTACAGGGTATCGGCTACCTCGACGTCACCGGCTGCGTCTCCCTGGGCGTGACCGGCCCGACGCTACGTGCCGCGGGACTGCCCTGGGATCTGCGCAAGGTGGAGCCGTACTGCGGGTACGAGACCTACGACTTCGACGTTCCGGTGGAGACCACTGCTGATGCGTTCGGCCGCTACCTGATCCGGGTCGCCGAGATGAGCGAGTCACTCAAGATTATCGAGCAATGCCTGGATCGGCTCGAGCCCGGTCCGGTCATGGTGGGGGACAAGAAGATTGCCTGGCCAGCACAGCTCTCGCTGGGTCCCGACGGGATGGGCAACTCACTTGAGCATGTCAGCAAGATCATGGGTCAGTCCATGGAAGCGCTGATCCACCACTTCAAACTGGTCACCGAAGGATTCCGGGTGCCAGCCGGACAGGTGTACGTCCCGATCGAGTCGCCGCGCGGTGAGCTCGGCTACCACGTCGTCAGCGACGGCGGGACCAGGCCCTGGCGGGTGCACGTACGCGATCCCAGTTTCGTCAACCTGCAAGCGACCGCCGTGATGTCCGAGGGTGGGCTGATCGCCGACGTGATCGCCTCGATCGCCTCGATCGACCCGGTCATGGGCGGGGTCGACAGGTGACCGAAGGTGGGGCGGGCGAGACCGGCAGGCAGAGCGCGGCGTACGGGCGCGACGGTACGGCTAGGGCGGTCAGCAACCCCGTGGACATCGGCGACCTCGGCGCGTCGCTGACCGAGGAGATCGTTTCCGAGGGCGTGCCCCCGCTCACGGAGCAGACCCGACGCGAGGCGCGGGAGATCATCGCCCGCTACCCGCGGCCGCGCTCGGCACTGCTGCCGATGCTGCATCTGGTCCAGTCCGTACAGGGCTATGTCAGTTCTGCCGGTGTGGCGCTGTGCGCGAAGGAACTGAACCTCACCAAGGCCGAGGTCGGCGCGGTGGTGACCTTCTACACGATGTTCAAGCGGCGCCCGGCCGGGGAGTACCTGATCAGTGTCTGCACCAACACACTGTGCGGCTTCCTGGGCGGTGAGGAGATCTACGCCGCAGTGCAGGACAAGCTCGGTGTCGGTCACGACCAGACGACTCCCGATGGCCAGTTCACCCTGGAACACGCAGAGTGCCTGGCCGCGTGCGACTACGCGCCGGTGGTGACCGTCAACTACGAATTCTTCGATCAGGAAACCGTAGAGACGACCAGCGAACTCATCGACGCGCTCCGGCAAGGCCGCCGGCCCGATCCCAGCCGCGGTGCGCCACTGTGCAGCTTCCGGCAGATTTCCCGCGAGATAGCCGGCTTTCCCGACGGCGAGCGCACCGCCACGGCTGTGGCCGGCCTAGCGACCGGAAAGCCCACCCTGGCCGGTCTGCGGCTGGCCGCCGAACGCAACGAGGCCGCCCCGGCCGACCCCGCGGGCGGCGTCTCGCCTGCGGCCGGGAAGGATGCCTGACCGATGCCCCTGACCCCGGTGCTCAGCCGCCGCTGGAACGACTCCGAGTCGTGGACGCTTGCCGCCTACGAGCGCAGCGACGGGTACCGCGCGCTGCGCAAGGCGTTGGCGATGGAGCCCGACGAGATCACCGCGGTGGTCAAGGAGTCCAACCTGCGCGGCCGTGGGGGGGCCGGCTTCCCGACCGGCATGAAGTGGGGTTTCATCCCGCAGGCCAAGCCCGGTGAGACGTCGGGACCGGGGGTCAAGCCGAAGTTCCTCGTGGTCAACGCCGACGAGGGGGAGCCCGGCACCTGCCGCGACCTCCCGCAGATGATGAACGACCCGCACTCGATGATCGAAGGCATCATCATCGCGAGCTTCGCGATCCGCGCCCACCTGGCAGTGATCTATGTCCGCGGGGAGGCCGTCCACGCGATGCGCCGGGTCCGCGCAGCAGTCGACGAGGCTTATGCCGCAGGCTATCTCGGCAAGAACGTGATGCGCTCCGGCTACGAGCTGGAAGTCGTGATCCATCCGGGCGCGGGTGCGTACATCTGCGGCGAGGAGACCGCACTGCTGGACTCCCTCGAGGGCTATCGGGGGCAGCCGCGGCTCAAGCCACCGTTCCCGGCCATCTCCGGCCTGTACGGATCGCCGACCGTGGTCAACAACGTCGGCACGCTGGCCAGCGTCCCGCCGATCCTGCTCAACGGTGCCGACTGGTGGAAGCAGATGGGTCCGGAGAAGTCAGCGGGTACCAGCGTCTTCTCCCTCACCGGCCGGGTCGCCCGACCCGGACAGTACGAGGCGCCGATGGGAACGACCCTGCGCGAGCTGCTCGAGATGTGCGGTGGCGTACGTGAGGGGCACCAGTTGAAGTTCTGGACCCCTGGCGGTTCGTCGACCCCGCTGTTCACCGACGAGCACCTCGATGTCCCCCTGGACTTCGATGCAGTCGCAGCCGCCGGATCGATGAACGGCACCAGTGCTCTGATGATCTTCGATGACGGTGACTGCGTCGTGAGGGCCGTCGGTCGCTGGATCAAGTTCTATGCCCATGAGTCCTGCGGCAAGTGCACCCCGTGCAGGGAGGGCAACCCCTGGATGGTGCAGATCCTCGACCGGATCGAACGAGGTCAGGCCACCGCAGCCGAGGTCGACCAGCTGCTCGACATCTGCGACAACATCCTGGGCCGGTCCTTCTGCGCCTTCGGTGATGGCGCGGTCAGCCCGGTGATGTCCTCGATCCAGTACTTCCGCCAGGA
>JBPCPI010000229.1:0-5178 GCA_050999295.1 Geodermatophilaceae bacterium | reverse complement strand
TATCCCCGGCGATCGATCGAGTCGCGGATGACTTCGAGGACCCGGCGCTGGCGGACGGTGAGTCCGTCGCCGGCGTCCGGCCGGTCGGGAAAGGTCTGCACGTTGCTGCTCGTGGTAGCACGGCCCTTGGCCGTGCCGCTCTGCTTGACCACCTTGCGCCTCCCAGCTGCGTGTCGCTCGCCTGGAACGCTAACTCAACCCGTGCCGGGATTCAAACATGTGTTCGAACGACACGCCGACTGCCGGCCTCGCCCAGCGTCGCGTGGCTGGTCGACCTTCCGCGGCTACGCTGCTGCCCCCGGCCCGTCGTCGCCGCCCTGGAGACGATTGTCGATCATCGGATCACCGCGCGGCCGCTGGTCCAGAGATCCGAGCAGCTGGCCTTCGGCGGTGTACAAGTAGTCACGCAGCTCGCTCAGCGCACCCGAGCGGTCACCGGCCTCGAGCAGGGTGACCAGGCGGCGGTTGCGCGCAACGTACGGTCCGTGCAGGGCGCGACGATCAGGCATTCGCAGGAAGGCCAATCTCAATTCGGCCAGCAGTTGCTCGACCATCGTTGAGACGTGACCGCTGTCGCAGCTGGCCATCAGCCGACGGTGGAAGTCGATGTCTCTGGTGCCGACCACCTGCCAGTCGTCGCGAGCGGCGGCTGACTCTGCCGCCTCGACCAGATCACTCAGCTCGGCGATTGCAGCTGCATCTCCGATGGCGGCCTCGACACCGAGGGGTTCGACCAGGCGTCGAGTTCGATACATGGCCCGGATGTCGTCGGCGGTCACGGTGCGCACGTAGACGCCGCGGTGCAACGTGTGGTCGACCAGACGCTCGTGGGAGAGCAACCGAAACGCCTCTCGAACGGTGTTGCGGGAGATCGCGAAGGCGGCCGAGACATGTTCCTCTCGCAGCTTCGTGCCCGGGAGAAGCCGGCCCTGGGCGATCTCCAGCCGCAACATCGCAGCGGCGTGTTCGGCTGTGCTCGAGCGCCGAGGAAGCGCAGGCAGCCCCCCGCTGGCGCCCGTGAGCTCGCTCGAGGTCACCTGCGCTCCTGTCCTTCGTTACGAGGGTCGGCCGCAGCCCAACATACCGGTCAGTGGTGAATTCTTGAATGCTGCCCTTGTAGGATTGTTCAACAAAGCCCTAGAGTGTCTGCCAGGTTTGGCGCGACCCTAGGAGTGCCCGATGTCAACGCCCGATACCTCCACCTCGACCACGACGCCCGCTTCCTCGCAGCGCAGGGTGATCACGGCCTGCCTGATCGGGACCTCACTGGAGTGGTACGACTTCTTCATCTACGGCGTTGCCGCCGCGCTGGTCTTTAACGAACTCTTCTTTCCCAGCTTCGACCCACTCGTCGGCACACTCCTGGCCTTCACGACCTATGCCGTGGGCTTCATCGCGCGCCCACTCGGAGCAGTGATCTTCGGTCATTACGGCGACAAGGTCGGCCGCAAGAACGTCCTTGTCGTGACCCTGCTGCTGATGGGCATCGCCACTTTCGCGATCGGCCTGATGCCGACGTACGACGCGATCGGAGTCTGGGCGCCGATCCTGTTGGTGGCACTGCGATTCCTACAGGGTCTGGGCCTGGGCGGCGAGTGGGGCGGCGCGTTGCTTATGACACTGGAGTCCGGAGACCGGAAGCGGCGCGGTCTGAACGCCAGCTGGCCTCAGGTCGGCGTTCCGATCGGCTTGCTGCTGGCCAATGGCGTCCTGTCGCTGATGGGGGCGATAACCACCGAGGACGCGTTCCTCTCGTGGGGTTGGCGCGTGCCATTCCTGCTCAGCGGGGTTCTGGTCCTGGTCGGTCTCTGGATCCGGATGACTCTCTCGGAGAGCCCGCTGTTCCGTGAGGTGGAGGAGACCGACACCAAGGCCAGGGCGCCGATCGTCGATGTCCTGCGGCTCTACCCCAAGCGGGTACTGCTGGCAATTGGCGCACGCGTGGGCGTCGACGTGGCCTTCTACACATTCGTACTGTTCATCACCACCTACGTCGTCACCTACCTGGGACTGCCCAAGGGCTATGCGCTCAACGCCGTGCTGATCGCTGCCGCCTGTCAGGTGCTACTGATCCCGTGGTTCGGCTCCCTGTCAGACCGGGTTGGTCGCCGGCCGGTCTACCTGGCCGGAGCGATCGGCGCGATGTTCTGGATATTCGTCTTCTTCGCCCTACTGGACACCGGCAGCTTCGTCCTGATCGTCCTCGCGACGGTGGTCGCGCTGGTCCTGCACGCGGCGATGTACGGCACGCAGGCTTCGTTCATCGCCGAGATGTTCCCGACCAAGGTGCGCTACAGCGGGGCATCCATGGGATATCAGCTGGCCGGCATCTTCGGCGGTGCGCTGGCCCCGATCATCTCGGTGGCGCTGCTCGACCGGTTCGACACCTCGCTGGTCGTCTCGATCTATGTGGTGGCGGTGCTTGCCATCACCACGGTCTGCGTTCTGCTCGCTCCGGAAACATCGAAGATCGACCTGCAGGACGACCCCGCCGATCCGCAATCGGTCGGCAGCCCGTTGTAGCGTCGCGGGTCGCGGACGGGTCGGCTAGCTGCCCCCGATGAGCCGGAACCGCAAGTGCTGCCCCGGCCGTGCCTGAGCCGCGCGGTCGACATCGGCACGCGCCACGACCGCGATCACCGGGTAGCCCCCGGTCACCGGATGGTCGGCCAGGAACAGGGTCGGCTGTCCGGACGGAGGCACCTGCAAGGCGCCGGTGACCATCCCCTCGCTCGGCAACTCGTCGTCGCGGCGCCGCTTCAATTCCGGCCCGGAAAGGCGCATGCCCACCCGGTTGGATTCCGGGGTCACCTCGTACCGGCCGCCGACGAGGTCGGCCAGGGCATCCGCGGTGAACCAGTCATCGCGTGGACCCGCCCGAACGCCAAGGACGAGATCATCGGCCGGCGGCACGGCCACCGCGGCAACGTCGAGTTCTGGTTGCTCGCCGTACGCCGGGCCGAGGGGTAGCACGTCGCCGGCCTTGAGCGGGTCCGGACCGATGCCGGCCAGGATGTCGGTGCTGCGTGAGCCGAGCACCTCGGGTACGCGGATGCCGCCCCGGACGGCTAGATAGCTGCGCATCCCCGAACTCGGATTGCCCAGTGCGACCGTCTGACCCGCAGCCACGAAGACGGGACAATTCGTAGCCTGCTGGATCTCGGCAACTGTGACCGGACACGGGGCCCCGGTGACGGCGATCAACAGGTCCTGTTCGGCGCGCGCCACGAGGCCGCCGAGGGTCACCTCGAGGATGGCCTCGTCCTCCCGGTTGCCGACCAACCGATTGGCCAGACGGTAGGAACTGCGATCGGCGGCACCAGAGCGCCCGATCCCGAGATGGGCAAGGCCCGGCCGACCGGCATCCTGGACGGTGGTCAGCGGACCCGGCTCCACGATCAGCAGATCCCTCCGGCCGGACGTCATGTTTGGTCCACGAACCGCACCGCCACGCCGGGCCGCAACAGCGCCGGGGGATCGGAGTCGAGGTGAAAAAGGGTGAGCTCGGTACGGCCGATCAACTGCCAGCCGCCGGGGGAGTCGCGCGGATAGACGCCGCTGAACTCTCCGGCCAGGCCGATGGAACCGGCAGGGACGCTGGTGCGGGGAGTGTCGCGGCGGGTGACCGAACGAGCGTTGTCACTCGTCAGGTAGCCGAATCCGGGGGAGAAGCCGCAGAAGGCGACCTGCCAGTGAGTACCGGTGTGCCACTGCACGAGTTCGGCGCGGGCCAGGCCGGTTTGGGCCAGGACATCATCGATGTCCGGACCGTCGTAGGTGGCCGGGATCTCCAACACTTCCGGCTCGGCCGCGGCGGGCGCCGAGGTCTCGAGACCGCGGACTGCCTTCGCGACCGAGGCCAAGGATGCGATCCGCGGATCACAGTGCAGCAGCACGGTCCGTGCGGCTGGCACGGCTTCGAGCACGCCCCGCGGCAGCTGCGCCCGTAGCGCGCTGGACAGCGCCAGAACCGAGCCGAGGTCATCGACCTCGATCAGCAGGGCAGCTTCGCCAGCCTCTAGGACCCGCATCCTGCTCCTCCGGATCGATCGATGGGAACATTTGTTCGAAAAGTGGGTGGCGGATCTGGGTTTTGTCAGAGCCTGCTGGTAGACATCGCACAGACGTTCGATCGAACAACTGTTCGATCTTCCCTTCCCGGGCGTCTGTGTTGAGGAGGATCCCATGCTTGCCACCCTGGAGCGCCCCACCGAAGGCTCGATCAGCCCTTCGCGGACCTGGACCCCGCCTCCGGCGCCGGCACTGGATCCGCCGGCCCACCTTCGACTGCTCGCTCCGGCAGCCGTCGAGCCGGAGCCATCCACGTCGCTGCGCGCGCTTGCGCCGCTCGAACCGGCTGTCGCACGGATTTCCCAGTCGACCGGACGACTCCGGCTCACGGTACGGGCGCGCCGGTTGCTGGCCGGACTGGTGCTGCTCAGCGCGGCTGCGGTGGGAGCCATCGCGGTGGACGTCCTCTCCGCGGTCATCCCCGCGGGTCCCACCTCCTACGTCGCCCAGGAGGCCCCCTACATCGGCGCCGCACCTGGAGGGTTAGTACCCGCCGCAGCGTCGTCAGTGACGGTGGAGTCCGGCGACACGCTGTGGAGTCTGGCCGAGCGTCTGGACCCCCAAGCCGACCCCCGTGAGGTCATCGCAGCGATCATGACCCTGAACGGGCTCGACACGCCCACCCTCCAGCCCGGCCAGGTCCTGCTCCTTCCATGATCGCCGGCACGTTGGATGTGTGCGACACGCCGAGGACAAGTAGGCCGCAACTGCTTGCCAGATCTGCTGCGTCGGCCTATGGTCACCCCTACATCTAGTGGTTACACTGATGTAGTTAGTCCACAAGTTGGGGTTTCTTGCCCACAGCTCGCCCACAGGCGACGCACAGCTTCTCCGCTGCGCCGTCCACAGGCCCGCTCGTAGCTAGGGGCTCCTGGCGAAAGTTTCAGGGGGTGTGCGTCGGATGAGGTGTCCGTACTGCCGCCATCCCGATTCCCGCGTGCTGGACTCGCGCGAGGTCGACGAGGGGCAGGTCATCCGCCGGCGTCGGTCCTGTTCGGACTGCGCCCGGCGGTTCACCACCGTCGAAGAGGCCACGCTCGCGGTGATCAAGCGCAGCGGGGTCACCGAACCCTTTACCCGGGCCAAGGTCGTCGCCGGTGTCCGTCG
>JBPCPI010000191.1:0-5048 GCA_050999295.1 Geodermatophilaceae bacterium | reverse complement strand
CCTTCCCGAACATCTCCGAACTCGAAGCCTGGTAGAAGCGAACCGTGCCCATGTCGTTCTGGGTGTGGATCCGGATGGCCTCGAGCATGCGCAGCACACCCATCCCGGTGATCTCACCGGTGAGCTCGGCCTGCTTCCACGAGAGCCCGACAAAGCTGATCGCGCCGAGGTTGTAGACCTCCTGTGGCTGAGCGATCTCCAGCGCGGCGATCAGGCTGGACAGATCGGTCAGATCGCCCTCGAGCAACTCGATGCTCGGGATGATCTCCTCGACGGTGGCGATCTTCGGATTGCTCTGGCCGCGCACGAGACCGAAGACCTCATACCCCTTGGCGGCCAGTAGCTCGCCGAGATACAGGCCGTCCTGTCCGGTGATCCCGGTGATCAGCGCGCGCGGCATGCAAGCTCCCTTGTCAGTACTCGATCTCTGCGATTCGGCGGGACGGACGTTACGACCCGTCGCCTGTGCCTTGTTCGACGGGGCGCTGCGGAGCACGCGCCGATCTCGAACGCAGCAGCGTCAGGCCCATGCGAGCCAGGCCAAACCGTGACGTCGCCTCGTGTACCGCGAGCACCACACCGAGGGTGACCGCGGTGGCCCGGACGATCTCCGCCGGGCTGTCGTGCCAGAAGTACAGCAGCAGCAGGTGTCCGAGCGCGCCGACCACCATCAGCGTCGGCAACCTGCGGCTGCGACGGGCCAGGGAGAATGTCATGTGCACGTTGAGGGCCGCGGCCATCGTCATGATGAGCGCGAGCGGTGCCAGAAGTGTGGCGGCTGCCTCGAAGTCGTCGCCGAAGGTCAACGCCAGGATGCTGCCCGGAAGCAGCGCCAGCATCCCGGCGATGGCCAGACCCAGCGCGACCGTCACTCCCATCGTCAGCACGACCGCGCGCTCGGCACGCTCGCCCCGCTCGAGCGCGGCCGCCGCCCGCGGGAGGAGAACCAGGGCCAGCGCAGACGGTGCGAACAGCGCGATCTTGCCGATCAGGGCGGCCCCGGAGTATGCACCAGCGACTCCCGCATCGAGGGTGGCCTTGACGACGAGTACGTCGACGTTGGTCATGCTGGCGAACGCGATCAGGGCGAACATGGCAGCCCCCGGGTGGAACGGCACCGATCGCCGTGGACCAGCGCTGGCCCGTCGCACCGCGGGCGCGATCATGGCCAGACCCACGAGCGTGGCCAGGGCCATGGCCAGCATCGATCCGGTCAAGCCCGCGATGAGCACGAGCAGCGGCAGCAGAAGGGTCCGTAACAACCCCAACGGGCCGGCGAGCAGAACCGCGAACAGGCCGAACCGCTCCAGCCCCTGCGCCACTCCGGTGCCGACGATCAACAGCACCAGCAAGACGATCCAGACCGCGGCCGCGACCGGAAGCCAGATCGTGGACAGGTCCAGCCAATGCAGTAGCACTGGACTGATGGCGATCAGCATGGCCGCGAGCGCCAGACCGAGCACCAGGCCGCGCCGGACCAGGGTGCTGACCAACCCGGCCAATCCCTCCAGATCATCCACACCGCGCATCCGGGCCACGTCTCGAGCCACGGCGACCTGCAGCCCGTTGATCGGCCAGGCGATGATCGTGGAGTAAGCGATCATCGCGGTGACTTCGGCGAACTGCTCGACGCCGAGGCTGCGGGCGGCCACGACATAGAAGAGGTAGTTGCCGAGGTGCCCGAGGATCGATCCGGCCAGCACGATGATCCCGGCGCGTACCCCCGGGCGGTCGGCCAATCCAAGACGTCCCCAACCGGTCACGGTCGCGCGCCGTCACGCCTGGCAGATCGCAGCGCCCGCCGGTAGCTCTCGGCTGTGGCCGCGGCAGTGGCTTCCCAGGAGAACCGGCGTGCCTGGAGCCGGCCGGCCCGGCCGAGCTCCTGCCGGGCTCCATCATCGGTCAATGCAGCGGCCAGGCCGCTTCGCAAGGATGCTGGTGTCCTCGCGTCGACGTAACGGACCGCGTCGCCGCCGACCTCCCGAAGCACGGGGATATCGGAGGCCAGGACCGGGCATCCTCGCTGCATGGCTTCCAGCAAGGGCAGACCGAAGCCTTCGAACAGCGACGGACAGACGTAGAGCGTCGCGCGTTGGTAGAGCGTTTCGAGTTCCTGCGCGGAGACCCATCTCGTGAGCAGCACGTCGTCGGCAAGTCCGAGCCGCTCGGTCAGCACGAGCAGCGGGTCCTCGCCGTGACTGCCAGTGATGACCAGCATCGGGCGGGGGTCCGGCAGCCTTGCCCAGGCCCGGAGCAGAACCTCGAAGTTCTTGTGCGGCAATCTGTTCCCGGTCGACAACACGAATGATCGGCCGCTCGGGATGCCGAGCTGGTGCAGCACCTTCGGATCGGAGGAAGCCGCGTCGGGAATCGACGCGGCCAATGGAACTACATCGACACGTTCGGGACCGACCCCGAGGAACCGTTCGATATCGGCAGCGGATGCCTGAGAGTCGGTGAGCACTCTCGTTGCCGCGCGGGCGGCGCGCTTGGACAACAACGAGACGCCCTTGGCCAGCCGGCCCGCGATGAGATCGGGGTGCCGGAACGAGAGCAGATCGTGGATGGTCACGATCGTGGGTAGTAGTCGAACAGCAGGCCCGAAATTTGCCGGACAATGCAGCAGATCGGCGCCGACCCGGCGGGCCGCCAGGGAGACCAGACCTAGCTCCGCGGCGGCCCACGTGAGCCGGTTCTCGCCCGAGACCGGCAGTTGCACCACCTCGCCCGGGAACCAGTCAGGCGCAACCGGGCCTATCTCGGTATTGGTCAGCCCGACGAGTCGAAGATCGGGCGCCGCCTGGCGCAGGGCCGGAAACAGGCCCTTGGCATAGGTTTCGGTTCCGCCCTTGCGGCCGGTGAAATAGACGAGATCCACCGCGACCTTGATCGCCTGGCTCATGTGTCCACGATCGAGCGCTGTCGGCGTCGAGCCTCCATCGCGGCGAGGATGCCGTCCGCCGCGGCGGACATCGTCTTGGTCTGCACCGCATCGGCGTACCACGCGTAGGTGCTGGCGCGCAGCGCGGCACCGGCCGTAACCACATCGACTATGGCGCGACCGAGGACGGCGGAATCGGTGCTCGCCGCGACGACGCCATTGACTCCGGGCGAGATGAGTTCGATCGACGCGTTGTCCGGAGCCTCGACCAGGATCGCGGGAGTTCCGAGCGCATTGGCCTCGACGACAACGATTCCGTAACCCTCGCGCTGGGAGGGATTGATCAAGCAGGAGGCCGCCCGCAGGGTCCGGGTGAGTTCCGCCTCGTCCACGAAGCCGGGCAGGTCGATCACATCCTGCAGCCCGAGGCGATCGACCTCCCGTTGCACCGTGGGTCGTTGCTGGCCATCGCCGAGAAGTCGTGCGCGCAGGGTAGGCAGATCCCGGCGTGCCCAGCCGATCGCGGCCGGGATGGTGTCCACCCTCTTGTCCGGGATCATCCGACCTGCGAACACCACGGTCGGTGGCTCGATCGCGGTCAGCACCGGCTCGGCCGGGTTGGTCGTCTCGATGAGACCGGGACTCACGATCGGCGACGTGCGCAGCCCCTCAGCACGCAGCCGCGCGCCGTTCATCGCCGAATGGCAGCTGGCCAACGGCGCGAGCACAACTGCCAGCCGCTGGAGTTGCCGGGCGATCCGACCGGCCACCGGCCCTGCGTAGTCCACCCATTGCTGGGGCCGCCAGACCTCGAGGAAGTCCACGCAGATCACCACCGGCCGGCCGAGCAGCGCGAGCCGCAGGGCCGGCACGTTCAGCGCGGGCAGCGCACTGACTAGCACCGCGTCGTAACGTCCGCGACGCAACAGGAGATGGCCGAAGATGCGCAAGGCGAACCACACCGCGGGTCCGAGCCGTCGATTCCCCGCGTCGTCATGAAGCTCGGCGGAGCCGGCGATGGCCTCGACGTCCACACCCCGAACTTTGGGGGGATGGGTCGCCCACTGGCGCCGGGTCAGATATTTGACATCGTGACCGGCCTCGGCAAAGCGCCGAGCGAAGGCTGCGTACTGCCGCTCCCCGCCTCCGGTGGAGACCGGGAACAGGCAGTCGTAGATGACCGCGATTCGCACCTCGGAGAAGATCAGCCGGTAGCTGTGCGCCGAGCGAGGATCCACACGTTGCGCCGCCAGCCGGGCAGCCAGGTCGCCAGGCTGAGCGAGCGTGGGCGCCGCTTGCGCTTGAACCAACCCGACACGATGCTGCTGCCGGGCATGACCGACTCATAGGACACGGTGAGTACTTCGAATCCCTGGTCGGCGAACAGCCGGCGCATGGACGTGCGGGTCCAGGGGCGGCGGTGGGTGTAGTCATTCCACACCCAGCGCTGAGCATCGGGCGAGGATGCGAAGACCCGGCCGCCGGGCTTGAGAACGCGCTGGACTTCCAGCACCACCGTGACCGGGTCCAGGAGGTGCTCCAGGACGTCCTTGAGGATCACTCCGTCGAACTCGGCGTCACCGATCGGGAACTCGTGTTCGAGATCGGCCAGGCGTACGTCGATGCCCTGTTCCTTAGCGCTGTCCACGGTCGATTGGAAGTTGTCCAGGCCGACATAGTCAGGAAAGTCTTCTGATAGCCACGCCGTTCCGCATCCGACGTCCAGGATTCGCGAACCCGGCTTGAAATGCCGCACCACGTCCTTGTAATAGCCCGGCCGTCCATGCCATTCGTGATACCCCACGGGCGACACTCTAAGTGTCGGTCCGGCTCGGCCCCGGACCTGGGTCGGTCGGCAAATCAGCAGGAATTTCGCAGTCTCAGCGTGTCGCCTCGTTTCACATGTGTCACTTGTGTCACTATCGGTCGCTTCTATAGCTTCAGCCCCACGCGCGAGGCATGCTGTCGCCATGCCATTCGGGGGTTCTCGTCGCCTAGTCCTGCTCATCACCGTCCTGCTCGCCGTACTGGGGATGGGCGTGCTGAGCGCGCCGGATCGTGCCGAGGCAGCCACCCAGGTGGACTTGACCGGCCACGGGTACGGGCACGGGCGCGGAATGGGGCAGTGGGGCAGCTACGGCTACGCGGTGGATGGCGGCTGGTCGTG
>JBPCPI010000146.1:0-4700 GCA_050999295.1 Geodermatophilaceae bacterium | reverse complement strand
CTGGGTACACCAGCGGCCGGGCAAGCGAACTAGGGCCCATCCGCAGTGAGTCGATTGCCTAGAGAGGAGGTCGATTGTGGAGTACGTAGGTTGGGTCACCCTCGCGGTGCTGGCCATCATCGTGTTGATCGCGCTGTATGTCGGACTGCGGTCCATCCCGGACATCCAGCGGTATAGGAAGATCCGGAATATGTAGTAGCGGCAACCACCTAAGGAGCTCACAGATGACCGAAAATCCCGGGCAGTACGACGACGACAAGCCCGCCGCGCAGCTTGACGAAGAACCACAGGGCGAACGGTGCGACCCCGGATCGCGTGACGAGGGCTATCCGCCAGGCGAAGGACCCTCAGACCGCCCGGTGGGCACCTCAGACGATGAAAGCGACACCAGTGTGGACCCCCAGGGGCCGCAGCACGGGGACGCGCCGACCATGCCCACCGGAAGTGGCGGCTGACCGCCGTCCCAACGCGAGGAGATTCGCATGACAACGATTCCGGATCCAGACAACCCTGACACCGGTGACAGCGCGGTGCCGCCGTACGACGGACGCAAGGATTCCGCGGACATGGGCGGACCTGACGAGATGCACAAGGACGGCGCCGCCGTCGGTGGGGCGGCCAACCCGATCGAAAGCGACCACATGAAGGCAACTCCGAAGGAGGACACGCCGCGCGGTGCCGAGGCGTCGCCGGCCGACGAGCAGCCGGCCAGCGACATGCCCGAGACCGACATGGACCCGGACATGGTGGGGCCTTCGCACACCTCAGGAACAGGCAGGGCCGAGGACAAGTCCGAAGACTCGAGATAGCGGTCCTAAGATCGAGGTGACGACGCGCGTCCTCGTGGCGGGCATCGGAAACATCTTCTTCGGCGACGATGGCTTCGGACCTGAGGTCGTCCGCAGGATGATGTCCGCCCCAGAGGGCGTCGCGGCGCTCCCTGATGGCGTACGTCTGGTCGACTATGGGATCCGCGGCATTCACCTTGCCTACGACCTACTGGACGGCGTGGATGCACTGGTACTCGTGGATACCCTTCCCGGGGACGGGATACCGGGCACCATCACGGTGCTCCACGTCGGTCCAGAGGATCTGGGCGACGGTGAGTTCGATCCGCATGGGATGAACCCCGTGGCCGTGCTGGGTAGTCTCGAGGCGCTGGGTGGGACACTGCCGCCGACCTACGTCGTGGGCTGCACGCCAGCTGATCTCGAGGAGGGAATGGGGCTGTCCCCTGCGGTAGCCGCCGCGGTGGATGAGGCAGCCGACACCGTACGGTCGGTGCTGTCGGAACGCGTCTTCTCGATCGAAGCGCAGCAGAGCAACCAAGGAGGTTGACCATGTGCCTGGGTATTCCCGGTCGAGTGGTGGAAAGGGTCGAGGGCTATGGCGACCAGCTGGTTCTCGTCGACATCGTCGGCGGCCAGAGCCGGGTCAATCTCGGCATGCTCGATGAGGACGACCAGGATCTGAAGCCCGGCGAATGGGTGCTGATCCACATGGGCTTCGTGGTCGAGCGGGTCGATGCTGCAGCCGCGGAGAAGGCCATGGTGGGCCTGGAGCTGATGGGGCGCGCCCGCGACGATCAGCACGTGAAGTCTCAGGCTGTGGCCGAGTCGGGCACTCCAGGCTAGGCACAAGTCTCGGACCGGCAGATCAGCGGCGCGGGGTCTGCCCGCCGACGTCTGCATGCGCGATCGGGTCGGCCGGGATAATCCCCAGGCGGCCGGCCTGATAGTCCTCGAAGGCTTGCAGAACTTCCGCGCGGGTGTTCATCACGAACGGCCCGGCCCAGGCGATCGGCTCGCGGATCGGAGCCCCGCCGAGAACGATGACGTCGAGACAAGCATGCCGGGATTGCTGGTGTACGGCGCCCGAGACGGTGATCGTCTCACCGGGTCCGTACACCGCGAGCTGTCCGGTCGAGACCGGCCGACCCTCGGCACCGACACTCCCGCTCCCGGATAGCACGTAAACCAAAGCGTTGAAGTCGCTTCGCCACGGCAGCCGCAACGTGGCACCGGGACTGATCGTCGCGTGCATCATCGCCATCGGCGTGTACGTCGACCCTGGACCACGATGGCCGGCGAGGTCACCGGCGATGACCCGGACCAGAGCGCCGCCGTCCGGGGTGGTCAGCAGAGCAGACTCGGTCCCTCGCAGATCCTGGTACCGCGGGGTCACCGCTTTCTGCGCGGCCGGGAGATTCACCCAAAGTTGTATGCCGTGGAAGAGCCCACCGCTGGCGACCAGCCACTCCGGCGGTCGCTCGATGTGCAGCAGGCCAGCCCCGGCGGTCATCCACTGGGTGTCGCCGTTGCTGATCACACCGCCGCCGCCGTGCGAGTCATTGTGCTCGAAGGTGCCGTCCATGATGTAGGTGACCGTCTCGAAGCCCCGATGCGGGTGCCACGAGGTGCCTTTGGGCTCCCCAGGTGCGTAGTCGACCTCGCCCATCTGGTCCATGTGCACGAACGGGTCCAGGTCCCGAAGGTCCACGCCCTGGAACGCCCGGCGGACGGGGAATCCCTCGCCTTCGAAGCCCGACGGTGCGGTGGTCACCGATCTGACCTTGCGTTCCTCGGCGGTGGGGCGGGCGTCGGGGATGCGGGCGAGCGTGGTGATGTCCTCGACGGTCACAGCTGGCATGGCGTACCCCTTCTGGTTGCGAATGCAAGTAGTTCCAACTTAATTCCTGCCCCGGCTATTCCAACTGATGGCCGTCCTGTTCTGAAGCAGCTTTGCCTACCTGGTGCGGCAACACACCGGTCGTCGGCTCGGCGCGTCGAGGCAGCCAGTAGGCAAAGGCGGGCTCTTGCGATGGTTGCGGCAGACTTGCCGCCGTGACCGATGTCCTGGACGAACTCACCGCCCGCGGCTTGATCGCGTTGTCCACTGATGAGGAGGGTCTGCGGACGGTGCTGGCTTCCGGCCCGGTCACCTCCTACTGCGGGTTCGATCCCAGCGCGCCGAGCCTGCACACCGGCAACCTCCTGCAATTCATGGTCCTGCGCGCTCTGCAGCGGGCGGGCCATCAGCCGATCGTGCTGATCGGCGGCGCAACCGGCCTGATCGGCGATCCCAATCCGAATTCCGAGCGGATCCTGAACGAGGCCGGCACCGTCGCGGACTGGGTCGCCCGGATCCGGCAACAGGTGAGCCCGTTCCTGGAGCGCCCGGCCCAGGCGGACCCGAGCCTGGCGGTGCCGATCTACGTGAACAACCTGGACTGGACGGCACCGTTGTCCACGGTCGATTTCCTACGCGACATCGGCCAGCACTTCCGGGTTGGCAGCATGCTGGCCAAGGAGGCGGTCAGCGCCCGGCTCAACTCATCCCTGGGCATCAACTACACCGAGTTCAGCTACCAGGTCCTGCAGGGAATGGACTTCCTCGAGCTCTTCCGCCGGAACGGGTGCGTGCTGCAGACCGGTGGATCCGATCAGTGGGGGAATCTCACGGCCGGTGTGGATCTCGTCCATCGGGTGGAGGGGGTCCGAGTGCACGCGCTAGCAACGCCACTGGTGACCAAGGCCGACGGGCAGAAGTTCGGCAAGACCGAGTCCGGCACGATCTGGCTCGACCCCACGATGACCTCGCCGTACGCGTTCTTCCAGTTCTGGCTCAATTCCGACGACAGCGACATCCAGGCATGGCTGCCGATGTACTCCGAACTGCCGGCTGGCGAGATAGCCGACCTACTCGCTGCCTCCACGGCCCACCCGGGGGCTCGCGAGGCACAGCGCGCGCTGGCCAGGGAACTCACCACACTCGTCCATGGCGAACGAGCCAGTCAGCAAGCCGAGGCTGCCGGTCAGGCCCTCTTCGGCCGCGGCGTCGAGCTCGACCAGCTGTACCCCGAGGTGTTGGAAGCGTCACTGGCTGAGGTTGGCTTGACCGACCTCGACGGACCGGTCCCCAGCATCGCGACGCTGTTCCAGCGCACCGGCTTGGCCGACAGCCTCAGCCGGGCACGCCGCACGGTGGGTGAGGGAGGGGCGTACCTGAACAACCAGCGGGTCACCGACCCCGACTCGATTCCGGATGACCGCGACTGGCTGCACGGGCGATTCTTAGTGCTGCGCCGAGGTAAGCGACAGGTCGCCGGCGTGCGTAGGTCCTGAACCTGTCCTTCAGGGGGTCGCTGGCGCCGGCTCGCGCCGCCGACGGGTCGGGGTCGGGGTCGGGGGCCCATGCTGACCCTGCGATGGGGTGCTAGTCTTGGCTACGTCGCGCCGATCACGAGCGTCGCAGCGAGCCGCGAGGCTGCTGCTGAGGCCATGATCATGTCCTACCCCCGGGTTTGACCGGGCGCGGCCACATGAAGTAACATCTATTAGGTTGCCCCGCGTACGGCCGAAAGGCTCGTATCGGTGCGCGTCCGCACTTTGAGAACTCAACAGCGTGCCAAAAAGTCAGTGCCAAGAAATACCCCGTCCGGGGGTGTCGGCGCTCATCGTTTGCTGCTTCATCGCATGCGCTGCGCGTCCTCGTACTAATTCCTCGGAAGGGATTCCTTTGGTATGAGATAGCGGGTGTCAGCCCGCTGTCCATAGCCAGATCAAACATCTATGGAGAGTTTGATCCTGGCTCAGGACGAACGCTGGCGGCGTGCTTAACACATGCAAGTCGAGCGAGGCTCCTCCTTCGGGAGGATGTCCTAGCGGCGAACGGGTGAGTAACACGTGGGCAACCTGCCC
>JBPCPI010000140.1:0-5204 GCA_050999295.1 Geodermatophilaceae bacterium | reverse complement strand
TCAGCGGCTTGAAGCCGAAGACGTTGCCGATGATCGAGGACGTGAGGTTGGCGATCGAGCCCTCTTCGAAGAGGTCGATGTCGTAGGCGATGTAGGCCATGTACTGGCCCTCGGTGCCGGGCACCTTTTCCACCTTGTAGCACTTGGCCTGGTCGTGCTCGTGCGCGGTAAGCCGGTCGGTCCAGACCACCGTCCACGTCGCGGTCGAGGACTCACCGGCCACCGCGGCGCCGGCCTCTTCGGGCGGGACGCCCTCCTGCGGGGAGATCCTGAAGACCGCCAGGACGTCGGTGTCCGCGGGCTCGTAGTCGGGCTGCCAATAACCCATTTCCGCGTATGGGATGACTCCTGCCTGCCAGCGGCCGCCCTTTTTGTCCTTTGCCTTGTCGCCTTCTGCGTCGGTCATTCGTCGCCTCCTGGAGATGTGTGCTTAGGCTCAGTCTGCCGGTTCGAGGTTGAGTCGTCTATTAAGTCTTCGCTCGCTACAGTTGAGCGATGTCTGAACTCTTACCCTCTGGCGGTTTGCGAGCACACCGCCAGAAGGCACCGGCGGTGACCCTGTCGCGGCTGATGACGTTCGTGACCTTCGCCGAGGAGGGTTCGGTTGTCGGCGCTGCCCGACGGCTTGTCGTCAGTGAGTCTGCCGTCTCGGTGGCCATGTCCGCGTTGTCGAAGGATCTTGGTGTCGGGCTGGTCGAACGGGTCGGCCGCGGCGTCGTATTGACCCCGGCTGGCTCGACGTACGTGGAGTACGCCCGCCGGGTGCTCGGTCTGCTCGAGCAGGGCTGGGCAGCGGCCAGGGGCGTGGGCGCACGCGGCCGAGGACGCCTTCGGCTGGCCGCCGTGCCGACGGCGGCAGATCAGCTGATCGCGCCCCTGCTCGCGTCGTTCTCCAGTGATTTCCCGGACGTCGAACTCCGGGTGGACGTGGGCAGCAGCTCGGAGGTGTGGGATCTCCTGGCCCATCACGAGGTCGACCTGGTGCTGGCCGGGCGTCCGCCGCAATCCGCATCGGGCCGGGTTGCCGCTCAGCGGGACAACCTCCTGGTGGTGGTGGCTCGTCCGTCGCTCCTCGCGAGGTTCGACGAGGGGCGGACGACCTGGTTGTTGCGCGAGCGCGGGTCCGGGACCCGGGCCAGCCTCGAGACCTTGCTTGCCTCCCGCGACCTCGATCCGCCGCGGATGGTGCTCGGGTCCAACGGCGCCGTCGTTGCGGCGGCGGTCGCCGGCCTGGGTGCCGCGTTGGTCTCGGCCGACGCCGTCGCCGTCGAACTGGCCGGAAACCAACTGAGGGTCGTGCCGGTGGAGGGCACCCCGCTCGTACGGCCGTGGCATCTCGTGACCGGACTGTCGCCCACCCCGGCGACGCGCCTGTTCGTCGAGCACGTCCTGTCCGTACCCGGCTGGCGCCCTGCCCCGTGATCTTGACCTTTTGGTGGCGACACGCCGTGAAACGCGCCGCAGAACCGCAATAAGGTCAAGATCACGGCCGTCCGGAACGCTCAGCCGCGTTGTCCCCCTTGTCGTCCACCTCCTGGGGGAGGCGGTCCAGTCAGCGCGCCCCTAGCGTCGGAGTTGCCCAGAAGATCCGGTCGATGCGAGGAGGCGCCTGTCGTGCGGGATGACCAGCCGCGGCCGGCGCCGGACCGAAACCTCGCGCTCGACCTGTTGCGGGTGACCGAAGCCGCCGCGATGGCCGGTGGTCGGTGGGTCGGCCGGGGGGCCAAGAACGACGCGGATCAAGCGGCCGTGACGGCGATGCGGACGATGATGTCCACCGTTGCCATGAACGGCGTCGTGGTCATCGGTGAGGGTGAGAAGGACCAGGCACCGATGCTGTACAACGGGGAACGCGTCGGTGACGGGACCGGCCCGGCCTACGACGTGGCCGTCGATCCGATCGATGGAACGACGTTGACGGCCAAGGGCATGGCGAACGCGGTGGCGGTGCTGGCCGTTGCCCCACGCGGGTCGATGTTCGATCCGTCGGCGGTCTTCTACATGGACAAGCTGGTGACCGGGCCGGCGGCAGCGGCGTTGATGGATCTGAACGCGCCGGTCGCCGACAACATCCGGGCGGTGGCCAAGTCGAAGGGTTCCTCGGTCAACGACGTCACCGTCTGCATTCTGGATCGGCCACGCCACGACGAGCTGGTCGCGGATGTGCGCGCCGCGGGGGCGCGCCTCCAACTCATCAGCGACGGTGACGTCGCCGGGGCACTGATGGCGTGCAGTCCGGACTCCGGGGTGGATCTCCTGATGGGCATCGGTGGCACCCCAGAGGGCGTCATCGCCGCCTGCGCCGTGAAGAGTCTGGGTGGCGTGATCCTGGCCCGGCTGACCGCGCGTTCGGAGGCCGAGCATGCGGCCGCCGCTGCCGCCGGTCTGAACCTGAACGTCGTTCTGAGCACCGAAGACCTGGTCAAGGGCAATGACGCGTTCTTCGCCGTCACTGGGATCACCGACGGTGAGGTCGTCCGAGGCGTCCGGTACGGCGCGGGCACGGCGGTGACCGACTCCATCGTTATGCGGGCCAAGTCCGGAACGGTGCGGCATGTGACCGCCACCCATCGCCTGGACCGACTAGCGGAGTATTCCGCGGTCGACTACGAGCATCCGACGCCCGCCATGGTGGCCGGGATTCACAGGGAGGACTGATCGGTGAACGATCTCCATAGCGCCGCAGCGGATCTGGTGGCCCGCCCCCGTGGCATCCTTGCCGCGGACGAGAGCCCAGGGACCATGGACAAGCGCCTCGAGGGTCAGGACATCAGCGCCTCGGCGGAGGCTCGGCGGGACTATCGGGAGATGCTGGTGACCACGCCCGACCTCGCCGACGGTGTCAGTGGCGTGATCCTGTCCGAAGAGACGTTCAATCAGCACCTCTCCGATGGTCGGCCCTTCCCCGAGGCCCTCTCGGAACTGGGCCTTGCCGCGGGTGTCAAGGTCGACACCGGCGCCAAGCCGCTGGCCGGTGCGGAGGGCGAGACCATCACGGAAGGGCTCGATGGATTACGAGAGCGTTTGCAGGACTTGGCCTCTCGCGGTGCGGTATTCGCAAAGTGGCGGGCTGTTTTTACGATCGGTCCTGGTTTACCGACCCACCGGGCGCTGCGCGCCAACGCCCATGCCCTCGCCCGGTACGCGATGTTGTGCCAGGAGCAGGGGATCGTGCCGATCGTGGAACCGGAGGTGGTCGCCGCCGGCAATCACAGCAAGGAGCATTGCGAAGCGGTGACCAACTTCGCCCTGATCGAGGTCTTCACCGAGCTTGCCTACGCCGGCGTCGACCTCTCCGGCATGGTGCTGAAGCCGAACATGGTCACCCCCGGTCTCGACCGGCTCGACGAAGCGAGTTCTGACGAGGTTGCCGCAAGCACGTTCTCGACCCTGCATGGCACCGTCCCGGGTGAAGTCGCCGGAATCGCGTTCCTGTCCGGCGGACAGCCGGCCGAGGTCGCAACGCGCAACCTGGGGCGCATCGCCGCCAGGCACGCACCCTGGCCGATGACATTCTCCTACGGGCGGGCTCTGGTCGATCAGGCATTGGCCGCTTGGGGTGGTCGCCCGGATGGTGTGGACGCCGGCCAGTCCGCTCTGGCGCAGCGGGTCCGGGCCACCTCGGCGGTCCTACGCGGCACCGAGGTAGAGCGCGTCTGACCTCGCCTGCCGGGCCAATTTCCGGGGTGAGACGCGCTCTACCGGCGACGGTTTTACTAGTGAACAACTCCTGGCAGTCGCCGACCACAATGTGCTCGATCGTGCGGTCGCGCGAGGAAGCATTGTCCGCCTTCTCCCGAGGGTCTTCACCACCCCGGCGTTGCGCTAACCGCCGACCACCGAACAACGAGGTTCGTCGTGGTGCATCGGCATCCGGACGGGCAGCTGCCGCAGGAGCTGCTCGCCCGCAGCACTAGCCACGCTCGGCTGGCAGGTCATCCGGGTGACCCATCGCCGGATCACCAGCGACCCGGACGGCGTCCGCCGAGATGTGGCCACGATCATCGCGGCCCGCCGGAGCCAGATCACCGCTTGAGGTCAGACGCGCTCTACCTCGCTTGTTGCTCCACGATCGGGGGTGAGACGCGCTGCACCTCGGACTAGTCACCGATGATTGCGCGTACGTGCGTGCCTCGCCCGGGCGCTGACCACAACTCGATGTGCCCGCCGATTGCCTGCATCCGCTCGATCATGCTGCGCAGACCCAGACCGCCCTCGGTGTCGTCCTGCCGAGGCCCGGCTGTCCCCTCTGGTGCTAGCTGGTATCCGACGCCGTCGTCGCGTACGTCGAGGACGACGTTTGCACCGCGCCGCTGCAGCCGAACGCGGATCGAGGCCGCGTGCGCATGTCTCGTGGCATTGCCCAGTGCCTCCTGGGCCACTCGATACAGGGCCAGTGCCGCTTCTGGTGCCACGAACGGCGGCTCGACTGCCTCGACGTCGACCTCGACCGACACGTCGTCGACTCCCAGGGCGCCGCAGAGGCTGGCCAAGCCCTTGGCCAGCCCCAAGTCGTCCAGGACCGGAGGTCGGAGGCCCTTGATGGCCGCCCGTACGTCGTCGGCGGCGAGCTGAGTGAGTTCGCCGGCAACGAGCAGCTGCGCTCCCGCGAACTGCACCGGATCACTGCTCGTCTCCGGGTCGGGCGAGAGCTCGGCCAGCGCAGCGCTGGCGGCGGCGAGGTGGAACGACAGGCTCGCCAGACGTTGGGACACACCGTCGTGCAGCTCGGCGGCCATGCGCCTGTTCTGCCGCTCCACTGCAGTAATGGAGCCCCTCGGTGCGGCGGGCGAGGCTGACCCGGCAGGTTTCCGGCTGCCGGCGGCGATGACCGTGGCCAGGCGTCCGAGTTCGACCACGTCCGCGTTGGACATCGAACGGTTGCCCTCCCCATACACCTCCAGAACACCGCCGGTGTAGAGCTCTCCACCGGGAATCGGCACCGCCGCGCCAACCGTCGGAACCCGAACGTCGCCCACATAGTGATCTCCACGCCGATCCGTACGCCGGTCCGGGATGGTGGTGGGCCGCCGGTGGCTGGCCACCCACCCGACCACACCGAAGCCCAACGGGATGCGTCGATCAAGCAGATCGATCAGGGTGGCGTGCCGGCAGATCAGCTCCCGCGAGACTTCGTCGAAGTCCCACACGGCCGCCACGGATCCCGCTGCGGACAACCGACGGACGACGACGCTGGCGACGGC
>JBPCPI010000208.1:0-4648 GCA_050999295.1 Geodermatophilaceae bacterium | reverse complement strand
CCCGCTCGTCAGAGGCACCGCCCGGATCCTGGATACAGGAGCAGGCAGTGGCAACTCAGCAGAAAGTCAGCGGAAAGTCGGCATGCCGGTCGCATCACTCGGGGCGTCTGGGGGCACCTCGGAGCAGTTCGGCGCAGCGGGCGCACCTGTGGGACATGGACACCCCGGCGCCGCATCAACTCGATCAATCAGCTCGTTCCTCGGATCGAGACATCTTTATCGTCGTCACCTTGTCCGAGCTCGCCGCACAACTCGGGGTCAGCGTGCAGACCCTGTACGACCTACGCAGTCAGGGCCGCGGGCCCCGCGGCTTCCGGGTCGGCCGGGAGCTACGGTTCCGAGTCGCTGAGGTCGAGGCCTGGCTCGCTGAGCTGGAAGCCGATGACGCCGAGCGACACCCGAGAGTGGCCGGCTGATGCGCACCGGCCGACCCCGTACGCCGATCGGCACCCACGGCTCGATCAACACCCGTCGCATTCGCGGCCGTGTCGTCGCGGAGACCCGGGTCCGCGACCTCGACGGTCGGCTCCGACAGGTCAGGGCAACCGGTCCGACCGCAGCCGCTGCACGCTCGCAGTTGATGGAACGGATCCGAGAGCGCCCCGCGCTGCCGAGTGCCGGAGCATTGCGGCCGACCAGCTCCTTCGCCGAACTCGCTGACCTGTGGCTCTCCGACCTCGAGGTCCGCGACCTCGCCGGCAACACCAAGGAGAACTACCGAACCTGTCTGCGGCTCCACGTGCGGCCTGCGTTCGAGCACTATGCCCTCGCCGAGGTCACCACCGGGCGGGTCGAATGGTTCCTAGCCCGGCAAACCAAGACATCGCCGTCGCAGGCCAGGCAGACCCGGACCCTGCTCAACATGCTCTTCGCCTACGCGCTGCGTCACGACGCCGTCGCTCGCAACCCGGTCGAAGGCACCTCCCAGCTGCGCCGGACCAAGCCGACACCCAGGGCGCTGACGATCGAGCAGATCGCGACGATCCGGCAGGCCGCTGCAGCCTGGCGCAGCGAGCCCGGCCTACCCGGTCCCAAACCAGACGGCGCCGTGCGCGACATCATCGAGGTCCTGCTGGGAACCGCCATGCGCCCTGGCGAGGCGCTGGCCTTGCGGCCCTGCGACGTCGAGGACCTCCCCGTCGGGATGATCGCCAGCGTCAATGGCACCGTCGTTCAACACAAAGGCAACGGCGCAGAACGCCAAGACCGGCCCAAGACCGCCGCCTCCGTCAGACGCATCCCCGTTCCCGAGTTCGCCGCCGACGTCCTTCGCCGACGAATCGCCGCACTCCCAAACGTGGAGAACGGCCGGACGATCTTCGCCAACCGAAGCGGAGGTCCCCTGAGTCCCTACAACGTGCGTCGAACCTTTCGAGCGTTCCTCGACGACGCTGGCCTCGCCGACACCGGGATCAGCCTGCGCTGGTACCGACGTACCGGCGCGACGGTGATCGCCCGCGGAGCCGGCACCGACGCGGCGGCGTCCTTCCTCGGCCACACGTCCACGGTGATCACCGAAGGCCACTACATCGAACCCGACCGAAGCGTCGACACAGTCCCCGCCGACCTACTCCAGCGCACCCTTCGCCCCGACCGCCCCGATGCCTCGCTGCTGGCGGGCGCCGCGGCCGAAGGCGAGGACGGGTTGCTCAATTCGCTGGACCGAGAGGTCGACGATGACGCCGTCGCCTAACCGCACCAAGGCCGAGACAGCGAACGTCTCTAGTGAGTCCTCGGCCGGTCCCGCCGAATCGGCGGGACCAGGGCTTACTTGCGGATTCAACGGCGGTCGCCGGGTGTCCGCGATTCTTGGATCAGGCTGAGCTTCACCGCGCGCGTGACTATGTCGTCCGGAATCTGCCGACTCCACAGTTTGACCGGGGTTGGGTGTGGCCGTCGATGGTTCCGGCTCTACTGTCCTCAGCCAAGGCACCAATTCTCGCCCGTCCCGGGTCTGTGCGATGGGACGGGCGGGGACGGGCGCGGGGACGGGCGCGGGGTCCCAGGACACGTTTGCGCAGGTCACAGGACCGCTTCCCTGCGCCCGTCCTTCAGCGGAATATGTTTGCGAGGCAGGCGCGCGGAGGCGTCGGTGGTCGTTTGCGGTCCAGGGGAGGAGCCGTACCCCTGCGCGCCTGACTCATCGCCCTCCAAGAAGTAGCGGCGGTGACGGGCGACTGTGTCGTCCGAAGCGACCTCGTTGCCCGACGGTGGTCCTTTGTCATCGCTTGTGAGGTAGCGCCTCGTGAGTCGGAACAGGAGAACGGGTGGGCAACCGGCCCTCGGGCGAACGCGCGCGACGCCAGGCCGACATACAGCACCGCAGCTGTCGCACGTTCGCACCCGGCGCCACCTTCAAGTGCTCTGCAGGTCCATCGGTCTGCTCGCGGTACTTGACTCCGCCGCCTTGAGCAACGCCCGTCCTAAACGCTCCCACCCCTCTCAGTGGGCTACACGTCTTGCAGATCGAGGTGGGGACCGCGAATCCACTCCAGGATGCGATCTCTCGGTCGGTGGGGGGTGAGTCCCGAGACGGCTGCGAACGGCGTCCTGGAGCTGCCTAGATTGCTCGCACGTCGCCCGCCGCGGGTTGAGTCACTGGCAACGATTGAGGTTCAGCCAGCTTGCTCCCCGCCGACGCCCAATCGTCCGCTCATGCTTGTTATGCACGTGATCTTCCAGGACATTTCAACCAGCCGTTGTGGCTGCCCGTCGAGGAGGCTGGAGGTCTCGAGATGTCGCTGTCTGATCCCTGTCTAATCCGGTCTCGAGGACCGTCCGGAGAGCCGATGGTCCGGGTCGGGAGACGGCTGGTCGATGAGTACCTGGAGTTCCTCGAGGGCCGATGCCGGCCGAACACGGTGCTCGCGGCGGCCTATGACCTGAAGGTGTTCTTCGACGTTGTTGCCAAGCCGGCGGAGGAGATCTGCGCCACCGATGTGCTCGGGTTCATTACGGCGCAACGCACCGGCCGCAGCGGCACCGAACCGCTGCAGCCGGTCGACAGGGGCGACGCCTCGGTTGGGGTGTCGACCAGCACGGTGGCGCGCCGGTTGTCGATCATCTCTGGGTTCTTCGCCTACCTGCAGGCACGCGGCGACATCGGTGCGAACCCGGTGCCCCGCGGGTTGCCGAGCCGGCGCGAGCGTTCGCGTCCGGGCCAGGGGGTGCCGCTGACCAGACGGACCCGGCGGCTGCCGCAGATCCTCACGCCCAGGGAGGTCGACGCGCTGACCGTGGCGCTGCGGACCCACCGGGACCGGGCGATGGTCGCCGCGATGGTGCTCGGTGGGCTGCGCCGCTGCGAGGTGCTGGGGCTGCGGCTGGAGGATCTGCGGGTTCCCGAACGGCGGGTGTTCATCGCCGACGGCAAGGGCGGCCACCAACGACTGGTGCCGGTCTCGACCCGCTTCTTCGCCGCCGCCGCGGCCTACCTGGAAGCCGAGCGGCCAGCAGACAGCGGCAGCGATCGGGTGTTCGTGGTCCTCAAGGGACCCAACCGCGGACGGGCGTTGTCGGTGCGCGGGTTGGACGAGATGCTCGCCGGGGCGAAACGCCGAGCGGACCTGAGCCACGCCACCTGCCACGAGCTGCGGCACACCTGCCTGACCCGGCTGCGGGAGGCCGGGATGGCGTTGGAAGCCGTGCAGGCCCAGGCCGGGCACGCCTCGATCGAGTCCACCCGGATCTACCTGCACCTGGCCGACGACTGGCTGGCCGCCCAATACCGCAAGGCAGCCGAGGTGCTCGACGCCCAGATCTACGCCAACCACCCCTTCGCCGTCGACGGTGTCCGGTGAGTACGGCACTGGCCCGCGGCCACAACGGGATGGCAGCCCTGCCGCCTTGGGAGCAGTTGGAACCTTGCGTGCCCGACATCGTGGCCACAATGCGCCGCTATCTCGAACAGATTGGTTGCGTGCTGCGTCCGGGCAGCGTGAACAACGCCGATCAGGCGCTGCGGGCCTTCGCCGGGTTCCTCGTCGAAGCCGCACCCGAGGTCACCAGCGTCGCCCAGGTGACGCGCCGACACATCGAGGAATACAAGCCCTGGTTGGCCAAACGGCCGGGACAGAACAAGGCCAGGGTCACCACCGCCACCCTCGCGCATCGGCTCGGAACCCTGCGGATGTTCTTCGTCCGGATCGACGAATGGAGCTGGGACGAAGCACCGGTCCGGGTGCCGATGTTCCCCGGCGACCTGCCCCGCCAGGACCACCCGCTGCCCAAGGCCCTCGACGACGCCGCCGCCGCGAAACTGCTCCGCACGGCCCACAACGACAAACGACTCCTCGTCCGGGTCACCGTCGAGGTGCTGTTACGCACCGGTCTACGGGTCGGCGAGTTCACCGCGCTGCCCGATGACGCGATCGTGCAGATCGATGCCGCTCCCTGGCTGCACGTCCCCGTCGGCAAGCTCCGCGACGACCGCTACCTGCCGCTGCACCCGCAGCTGGTCACCCTGATCGACGACTACCGCGCCGCGCACGTCCCTGCTGGGCATCCGCTGCTGCTGCCGCGGGAGAACGGCACCGGACTGGACCGGCACGCCGTCACCCGGATCCTCAACAACGTCGCCAGCGCAGCCGGGCTCGGCCACATCCATCCCCACCAGCTGCGGCACACCCTGGCAACCCAGGCCATCAAC
>JBPCPI010000091.1:0-8055 GCA_050999295.1 Geodermatophilaceae bacterium | reverse complement strand
ATCCTGTTCCGGGACTGGCTTCGAGACGACCCAGACGAACGAAACCGCTATCAGCAAACGAAGACCGAGTTGGCGCGGGCACATGCGAGTGATCCGGACTTCGACGACTACACGCGCGCCAAGACCGTCTACTTCGACGGCGTGCAGGCGCGGCTCGAGCGGTACGGACGTGAGGCAGGGATGCGAACTACAAGACAGTCAGGTGCTCCGCGGAAGCGCCGGGCACCGAAGCCAGGGACTGGGTGAGGTCGAATGTGACGAAGCGCCCGTCGTGCGCCGTTGCCAGCGCGAGCAGGTACGCGTCGGTCACCTGACGCGAGCCGTGCAGGCGGGGCGGTCCACGATCCCAGCATCGAGGCTGCTGACGTCCGGCGGTGATCGACGTGATCGCCGTCGAGCAGGGCTAGGAGCACATTGACATTTAGCAGGGCTCGCATCACCCGATTCGTCCTCCCGAAGCCGGTCGATCAACGCGTTGGAGATGGCAGCACCTCGGCGCGGCAGGGCCGAAAGCCGTACTGACCCTTTCCACGATTCTCGGGCTGGCGATGCTGGCCGGTCAGTGCCTCGCGAGCAAGCTCCGACAGCACCTCCCCGGCAGTGCGCTTCGCACGCCGCGCCCGCTCGCGTACGGCAAGCAGCACGTCCTCGTCAGCTCGCCGCGCTGGGAGAATCGGCGGGCAATCGGAATCTGCGTGGACACCACGCCGGCGTTCGGCCCAGAGTGGCCGCTATGACCGCACTCATCTCGCACACGTCATTCGACAGCCTCGACCCCTACGCGATGGCTGTGTTCTGGGGCAAGGTGCTCGGATTCAGCCAGGACCCGGACCACCCCGACGAGCCCGGGGACGAGGAATGCATGATCTTCTCGGCCGACGGGGCACAGCGGCTGTTGTTCATCGAGGTTCCGGACACCAAGCAGGTCAAGAATCGCCTGCACCTGGACCTGAGGCCCGCCGAAGGCACCCGCGACGAAGAGCTGGAGCGGCTATTGGATCTCGGAGCCCGCACAGTCGACGACCGCCGCCGCCCGGACGGATCCGGATGGGTTGTGCTCGCGGACCCGGAAGGCAACGAGTTCTGCATCTTGCGCAGCGACGCCGAACGCGCCACCTGACTGAGCCGAATGGGCCACTCTGCCCGCGGAGCACCGGAGGGGGGCGTCTCTGGTACGGCGTCTCTCGACCGGCCGAACGGTCAGAGGTCGAGCTGTCCGGCGATGCAGGTCACGGTGCCGCCGCCGACCCAGATGGTTGCATCGGTGTCACGGGAGACGTGGACGCGCCCGGCGCGGCCCAATGCCGTGCCCTGGCTGACGACGTAGGGCGCAGTTGCCCGACTGGTACGCAGCAGCCATGACGCAAGTGCGGCGTTCAAGCTGCCGGTGACTGGGTCCTCCACGGTCGCACCGTCCTTGGGAAAGAACGCGCGTACCTCGAAGGCCTGCGGCGACCCTGGCGGGTAAGGACCCACGACGCCGAGGTCGAGATCGGCCGGGCTCGGCCGCAGCGCGAGAACCGCCTCGGCGCTCTCGAGCAGGACGGCCACCCAGCCGGGTCCGTTGTCAGCCCATTGCGCATCGACGATGTCGGCACGACTGATGCCTGCCATCGAGGCGATTCGGTCCAGCAGCCCATCGTCGACCGGGCCGTCGCGCAGCAATGGCGGCGCGGCGAAGGCCAGCCCATCGGACGTACGGCGAATTCGCACCAGCCCGGCCGCGCACTGTTGCACGATCTCGCGGGGATCGGGATTGCCCCCAGCGCCTGCGCCGGCACCAGCGTTGTGTCCGGCCGCGAGCCAGGCGTGGCAGGTGCCCAACGTTGGGTGGCCGGCGAACGGTAGCTCGGCCACCGGCGTGAAGATCCGTACCCGGTAGTCAGCGCCCTGCTGGGTCGGTGGCAGAACGAACGTCGTCTCGGACAGGTTGGTCCAGTGCGCGAAGACCTGCATCTGCTCGGTGGTCAATCCGTCGGCGTCCAGGACCACGGCGACCGGATTGCCGAGGTAGGGCGTGGTCGTGAAGACATCGACTTGCTGGAACGGGCGCGCCATGTACGCATTCTGCTGGATCGATCCGCCTTGGTCGGTCGCCCCCGGTGCTTGGGACGAAGTGGTCACCAACTGCGGCCGTACGGACGGTCAGTCAGCAGTTAGTGACCACTCCAGCCAACGACCAAGCCGGTTGCGCGCTCGTTGCACGGTCAGATTCGGCGGCGGGCGTTGAGAACGACGTCGTGGACCGTACGTTCGACGCCTTGATCGTCGGTCAGACTGCGCGGTCGAGACTCGCAAACCACAACATCCCAGTGGTCGGGTTGCAGGACTGCCGCGACCTGCTCGGCGGTAAACATCAGGTCGGGAAGGTGTGGACGTCCGACGCCGGCGTGCAGGTCGCTGGGGTGGTGCCCGACGACCAGCAGCGTCCCGCCCAGGGAGACCGCCGCAGCGAGCCGACGATGCAGCACGTCACGCGCCGGGGCGGAAAGCTGCATGAAGTGGGCGCTGACCAGATCGTAGGTGCCGAGAGAGGCCGACTCCTTCGTCAGGTCTGCCTGGACCCAGGTGATCCGCCCCGAGACGTCTGCGCCGGCATCGGTGGCGCGGTCCTGGGCGCGCTGCAGGGCGGTCGGGGAGATGTCGACTGCAGTCACCTCCCAGCCGCGCTCGGCCAGCCAGACCGCGTCGGCCCCCTCCCCACAGCCGATGTCGAGTGCTGTTCCGGGTACCAGGCCGGCGGCTTCGGTCACGAGTTGCGGGTTCGGCCGGCCGCTCCAGGCGGCGCTTTTCGATCGGTACATCCCCTCCCAGAACGCCTCGTCCATGACGACGTCCGCACCGGCAGCTCAGGCAGCTGTGTTGAGATCGTCGCCGACGCCGTACTGCCCGTGCCCGTGCCCTTGCCCTGAGCCGGCGGTTCGGGGAGTCACCGGACCACCATCCCTGACTTTTCGTGTCCACTCGGGCCGGTGGCCTGCCGGGTCGGCTCCAGCCGCCCGGCCGATGACTCGGCGCGCTCGGCGACCGCCCGGGCGGTGTCTTCGGCGACGAGATCGGCGTTCATCATCGCAGCAGACCAGGAACCCGCGGCGGCCGCGCCCGCGATCCCCGCGGGGAGGTCGGCGACGTTCCTTTGCCCGGGCGCACCGTGTGCCCCTCGACGAACTCGTCGGCGCCCCGGCGACCGGTGACCCCCGCGTACACCTCAAACCCCGCACCCTGCACGGCATGACCGTCGTCCCGCTGACCCAGCAACCCGGCCCGCTCCAGGCCTTCAAGATGGTCCTGCCGGGAGGACCGACAAGGAAGCAGCCAGAGCTCCAGACTCACGAGGGTTACGAGTGGCTCTACGTCCTGAGCGGTCGACTGCGGCTGGTCCTCGGTGACCACGACCTCGTCCTGACCCGAGGGGAGGCAGCCGACTTCGACACCCGCGTACCGCACTGGTTCGGCAACGCTGGGACCCAGGCGGTGGAGTACTTGACCCTGTTCGGCCGGCAGGGCGAGCGCGTACACCTTCGTACGGGGAAGGCTGAGCGCCGGAGCAGCAGGTAGCCTGGCGCCACCATGTGCCTCTCTGTTCCGGGTCGAGTCGTCGACCTCGACGCCGACGCGCCGGGTCAGGTCGCCCTCGTCGATGTGGTCGGGATCTCGCGCAGGGTCAACGTGGGCATGCTCGATGCCGAGCAGCAGGTGAGCCCGGGGGACTGGATCCTGATTCACATGGGCTGCGCCCTGGCCAAGATCGACGAAGCCGAAGCCACCCGCCTGCTCGGCGGCCCGACCCGCCGCTAGCTACTTACCCACAGAGCCGGAGCTTCACCGCCGATCCATTGGCGCCGCAGAATTGGTCCTGAGATCCGGAGTCAGCGGCGGGACGCTGATCACTGGCGCGGGAGTCAGTCCTGGGGTGGGCTGTCCGTACGGTCGCTCGGCACACTGCCGGGCAGGTACGGGCCGAGGATCCAACTGGTCCCTGCCGTTCGACGGTCCTCGGCTCCCGACTGTGGGCCGTCGACCCGCCTGGGCGGAGCAGTCTTGATTTCGGGCGTATCGCGGTCCGGTGCATCGCGGTGTGGGGGCGCGACGACGGGTCGTTCACTCGATGACCTGGGCCGGGGGCCGCGCGAGCGGTCCGGCTGCCAGTTGGCCGGATCGTCGGTGAGCCCGAGCAGATAGGTGACTGTGCAATCCAGGGCGGCGGCGAACTCGGGGAGCTTCGCTGCGTCGATTCCGGCACCGTGTTCGAGGCTGGACAGTGCCTTGTTCGTTGTGGTCAACCCGACGTCAGCGAGCCGCCGTACGACCTGCTGCTGGGTCAGCCCGAGTGAGCGTCGCCGATCCCGCAACCGCAGGTTGAGGGCAAGGAAGCGCTCCGGTGCCGACGGGGCTCGCCCCTCCGACCTGATCGTCATGGACTGCCTCCTACCTGTGCGGGCGGCACGGTTCGGGTCAGTGTTGATGGGCCGAGTTCTGGCGTCAAACACCCAGCATCATGATGTCGCCGACCAACATGACCGGTCAGTCATTCCAGCGGTGGCATTCCCGCCAGCGCGGAGTCCATGTCGGCCAGGGGATGGATCGTGTAGCGGGCGAAGTTGAACACCGGTGCCCGACCAAGCAGCCGCTCGAACTCCTCGTGCGACTCGACCTGATATATCCACGCGCCGCCGTGTTGACCCACGACGTGATACCGCGCGATCAGCTTGCCCTCACGCTCGAGCCGGGCGCCGTACGTCGGCATGTCGCCCACGGCTCCCACCATCTCGCGCGAGAGCAGGGCCAGATCGAGCCGCCACAGCACCAAGAACTTCACGCCCGCCCCTCCATGCCCTGAGCCTACGAGCGGACGATCGACAGCGGGACTCCGCACCGCAGGCGTTGTGGTCGGAGGTTTGCCCCGATGCTCTCCGATCCGGGCGACGAGGTATGTCCAAAGTTATGGTTTCTTTGCCAGAAGACCTGCTGGCCGAGTTGGACGCGGAAGCCAGCCGGCGATCGACGAGCCGCAGCGCTCTTCTCGCTACCGCAGCTCGGCGCGAACTCACCCGTCGAGATTCCGAACAAGTCGCCGCAGCGATCGCGCGGTCTGAGCATCGGTTCGAGAATGCAGGGGCCTTCGAGGCGGCCAAGCTCATCCGCGACGACCGGGATACGCGCCGTTGACTCGCCTGCTCATCGACACATCTGTCCTGATCAAGTGGTTCCATAGCGAGGGCGAGAGCGAACTGGCACCGGCACGACTGTTGCGGTCGGCGCATGTCAATGGCGAAATCGCCGCCCACATGCTCGACCTAGCGGCCTACGAAGTCGGCAACGTGCTCAGCCGGGTGCTGCGCTGGACCGCCACCGACGTAGCTGATCAACTCGACGATCTGCACGCAATCCTGGGGCCCCCTCTGGCTATGACACCCCTGCCTGGTTACGACGGGCTGCGACGCTCGCGCACCTACACACGCTGTCGTTCTATGACGCCAGTTGGGCCGCGGCGGCGGCTGAGTTGGGAATTGCGCTGATCAGCACCGACCGCCGCCTTCTCGGCGCCGGCCTCGCCGAGTCGCCGAGTGAGGCCGCCGCTCGGCTCAGGCTGCCGGCGACCTGATCCACCTGCCACAAGCGAACTGGCCCCTCCAGACGCACGTGACACTCCCGAGTCCGTCCACGCTGTGGCCCACTTTGGTTGGCTTTGTCAGTGCCAAGACTTGCTGAGCAGTCGATCGATCGCCAGTTGCAGCATCTGGGGCCGGGTCTTGTCCCCGTGCTGCGCTGTGATGAAGTAGCTGCCGATCAGCAACGAGTAGGCCAGCATGCTGCGAGCCTCCACATCGTTCTCATCGACGCAGCACTCGCCGAACAAAGAGCGCAGCCAACTCATGCGCCGGTTGTCCACCCGGCGCAGGCGCGCGGCGACGTCACTGTCGCGCCGCGACCAGTCCCGAATCGCCAGCTCTACGGCGAAATCGGCCGATGGGGCCAACTCGAAGAGCTGCTTCAGTTTGGCTCGCGGGTCGGTCCGCTGGCTGTCGAAGCGCGCGATGATGCCCTCGGTTCCGGCTTGTTCCCAGGTGTCGAGCATCTCCTGGATCAGCGCCTGGCGATCGGTGAAGTGCCAGTAGAAGCCCCCCTTGGACACGCCGAGGCGCGCGGCCAGCGCCTCGACCCGTACGGCCTCCGGCCCTCCGGCGGCCAGCGCCTGCAGTGCCGCGTCGATCCATGCCCCGCGCGGGGTTCGGACAAAGGCCACGGACATATCTGTACGGCACCGTATTGACTCTTGCAAGCAACCTCCCTATCGTCCATACGATGCCGTATGGATCGAGGATTGCGCTGAGCAAGGACGTGAGGTTGCCGCCCGGCCAACGCCTGATCGACCGATTTCCGCGCTTCGGTACGAACATCTCTCGACGAGCGCCGGCCGTACCCCCCGACCCCGTCATACAGATCCGTGGGGCGGTGACCGAATCCTTCGACGTGCCGTTGACCGCGCTGGCGACGCTTCCCCGGCGAGAGCTGACTGCCGACTTTCACTGCGTCGCTGGCTGGTCCGCAACGGACCTCCGGTGGGAGGGGGTCTCCTTCGAGACGGTGTACCGCACCCTCATCGAACCCGCGCTATCGCCCGGGGCGTCAATCACCCACGTCGTGTGTCGCGGCCTCGACGGCTACCGGGCGGTCGTGTCGATCGACGACGCCCTGGGTGAGGACGTCCTCATCGCGGAGCGACTCGACGGCCGCCCACTCGACGGTGACCATGGAGCGCCAGCGAGGTTGGTCAGCCCCAAGCAGTACGGCTATGTCAACACCAAGCACCTCTGCCGGATCGATGTCCACACCTCCCGGCCGAAGGGCGTCCACAAGTCCGTGCTGCGGCTGCTCGCCCCCCATCCGAGGGCGAGGGTCTGGGAGGAGGAGCGGCATCGCTACCTCCCCGCATGGTCGGTGCGACACGCCTACCGAGCCACCATCGCCTACCTCATCGCCCGAGGCGGCCGGGAGACTCGCGACACCTTCTAACGACCGATGGAGGAATCAAGCAGGTCCCGCCTCGGGCGTTTCGCGCACCGCTCGCTCGACCCCTCGCGGAGACCGGCATTGGCAATTGTGCTACCGTGAGGACCGTATGAGTAACCGTGTAGGCATAAGGGAGTTGCGGCAGCAAACCAGCGCCGTATTGAAGCGCGTCGTACGCGGCGAGACGATCGACGTCACCGACCACGGGCACCCGATCGCCCGGATCGTTCCGCTCCGACCCGGGGTCATGGAGCAGCTGGTCCTCGAAGGACGGGCCACCCACGCGGTCGGGGACCTCTTGGACCTTGCCGACGACATGGGCCTGCCAGCAGCCGCCGCCGGCCCCCTGCTCCCTTCGGCGGCGCTCGCCGAGATGCGTATCGATGAGCGGTAGAGCCGCGTATCTGGATACCTCCGCTTTCGTGAAGCTGATCGTCGCCGAGCCTGAGTCCGAGGCGCTGCGCGCGCGGCTGCGGCGCTGGCCAGAACGGGCCTCGGCCACCCTGTTGCGTACCGAGACGATCCGCGCGCTGCGACGCTCCGGGAACGAGCACCTCGTGGGGAAAGCCCGTCGCCTGTTCGGAAGCATTCTCCTCATCCGCCTCGACGAGCCGCTCCTCGACCGCGCGGGTGACCTCGGACCCCCAGAACTACGCTCTCTGGACGCGGTCCACCTCGCCGCGGCCCTGTCGATCGGTCCAGACCTGGGCGTGCTGCTCACCTACGACGACCGCCTTAGGGAGGCGGCGCTCTGGCAAGGATTGGACGCCGAGTCCCCGCAGTAGGCGCGGGTTTGTCACACCAGACGTACGGATGTCCGCGGCCCAGGCGGGACAAACCTCGTCCTAGACGGTATGACGTGACCGCTCGTTCGTGAGTGGTTGCGGGCCGGGGCCTCGCTCACGCAGCGTTCGTTCGAGCGCATTGCGGTGGAAGGAGAGCCAGCCGAGCAGAATCCTGGCTCGTACGAGAATTGACCGATCGGGCTGCGAGCCTTGCCTGCCAGGGCTGCGTTGGGCGACACTTTTCGTCGACGCGCCG
>JBPCPI010000086.1:0-3150 GCA_050999295.1 Geodermatophilaceae bacterium | reverse complement strand
CGTCGAGCCTGGGCCGGTCCGTGAGGCCCCCCTTGAATCGGGGGGCCGCAACGGGGCGCCGGAAGTCTTGCGACGGTTCGGTGGATGGTCCGATGCGCGTCAGAGCATCGATCCGAGGTCGGACCCGACGGTCGGATAGGCGGCGGTCATGGACTTCAACTGGCGAGTGGTCAAGTCAAGCTTCATCGCGAGACCGAGGATGTTGATCAACTCTGCGTACTCGGGCCCCAGCAGGTGGGCTCCGACGATCCGGTCGCTGGAGCGGTCTATGAGGATCTTGGCGGCCGCCGTCGTCTCGTCGATGCGGTAGTTGGAGTACCAGCCACTGGTGTCGTTGTACCGGACCTCGATGTCTAGGCCCTGGTCCCTCGCGTCCTGTTCGAGCAGGCCGACTCGGGTCAGCTCGGGGATGGTGAACACGGCGGTCGGGGTACCCGTGTAGTCGGGGACGTTCGTGGCTCCCTCCAGCATGTTGGTGGCAGCGACCCTGGCCTCCGAGAAAGCGACCGGTGTTAGCGGCATGCCGGGCGTGCAGGCGGAGTCACCGGCGGCGTAGACCGCGGGGTTGGTGGTGCTCTGCAGGTGACCGGCCACGCGCACGCCGCGCTCGCCGCAGGCGACGCCAGCGGCGTCGAGATCGAGACTCTCAAGTTCGGGGGTGCGGCCGGCGCCGTGGACCACCAGGTCGAACTGCATCGTCTCGGGCTTGCCGAATCGTTCGGCGTTGACCTGGTAGCCGGTCCCGTTCTGTTCGATAACGGTGATCGTGGTGGAGTGCTGCACCTCGATCCCGGCGTCGGCGCCCCGGGTGATCAGGAGCTCGACGAGGTCCGGGTCGAAGGCCTTCAGGGGTCGTGATCCGCGATCGATGATGAACGGGGAGCTGCCGGCTCGAGCAGCGATGTGGGCGAGCTCGAACGAGATGAACCCGCCACCGACGAACAGGATCCGTGACGGGAGCGCCTGGAGGTCCAGGAAGTCGGTGCTGTCGATCAGGTGCTCGTGGCCGGGGAAGTCGAGCGGTCGCGGGCGTGCGCCGGTAGCGAGCAGGAAGTGCCCGGCATCATACGCTGTTCCGTCGATCTCGAGGCGGTTCTTGTCGGTGAACCTCGCTTCTCCGTGGAGGGTGGCTACGCCATTGCCAGTCAGTCCGTCCGTCATGTTCTGCGGGACCGGGTCTGTGAAGCCGTGCTTGTGCTTGATCAGGTCGGCCCAGTTGATCGACAGGTCACCCTCGTCGATGCCCCTGCCGCGCATCAGTCGGGCGCTGTCGATGATCTCGGCGCCGCGCCGCAGGATCTTCTTCGGGTCACAGCCGCGCAACGCGCAGGTGCCGCCGTACGGCAGCGCGTCGACGATCGCGACGCTCCAGCCCTTCGATGCGCACTTGTTGGCTGCAGAGACGCCGGCCATGCCGGCACCGATCACGATCAGGTCATACTGCTTGTCCATCTCAGGTGTCCTTTCTCTGGTCCACACCTACTTCTTCGCGTCCCGGTCTCGTGCCTCGCGCTGCGCCGGGCGGGGCGATCGGTGAAGTCGTCGCCGCCAGACTCCGAATGCGACGGTTGCGAGTCCGAGTGCGATCAGCGCCCAGCTGCCCAACGAGATCCCCGCGAAGGCGCCAAGTAAGCCGAGCGAGAGCAGAACTGGAAGTCCGCAGCATAGGCCGAACACGCCCAGGACAGCTCCCGTGGCCCCAACAGCCGACATGCGATCACGCATCGGTGATCGCTGCGCGGAGCTGCTCGAGCGTGCAGACCCCCGCTGGCCCGCTGGGGTGGCGTACGCACGGCACGCCATCCCGCGTCCTCGTCAGCGAACACGTCGACACCGTCCAGGAGGATGCTCGGGGATTTGTGGAACCCGACCCGCTCGGCTTCATCAATCGTGTCCACCTGACAACGGGTCACAGTGATGCCAGTGCGTCTGCGGCGATCTCGGCGATGCGCCGGTCGGCGACCTTCCAGTTCGGGCAACCATCGAAGTACAACAGGGCGATGTCCATACCACGACGCTAATCCTTGATCTGCACTACAAGGTCAACCGGTAGATTGGTCAGATGCTGATCGGGGAGCTCGCCGAGGCTGTGCATCTGGCCAGCCAGACCATCCGGTTCTACGAACGCAAAGGCCTCCTACCAGAACCCTCACGGGGCGCCAACGGATACCGCATTTACGACGGGTCGACCATCACCCGGGTGAAGTTCATCCGCGCGGCCCAAGCCGCAGGCCTCACCCTCGTCGAAATCGGCAGCATCGTCGATCTCCGCGACGACGGCCACGTCCCGTGCACGCATGTATCGAAGCTGATCGACGCCAAGCTCGCCGACGTACGTAGGCGCATGAGTGAACTCGCCATCCTGGAGACAGAACTCAAGCAGCTCCTCGACCGCAGCCAGCGGCTGAATCCAGCCGACTGCAGTGATGCGGACATCTGCCACATCCTCTCGCGTCCACGTGGCCGCAGTGCGAATGACCTCACCACGCTGGCCGCGACGTACAGTGTGGCCATGAGACGAGGCGTCATCGGCGCCGCCACCCTGTACTTGTGCGCGGCCCTGGGGACTCGCGCCGCGGAAGCGGTCGGCATCCGCCGGTGCTAATGCTCGTCCTCGTGCTGGTGCCAAAGACCACTGCTCAGCGCGTTCCGCTGGGTGATGCCGGTGGGCCACCGGTAGCCGAACCACCGTCGGGAAGGTCGCAGGTCAACTCGGTTCCCCGCAAGCACGTGTCCTGCAAGACCCGCCCGGTGAAGCGTCCGGGGAAGGGACGTCTATCGGCACAGGGATGATCCGTCTCAATCGGCAGCGGCAGAGGCCTGCGCTCTCCCTGGGTCCACTTCAGACCGTCACGGTGGGGCCAGCTCGGGTTGACATACTCATTCTCGGGCCAACGGCCCTCCTTTATCCACAGAAGCACGAGCCAGGGAAGCGCGGTCGGCGGTCACCGGGCACGCTTGGCCTCCTGCCGTCAATCGGGTCTGCTGCACGGATAGGTGACAACCAATCTGCGGGGCTCTGTTGCGTTGGGCGAGCGGGCGCCATGGCTGAACGATCGCGGTCAGGACTCAGATGGCGAGCGCCAGCTCATCGAACGCAACTCGAACTCGGTGGTGGACCGGTGCGTCGGTGGCAATGTCGTAGTGGCC
>JBPCPI010000083.1:0-3996 GCA_050999295.1 Geodermatophilaceae bacterium | reverse complement strand
CCCTCGCGGGTCTCGTTCACAACGGCGAGGAGCACGTGCTGAACCTAGAGCAAAGCCACCGCATCTGACACCATCTGGCTCGGGTGTCTCACAACAACGGCGCTGGCGACGATCTACGTACCCTGAGTCTTGTCAGCCCCTGCACCACGGGATTGAGATGTCTCTTCGAGCGTCTCCCCTCGTCAGCCTGCGAGAGCGGTACACAGATTTTCCGCTGAGCCGTTCTTGCCGAGCACCAACGTCTTGGTGCCGTCAGGGTTAAGCGTCAGCCGGGAGCCCTTCCCGCCGACGTAGTAGACGCCCGGCGCCAGCTCGTTGCCCGGTGCGATGCTGGTGGTGAAGTGGCCGGAAAGAATCGTGATGCGCTCGAACGAACCGTCGGGACGATACTCGATCAGGGCGCGGCCGTTGACGTTCTTCGTCAGCGTCTCACCGGTGTCGTGGTTGGTGAAGGCGATCTTGAGCAGGCCCTTGAACAACTGCACCTTGTCGGTTCCATCGGCGTAAGTCTCGAGCACCCGGTACGCCTCGTGGTCGCTGACGACGTGAGCGTCGACCTGGAATGTGCAAGCTTGGCCAGCCGCGACGGTGAAGTCTGGTTCGCGGTAGGTGATCCAGGGTGACGAGGTCTGGTCGGCGTCAACGGGTCCTGCGACAAGTCCCAGGCCGGTGAACGTCAAGGCGGCGACCGCCGCGAGTGCGCTGAGCTTCCTCATGGATGAACCTTTCCTAACCTGTAATGGGTTTTCTAACAGTTAGCACGTCACCACATGAGAGGTAACGATTCAAGGCACAATCACGCCAGGCACCGACGCGAGTCGGACTGACTTCGCCTCCTTCTGGCCGGGGACCCCGAGCCCGACCGAAGGTCCGGAGCGGAGAAGCGCCTCAGTACGAGTAGGGGAAGTAGTCGGCGGGGTTCTGGTGGTTTCGTGTCATCGTTGACTCTCGCTGAAAAGTGGCTCTGAACTGCATAAACCTAGCTCCGGGGTGATGGCCGTTGCTGGCCGGTTCTGGTCTCGCGCGGACATTTTGCGGACTTCTTGCGGACTGCGGGGCGTCATCGACATCCACTCGGCTCAGTGCGCGGGCCGTGACCAAGGGCGGTTCGCGGATACCGGCGACCGCCAGGGCTTCATCTCGTGGACCCGGACAACGAGCTGTTCGAAGGCGTGGTCGAAGTGACGCGGGTACAGATGGGTGCAGTCAGAGAAGGCCATGCCGCCGGGACCGAGCTCCGCGACCCGTCCGTCCTGCTCCACGCGTCCCCGTCTCGTTAGCGGGGCTCTACGACGCCGCCGACGAGGCCAAGCTCCGGCACGGGCTGGCAGCGGGTGGGCTAGCCGCCGCCCTCGTGCCTGACGGACTGCCAGGTCTGGGCCTCTAAAAGTGCTCAGCGGATCTGGAGGACGAGCTCATCCGGGCACTCGGCGTTGAGGCCGTCGAAGCCGTGCTCGAGGTACCGCCTGCTCTGAGCGTTGTGGTACGCGCGTGCCGGCTGTGGCGTCCACAAAGTGAAGTCATCATGCTGAGGGCGGGCCAGACTCTCCACGGGCAACTACCCTGAGAGGAGGCGCAGTGATCCATGCCCGGGTCTGGGCAAGGGGAACCACGATCACCGACCCTGCGTATGTCGAAGTGGCCGCGTGGCTGCGCAAACAGTTCCAACAGCCTCGCGCGGTCGCTCTGCCGGTGATGACCTGGTCCGGGATCTGAGCGACTACGACCCGCGCCTTCGGCCTCAACGACCAGGCCAGCGACCAGGAGGGGATCACCTGATGGGCGCCACCAGGAACACCACAAAGCCCACCGCGAGCACCGAGGCGGTCAAGCAGATCACCTATCTCGCTGCTGCGCTCAAAGCGCCGCGGATCACCGAGGCCGCCGCCCGGTCGGCCGACCAGGCCCGGGATGCGGGCTGGTCTACGAACACGTCGCCCCAGCCACTGAAGGGCAGGTTGCTGGTGAGGATCATCGAAGCATGTTCGTAGCTATTCTGGCTAGCGATCGCGACGTGCCGGTTCTGTGGGGTGTCGCAGTGGAGTCAGAGGACCGCCGCCGTACTTGCCGCGGCGCCAGCTCCTCCGCGGAGCACTCGAGCTCGTCGACATAGCAGAGGTCGACGGCGATCTCGCGCGGTTGGTTCCCGAGGTGTTCGGTGGCCGAAGTCGGAAGCCCCGGCGTCGGCTGAAGACCGCCTCCGCCAGTTCGACGCCGGCCCGCGGCTGTTCCGCGAGGTCAGCCGGGAAACCCCGCTCGTCCTGATCCTCGACGACGCGCACTGGGCCGATCGTCCCTCGGTCCTGTTGCTGCAGCGCCTCGCGCGAACGCTGCGCGACGAACGGCTGCTGCTCATGGTCAACCATCGCGACACCGAACACGAGAGCGCTACCGTGGCCCCGTGACCGCGCCGTGGGCGATCGACGACCAGCCCCCGGCGGGGATCCGCTGGGTCAGGGCGCGTCGCGGTCCGCGATCCGGGAGGCGCTGCTGCCGGAGGACCGTGCCGGCTTCGACGCCGCGTACGCCGGGTCGCTCGTGGCGGCCCGCGACACCTTGGATCTGACCGAGCTGGTCTGGTGCTTGGAGCACTGGTGACGGCTTGGCGGAGACCCGGCGCCGCGCCGGCTTGTAGCGGGCGGAGTCGCGCTGATCGCCGCGCTCCCGAACCGGGTCGCGGCATAGCGCGGATCCCTAACCTGCGCGGGGTGTGCCCCACCCCTGCGACGGGCTCTGCTGGAACAGGCCGAGGGAGTCACGATCGTCATCGGTCCGGGTCGCCGAGCACGCAGGAGACGTCGATCCCGGCCCTGCACAGTTGCTTCTGCGCCGCCCGCCGCCGCCGCGACGCCGACTCCGCGCCGCCGTACGGGTCCTGGATTGCCTAGATCGCGGCGGCGAGCATCGACACCGTGATCCGGCCCCGGCGGTGCCGGTCGAGGAGCTGCCGGCGCAGCTCGGCGGAGTCCGCGGTCCGGTTGGCGATGACGAGGACGCGCGTTGCCGTGTCCTGGCCCCGTGGATCCGCCGCCCGACCCTGCGTCGCCCGGGAGGCACCCGGTGTGGAGAAACGCACGCCTGCCCTCCACCCCGGCCAGCGGGTAGTGATGGGATCTCGGTGAAGGAAGCGGTCGCGATCGCACCGAAGCAGTGTTCGCAGATCTGCGAGACGGGCTCGGGACGCCGTTCGTGTTGCATGATCAACCTGCCCGGCCGGTGGCGAGGGGGGTCGGGTCACAGCATGGGCGCGGATCGAAGGAGTGGCACCCACCCGTCGGCGCCGTCGGTGCGGCGCAGGGCTCTATGTGAAGACCAGCGGCAGGACGACGGCTGCGGTGACGAGGGAGACACCGCTCAGGAGATCGGCTCGGATCGGGATCACCCCGACAGCGGCGCGCCCGAGACACAAGCCGACCAACGACATCACGACGGTCACGGCACCGAAGGTCACGGCCTGGACGACGGGAGAGAACCCGAGCAGCCCCAGGCCCGCTCCGGCGAGCAGGTTGTCCACGCTCAGCACGAGCGGCATGCCGAACAGGGTCACCCAGGGATGGTCGACCGTCTCCGGATTCGGGTTCCGGATCGCTCCGACGAGCAGGACCAGGCCGTACGCGCCTATCGCGGCCGGGCCGATGTAGTCCGCGATCGGTCCGATCGCCTCGCCGAAGTAGTGCCCGACCTCGCCGCCCACCAGAGGCGCGATGGTGTCCCAGAATCCGAACACCAGTGCGATCTGTACTGCGCGGCGGAACCCGAACGGAACCGTCCCGAGCACGATCGAGGACCGGAAGTTGTCCAGGCTGAGCGCGAACGCCAATACCAGCAGTCCGACGAACGGCTCGCCGGTCATGTCGACCCGGCCCGGTGTGGACGGGGGATGAGGGCGACCTCAGTCGGCCCTGGCACCTCGTTCGCGGACCGCACCGCGTCCGCCACGATCCCGTGGTCGGGCGAGAGGTGACAGACCGGGTCGGTGCGGGCCGCGTCACCGGT
>JBPCPI010000082.1:0-22757 GCA_050999295.1 Geodermatophilaceae bacterium | reverse complement strand
GGCGCATCCAGTTGGGTGATCTCGGGTCCCTGGACGTGTGGTGGCTGGCGCAGTACGGCGGAGGGCTGTTCCTCCCGATGCGCGACGGCACCGCCGGGCGCGGCACCTATGGCGCCGGCCGGTACCTCCTGGACACGGCCAAGGGCGCCGATCTCGGTGCGAGCGACAGCGGTCCTAGCCCCCCAGGGGCCAGCACGATCGTGATCGACCTGAACTTCGCCTATCACCCGTCGTGCGCCTACAGCCCGCGATGGGTCTGCCCGCTGGCCCAACAGGGCAACCGGCTCGAGGTGGACGTAGGAGTCGGCGAGCAGTACCCCGAAGACGGCTGGCCGCTCGAGGCCCCCGCCGCACTTTCCACGTAGAAGGTCCCCTCAGACGGTGATCTGAGGGGACCTTTCTACGTGAAATGTGCCAGGGGTCTCAGCCCGCCGAGGCAAAAACCGCGTCGGAGGAGAAGACCAGTCCCATGGAAACTTCCCCGGCCTGAATCGCGGCCTTGGTCAGCGGGCCACCTGTGTCGTAGGGGTTGAAGCCCGCGAACTGGAGGCCGTAGGTCTCCTCGAGGCCGAGCTGGCAGAAGGGCCGCGTCGGGCACTCCGTCGGCCCACCGAGAGTGAGCGAGCCGTCGCCGCAGGCATCGGCCAGCTCGGACAGGGTGGTGACGCCGAGTTCGTCGGCGAAGGCCTGCGTCACAGCGAACGCGTTTTGGTCGGCGGCCTCTGCGGGCTGGCCGAAGACCAGTCCGACGGGCTCGCCCAGCGTGGTGAGGTTCGCAACCGTCTCGTCCAAGTCGCTGCTTGCCAGCGGGTCGGCGCCCTCACCGTTCGCCGCGACGTTCAGGTTCTCGGTCAGCGTCCCGACGTACTCGGGGAAGACCTGGATCTCCTGACCGGCCTGCAGTGCGGGCAAGTAGATCTCCCGGTTTCCGACCGAGGCGACACTGGCCGAGAAGCCCGCCGTCGTCAATGCCTGCGCGTAGACGTTGGCCAACACCTGGCTTTCGGTGAAGTTCGCCCCACCGACCACGATCGTGCCGCTGCCGCCAGTCGGCACGTCGACATCGGCCAGGAACTCCCCGGCTACCTCGGCTGGATCGCCACGGTCGATGTCCACGGCGGCGTTCAGCGCGATGAGGTCGTCCGTGGTCAACGCGGCCGACACGGCATCGAGTGCCGCGAGCAGCTCGGGAGTGGCGGCCGCAGCCGAGACCGCGGGGATGATGTTGTCGACCGTCTGCAGGCTCTTGTCATCCTCGAGGACGACTAGCTCCTCACCAGCGATGCCCACGCATGCCTCACCCGACGCGGCGGATTCCTCACCCGTGCCGCCGCTACCGGACGAGCCGGACTCGCCGCATGCGGACAGCGCAAGCAGGCCCGCCGCAGCGATGGCGAGCGTACGGATCATCGGTCTGGAAGCCATGGCCTCTACCGCCTTCTGTGTCCCGTCCCCACGAACTGGCGGAGACGCGTGTCTGGCGGGAGGATTCCCGCTGGGTGCCTAACCCTAATACCGCCCCCTCCCCTCGTGCACACAGTTGTTAGCCGCTCGTGACGTGAGATCCCGTTCCACGCTCGCCGGGTTCCGCCTGGTTAGAGCGGGCTGGTCACAAGCGCAGCCTCGGACCGGTCCGGTGTCGCCGGAGCCTGACCGTCGTCCGTAGGCCGCTGACTTTCCTTGCGTTGCCACGGAAGCCGCTTCTGTCCCGGCGTGACGACCAAAGACAGGGTCACCAGGACGAACTCGGTGAGCAGCGACAGCGCTGCGACCAGGATGGCCCCGGCCAACAGGACGCCATAGTTCTGCTGGCCGAAACCGAGATTGATGATGTCACCCAGGCCTCCTCCGCCCACTAGTGCGGCCAGGGTCGTCGTGGCCACGACTTGCACTCCGGCCGTCCGAACACCGGTCATCAACAGGGGCATGGCCAGCGGCAGCTCCGCCTTGGTGATCACCTCGAGAGTGCTCATGCCCATTGCGGTCGCGGCTTCCTTGACGTCGCGGTCCACTCCACGAAAACCCACGTACGTGTTGGTCAGGATCGGCGGTATCGCGAAGATGGCCAGCGCGATGATCGTGGCCCAGTCGGTGAACCCAAGCCCCGGTACGACCGCGAAGATCGTCAGCAGGGCAAGGGTGGGAACGGCTCGGGACACGTTCGAGACGGCCACAGTGAAGGCGCCGCCGCGGCCGCTATGGCCGAGCAGGATCGCCACCGGCAAGGCCACCAGCATGGCGAGTAGGACCGCCATTCCAGAGATGTAGAGATGCTAGCCTAACAGCTCGAGGATCCCGTTGCGGCGGGTCCAGTTCAGCGGGTCGTTGAGGTAGGCGAGGGCATCCGACCAGATCATGTCGATCTCGCCCGCGTCCACGGAGTGAGCAGCCGTTCAGCTGCGGCGAGCAACAGGTCTGCCACCAGGGCGAGCAGAACACAGGCAATCGTGCCGGTGACGATCTGAGCGCGGTAGAAGTTTGCGTTGAAGCCACCGATGATGAGCTGGCCTAGACCCCCGTGTCCCACGATGACCCCCACCGTGGCCAGCGCGACGGTCGACACGGTGGCGATCCGCAGACCGGCGATGAAAGCGGGGACGGCTAAGGGCAGTTCGACTTTGAAGAACAGCTGACTCGAGTTGTAACCCATTCCGCGGGCTGACTCCTGCACCTCGGCCGATACCGACTGGAGGCCGGCAAGGAAGTTGCGGACCAGGATGACCAACGAGTAGAGGACGAGCCCGATGATCACCGTCCGAACCGACAGTCCGGTGAACGGCGCGATGAACGCGAACATCGCCAAGGACGGAATGGTGTAGATGATCGTGGACGTCCCCAGGATGGTCGCAGAAAGCCAGCGGCTGCGCCGGGCGACCAACGCCAGGGGCAGCGCGATCGCGGCTCCGAGGCCAACCGAGATCAGCGTCAGGATGATGTGTTCCTGGGCCAGGACCAGGATGGTGTCGAAATTGTCCGTAACGTAGGACAGGTCGAACCAAGGATTCGGTGCGGCGTCGATGGCGACGACCGCACCGCCCACCTGGAAGGTCACCGCATGGACGCTACCCAAACTTCAGCGATCCGGCTCGAGGACGTCCGCAAGGAGTACGCAGACGGGACCGTCGGCGTACACGACCTGACCATGGACATCGAAGCCGGTTCGCTGACCGTCCTGGTCGGCCCTTCCGGCTGTGGGAAGACGACGACGATGAAGATGATCAATCGGATCATCGAGCCCACGAGTGGCCGGATCATGCTCGGGGACGATGATGTGACAAAGGTCGACCCGGTGCAGTTGCGCCGCCGGATCGGGTACGTGATCCAGAATGTCGGGCTCTTCCCGCACCAGACAATCCGCGCCAATGTCGCGACGGTTCCGAAACTGCTTGGCTGGGACAGGTCACGGATCAATGCGCGGGTCGATGAGTTACTCAGCCTGGTCGGACTGGAGCCTCGGACGTACGGCGATCGTTACCCTCATCAACTATCCGGTGGACAGCGTCAAAGGGTCGGCGTAGCAAGAGCATTGGGTGCCGACCCGGTTGTGTTGCTGATGGACGAGCCATTCTCCGCCGTGGACCCCGTCGTACGGGAAAGGTTGCAGTCCGACATCCTGCGGCTACAAGACACGGTCCGTAAGACGATCGTGCTCGTCACCCACGACATCGGAGAGGCGGTCCGCCTCGGGGACAAGATCGCGTTGATGAGCGAGGGAGGAAAGGTCGAGCAATACGACACCCCGGCCGCCCTGCTCGGCAAGCCGGCCAGCGACTTCGTCGCTGACTTCGTGGGCGCTGACCGTGGGCTGAAGCGCCTGGCGGTCACCGACATCGACGCGGAGGACCTCGAGCACCCGCCGGTCGTGCACGTCAACGACTCCCTGGCCGACGCGCGAGCCGTCCTGGACCGGGCGGAGGCACGGTGGGCGGTCGTCCTCGACGACAACGAGGACCTGCACGGCTGGATCTCGCTCGACCGTGCCCAGGGATCGGGCACCGTCGCACAGCACGGGCGTCGGATGGAGGCCTGGGTTCCGGCTGATGCCTCGTTGAAGACGGCCTTCTCGCAGATGCTGCAACTCAACGCCGGTTGGGTCGCGGTTCTCGACGGCGGCCGCTTCCTGGGTGTCCTCACCCCGGAGTCCCTGCACTGTGCCCTTCGCCGCTCAGTGGACGGCCGCGTCCCGGAAACGGCCGGCGCCGTCTAGTCCGGGCGACGGTCGTCTCGGTCGTTGAGGTGGGTGCCGGCTGACCCCAGCAGTCCACCCGTTCCAGGCGCAAGCCACCCTTCGCGTCAGGTGTGTTCCGTACGAGTCGGGTGGACTGCGACGTGCGGATTCGCCGGATCGTTCGAGCGCGGCCAGACAGGCTCCGCAGACGAGGAGCAGCGCAATGCGCAGGCTGGTCTGCTCGGCTAGCACGCCGATCGTCGGAGTGCCGAGCAGGAACCCGAGATAGCCGAGGCTGGAAACTGCAGCGAGGTCCGGGCCGGCGGTTTCGGCGTTGCGCGCGGCGACGCGCAGGGTGAGCGGGAACAGTGCGGCCACGCCCAGGCCCATCACGGCGAACCCGGCGAGTGCTGGTGCGACCGCGGTGGTGGCCGGCGCCAGCCCCAGTCCGCCGGCGGCCATCAGGGCCCCGACCTGGCAACCAGCACTTCGCCGTACCGATTCGCCACCGGGTCGGCGAGCAGTCGTCCGAAGCCCATCGTGAGTGAGAATGCGGCCAGGCCGAGAGGGGCCAGCCCAGCGCCGGCCCGTTGCTCGGTGGCCAGGAAGATGCCGCTCCAATCGAAGACGGCCCCCTAGGCCAGCAGAGCGCAGAAAGAGATGGCAGCGTAGAGCGCCAGGCGACGATTCGGCCGAGCGAATCGTGGACCAGCCCGGTCACCGTCGGGCCGGTCGTAGAGAAGACCGGGAATGATCGCCAACGAGACAAGGACGCCGATCACGGCCGTACCCGCGAGGTGAGCCAGCGGCTCGACCCCAACGCCGGCAATCAGTCCCGCCAGGGCAGCACCGGCCAAGGCGCCGAAGGAAAAGGCGGCATGCAGAGAACTGAACAGCCGCCGCTTGGCTGTGCGCTCGACGGCCATTCCCTGCGCGTTCATAGCGATGTCCATCGCGCCGTTGGCTGCCCCGACGATCGTCACGGCAGCGAACAGCGTCAACAGGTTCACCGACAAAGCCGGTAGGACCACGGCGGCGAGATACAGCGGGGCGGCAGCCACGAGAGGTCGCGAACCGCGCCGAGCGATGATCGCCCCGACCGCCGGCTGGGCGATGAGCAGACCCAGCGGCGCGCCGAGCAGGGCCACGCCGACGGCGCCGGGGCCGATGTCCAGGCGTTTCTCGATCGTCGGCAGCCGCGAGTGCCAGGAGCTGAACGACGCATCGTTGAGGAAGAAGACGGCCGTGACCGCCTTACGCGGGCCCATCCGCGGCACGCTACGGGTCCGGCGCCCGTCGGTTGAGCGAGGCTGTCCCCTTCTCGGTGATCTTGACCTTGTTGCGGTTTCCGGCTCGTTCACACGGCGTGTCGCCGCAATAAGGTCAAGATCACGGATGGTCGTTGCGGTCGTTGCGGTCGTTGCGGTCGTTGCGGTCGTTGCGGTCGTTGCGGTCGTTGCGGTCGTTGCCGTCGTTGCCGTCGTTGCGGTCCTTGGGGGGCGGCGGCGTACGGCAGGCGTTCTCCAGGACCAGCGCACCGGCGACCAGTAGCGCGGCTGCCAGCACCCCGATGACTCCGGTCACCGTGTCGTTCCCGGCGGCAACGAGGAAGCCGAGGTTGGGCATCGTGTACGCGAGCAACCCCAACCACAGCCCGGCGAATGCGGCTCCGGCCACCGCGCTGGCCTTGGCCAAGGCAAGGGCGCGCGCGGCCATCAGGACGTTCACCGGCGGCAGGCCGGCGGGCCGGCTGATCCGTGCCCGCAACGTCCGGGCGCCCATCAGCTCGGCAATCCCCAGAACTCCGAGTGACAGTGGGACATACCAGCGCAGCGGTGGCAGCGCGCCGTAGAACTGGCGAACCAGAAGCAAGGACAGCACCGCGACGACGATTCCGATTCCGGCGAGGTCGCGTGCCTTGGTTGCGGTCACTGGGGAAACTCCAGGTTTCCCCATCGTACGACGCCAGCAGTGTCCATTGTGGACAGCAGATCGACTACGCGACCGTAACCCGGCAGGGTGGCATCCGGATCCACGTCCAGCCATGGCACGAGCACGAACGCTCGTTCGTGCGCATGCGGATGCGGCAAGGTCAGGATGGGCTCGTCCGAGCGGACACTATCTACCACGATGATGTCCACATCCAGAGTCCTTGCCCCCCAGGGCACATCACGCGTGCGGCCGACCGCCTGCTCGAGGATGTGGGCGAGCTCGAGCCACTGTGCTGGTGACCGTTCGCCGGTCACCAGGACGACCGCGTTGAGATAGGCCGGTTGCTCCACGCCACCCCAAGGGGCGGTCTCGTAGATCGCCGAGATTGCACCGGGTCCGGCGACGTAGGCGCCCAGGCCGGACACCGCCGATCGAAGATGACCCAACCGATCACCCAGGTTCGACCCCAACGAGAGCACCGCGGTCGAAGGTGCGCTGCCGGACATGCTCACCGGCTGAGCCGAACGATCGCCCAAACCGGGACGTTATGCGCAAGTGGGCATCCGCACGGGATCTCAATCACGGGCTCGCCGCCGGGTGATAGTCACGGCCACATCGGCCACTGGGACGCTCACCGGCGCCTGCGGTTTGTGCACGGTGACCTCGACCTCCTCCACCCGCGGGTCGCCCAGACACCGATCTGCCAGGCGCTGTGCCAGTACCTCGATCAGGTCGACGGGATCCCGAGCGATGTCGACAGCCAGGTTCTCGGCAAGCACGCCGTAATGGATCGTGTCGTTCAGGTCATCTGATTGTCCGGCCGCCCGGGTGTCGACCGAGAGCACCACATCGACTACGAAATCCTGCCCGTCACGGCGCTCGTGTTCGAACACCCCGTGATAGCCGCGAACCCGCAAGCCGCGCAGCGTGATCCGGTCAGTCATCGCTGGAATTCCGGTCGGCACGCCTTCGTACCGCCGCCGCAACCACGTGCACCGCATCGACATTGGCCGCCGGCTCATGGACACGTACCCCCCACGCGCCCATCTCCGCGACCAGCGCGGTGATGGCAGCCGTGGCCGCGTCGCGCCCATCCGGTGCACGAGGCGTACCCGTAGCGTCGGCCAGCAGCAGGCCCAGGAAGGCCTTGCGGGAGGCGCCGATCAGCACCGGCAAGGACAACTCGAGCAAGACGTCCAGGCGATCGAGCAGCGCCCAGTTGTGTTCGGCGGTCTTCGCAAAGCCGAGGCCGGGATCGATGATCAGCTGTTCGCCCCGCACGCCGGCACCCAGCGCCGCGTCGACCCGGCAGCGGAGTTCATCACGTACGTCCAGAACGACATCGGTGTACGTCGCCGACTCCGCCATGTCTCGACTGGGCCCGCGCCAGTGCCTCAGCACCCACGGGCAGCCGGCATCGGCCACGACTGCGGCCATTCCTCGGTCGGCCAGACCACCGCTGACGTCGTTGACACCGGCTGCCCCGGCAGCCAGCGCCGCGCGGGCCACTGCAGCCCGGGTGGTGTCGACGGTCGTCGGCAGGCCCGCAGCGGCGAGCTCGGTGATCACCGGCAGGACGCGGCGGATCTCCTCCTCGGCCGGGATCCGTTCGGCGCCGGGGCGGGTGGACTCACCGCCGACGTCCACGACATCGGCCCCGGCGGCCGCCATCACCAACCCGTGCGCAACCGCGTCCCCGACGCCCGAGAAGCGGCCGCCGTCGGAGAAGGAGTCCGGTGTCACGTTGAGGATGCCCATCACCAGACAGCGGTCCGGGGCGGGCAACCCGACCGGACGGGGCAGTGCCGAGGAAGGGCCGTACGACCCGAACGTGGCGGCGCTCACGGCGCAGGACACTAGCCCCCGCGAACCTAGCGCCCGAGGATGAGGCTCATCGCCTCGGCGCGGGTGGGTTGGCTGGTCTTCAGGATCCCGCGGACAGCCGAGGTCACCGTCCGCGAGCCCGGCTTGCGGACTCCGCGCATCGACATGCAGAGGTGTTCGCACTCCATCACGACAATTGCCCCGCGCGGCTTGAGCCGTTCCACCAGGGCGTCGGCGACCTGCGAGGTCAGGCGCTCCTGGACCTGGGGACGGCGGGCGTAGAGGTCGACCAGCCGGGCCAGCTTGGACAGGCCGGTGATCTCGCCGGACGTGTTCGGTACGTACCCGACGTGGGCGACCCCGTGGAAGGGCGCGAGGTGGTGCTCGCAAACGCTGTAGAGCTCGATGTTGCGAACGATGACCATCTCGTCGTGGTTCTCGTCGAAGGTCGTGGTGACGAAGTCTTCGGGTTTCTGATGCAGCCCGGCGAACATCTCCCGATAGGCCCGAGCCACCCGCGCCGGGGTCTCCAGCAGCCCGGGCCGGGTTGGGTCCTCACCGATCGCGAGCAGGAGTTCGGCAATGGCCGCCTCGGCCCGATCCTGGTCGAAGTGCTCTCCCGATGAGGCAGAACTCACTCCCGAGATCCGGCCGACGTCGTCGCCTCGTCGCGCTGGCCGGTTCCGTCCGCACCCTGCCCACGCGCTCCGCCGGGCTCCCCGGCGCCGGCCGGTGCGCCGTTGGGTCCCGATGCCGTACGTACGGGAGTGCCGTCCGGCAGGTACGGCGACCCGTTGACACTCGCCCGCTCAGCCGGGGTCAGCACCGGTGGAAGATCAGACGGAGCCCGCCTGCCGAAGCCCTCGTACGGCGCCATCGACGGCCGCTTGGACACCCCCTCGGCGATCCGCGCCAGGTCCTCGCGGGTCAGCGTCTCCTTGTCCATGAGCTCGAGGACCAGGTTGTCCAGGACCGTGCGGTGGTCGACCAGGATGTCCCAGGCCTCGTCGTGGGCGAGTTCGATCAGTGACCGGATCTCGGCGTCGATGTCGGCGGCGACCGCGTCAGAGTACTCGCGGGCGTGGCCCATGTCGCGACCCATGAACGGTTCGGCGTCACCGGACCCGTACTTCACCGCACCCAGCTTGGCGCTCATCCCGTACTCCACGACCATCGCCCGGGCCAGCTTTGTCGCCTTGTCGATGTCATCACCGGCGCCGGTGGTCGGCTCGTGGAAGACGAGTTCCTCGGCCGCCCGGCCGCCCAGGGCGTAGGCCAGGGTGTCGATCATCTCCGAGCGGGTCTGGGTGTATTTGTCCTCGGTCGGCAGCACCAGGGTGTGCCCGAGCGAGCGCCCGCGCGGCAGGATCGTCACCTTGTGCACCGGGTCGAGATTGGGCAGCGCGTGCGCCACCAGCGCATGCCCGGCCTCGTGGTAGGCGGTGACCTTCTTCTCCTTCTCGCTCATCGCCCGGGTCTTACGCTCAGGCCCGGCGATGACGCGGTCGATCGCCTCTTCCAGGAAGTAGTCGCTGATCACCGTCTGGTTGTGCCGGGCGGTCAACAACGCCGCCTCGTTGATCACGTTGGCGAGGTCCGCACCGGTGAAGCCGGGGGTACGACGGGCCACGGTGTCCAGGTCCAGCCCTGGGGCGAACGGCTTGCCCTTGGCATGCACCTTGAGGATGGCCTTGCGGCCCTCGAGGTCGGGACGATCGACAGCGATCTGGCGGTCGAAACGGCCGGGCCGCAGCAGTGCTGGGTCGAGGATGTCGGGACGGTTGGTGGCCGCGATCATGATCACGCCGCCGCGTACGTCGAATCCGTCCATCTCGACCAGCATCTGGTTGAGGGTCTGCTCACGCTCGTCGTGGCCACCGCCCATACCCGCGCCACGGTGCCGGCCGACCGCGTCGATCTCGTCGATGAAGATGATTGCTGGCGCGTTGGCCTTGGCCTGCTCGAAGAGATCCCGTACGCGACTGTTGTGCAACAGGACGGGGCGCTCGCCGCCGAAGAAGGCCTCGTTGTCGCATCCGCACAGGTCGTAGACGTAGCCGTCGTACGGCTTGCGGGTCACCTTGATGACCACCGGCTTCTTGTGCTGGTACGTGCGGGTGCCTGCCAGGAAGGGGTTGCTGGTGGCACCGATGGTCAGCCGCCAGTACTCGCCATCGGGCAGTGGCACCTGCTTGATCACCCGCCCGCCGATCTGCCTGCTGTGGGTGATCCCGCTCTTGATGCCGTGCATGCTTGCCAGCCAAGCAAGTTCGCGGATCAGCCGCTTGCTCACCGACGCCATGACCAGCTTGCCGGTGTCAGTCTGGTACCCATCCCCGTCCGAATACCCGCGGAGGTAGGCCAGGAAGTACTCCCGTGGCAGCGTCCAGAGCAGCTCCGGGACATGCTTGTGGTGACTGCCGTTGCCGCAGTGCCGGCCGAAGAAGCGACCGAGCGCAGCGGAGTAATAGAGCAATCGAGTGCTGTTGTCCTCGGTCTGGACGACGGTGGGATCGAGCCCAAAGTTCCCCCGCATCAGACGGATCGCGTCGTCGTGCAGGTCTGTCTCATGGGCGCCGAACACGAACTCGAGACTTCCGTTACTCCGGCCCTCTGCCGTGTAGTAGCCCATCAGCCGCATCAGCTCTGGGGTCAGATCGACCTCGTCGGGGATGGCGGTGTGGCGGTGTGCGGTGGACAACCCGCGCGGGTGGTGAACCGCGCGGGTCCAGTTGCTTACCGTCATTTGGGAGACGCCGGCCACGGCAGCCAGTTCACGCTGCGGAATGTGACCGGCGAACTGGCGAACGAAGTCGTAGCTGGCAGCGATCGTCGACATGTCATCGCCGATCCTGAGCCGAATCGGCTCGATCTCGTCGAAGGTGTGCGCGCGCACCTCGTGCTGGGTGCCCAGCCCGGGGATGAATCCAGTCCGCGACTTGTACGGAAGATCCACCAGCACGTCGCCTGGGACGATGTCGCGGGTCTGCTTGGCTTTGATGCCGCCGTGGCCGCGTACGAACACCGAGTGGTCGCCTGTCGTCCGAATCATTCCGCCGAGGTACTCGACCTCGTAGATCTCGTCTACCTTGTGTCGGTAGACCCCGCCCACTGACTTCCAGGCGCTGCCTCCGAAGCTGTCCAGCCGGCCACGGAAACCAGTCGTCTGCTTGTCGAAGCCCAATGTCTGGACGCCGTCGACACGCACGACGTACCCGTCCTTGCCTTCGGGATATCGTGCGTCGACGTACTCCTCGATCGGCACGAGCTTGGTCCCGTCCTCGTCCCGAATGAGAACGGGCGTGTCGCCGGTCACCGACGCGCCGACCCCGACGAACATCTCGACGAAGTCCGAGCCGGAGATCGAGTAGAACGGGACTCCAGCCTCGCCGGCCACGGCGCGGGCGAGCAGGGTCTTGCCGGTCCCGGGCGGACCGAACAGCAGCACGCCCTTGGGGATCTTGGCGCCGACGGCCTGGAACTTCGCCGGAGCCTCCAGGAAGTCCTTGATCTCCTCGAGTTCCTCGATGGCCTCGTCGGCTCCGGCGACGTCGGCGAAGGTCGTCTTCGGGGTTTCCTTGCTGACCAACTTGGCCTTGGACTTGCCGAAGCTCATGACGCCCCGGCCACCGCCGCTCTGGGAGTTCATGAACCAGAGCAGCAGGAGGATCAGGAGCAGGAAGGGCAGCAGGCTGAGCAGGATCGAGAAGAAGATGTTGTCCTGGCTCACCGAGGTGTCGAACTGGGCGTTGGACCCGTCGGCGTTGAGGACGAGATCGAAGATCTCGTCGGAGGCTTCCAAGGGGTAGGAGGCGGTGATCTTGGTCTCGCCGTCGACGGCATTGCGCAGCGTCAGGTCGAGGGTCTGTTCCTTGTCGTTGATGGTCGCCTCGGACACGTTGCCGGATTCGAGCTGTTCCAGTGCCACCGACGTCTTGACCTCGGTGTAGTCGCCGCCACCACTGAACAGCGGTTGGATGACGAAGAACAGCAGGACGGCAAGCCCCACCCAGAGCCATGGGGACCTGATCAGTTTCTTACGTTCCATCGCCTTGTCCGAACCCGAGGGTGGATCGGGGTCGGCGTCCCTCCTGCTCTTGTCGGCCCGAAGGCTCTGCTCGCGCCGCGACCCGACGCTGTGGAGCAAGGAATCCCGGCTCCTACCGCTGCGCCGACTGTACCCGCAGGCGCTGAGATCCTCTTCGTGCTCGTGCGTGGTCCAACGCTCAGCCACCTCGCGGCGTCCCTCCCGGACGGCGGCGCTCTGATTCCTGGCGGTTTTGGCCAAAACCGCCAGAAAGCTCGGCGACCCGCTGGGGGGTGTCAGGTCGCGGCGTAGACCGCGGGGCGCAGGGTTCCGATGAAGGAGAGCTCGCGGTATCGCTCGGCGTAGTCCAGGCCGTAGCCGACGACGAATTCATTGGGGATGTCGAAGCCGACGTAGCGCACCCGCGCCTCGACCTTGACCGCGTCGGGTTTGCGCAGCAGCGTGCAGACCTCGAGCGAGGCGGGCTGGCGGGACTCGAGATTCTTGATCAGCCAGGACAGCGTGAGGCCGGAGTCCACGATGTCTTCGATGATCAGCACGTGATGGCCGGAGATGTCCCGGTCCAGGTCCTTGAGGATCCGGACGACCCCGGAGGAGCTGGTGGCCGAGCCGTAGGAGGAGACCGCCATGAACTCCATCTGCGAGGGCCGCGACAGCGCCCGGGCGAAGTCGGACATGAACAGCACCGCGCCCTTGAGTACGCCGACCAGCAATACGCTGCGGTCGGCGTAGTCCGCGGCCACTTCGTCGGCCAGTTCGGCGACCCGGGCGGCGATCTGCTGTTCGCTGACGAGCACTGTCTCGATGTCGTCGCCGTACACGCCGGTGGCTCGGGGGCTGATCTCGTCGGTGGTCTGCCCGTTGATGACGACTGTGGCCACTCAGGGCTCCCGTGGTTGGTGGGGTGGGCTACGGCGAGGAGTTGGGACCGCGGACTGGGGACTAGCACGACCGTGCAGGGCCCCGCTTTTCAGTGTGAGCGTGCCAGATGTCCTGGTCAGGCTGAATCCCCCTGGCAGGTCCAGCGGGCCCTGGCCGTGCCAGTCGGTGATCATCCGTCCGACCTCGGCCAGGTGGACCGAGCCGAGTTCCGGGACTGACCGGCCGATCAGCCAGAGCCGGAGCACTCGTTGACGCAGCGCCGCCGGCAGTTCGGCCAGGCCGGCGGCGGGCAGGATCTCCCCGGTCGCGTGGTGCTCGGTCTGCCACTGTTTCGCGAGCGCGTCCAGCGCGTCGAGATCCTCGCGTAGCAGTGCAGCGGTACGTGCCAGGGCCGCGGACGTTCCGCCGCCGAGTACCTCGTCGAGCAGCGGCAGTACCTCGTGCCGAAGGCGCACCCGCCGATAGGCCGGGTCGTGGTTGTGCGGGTCGTCCCAAATCGGCAATCCCAGTGCCTGGCAAGCCTTTACGGTCGTGGCTCTAGGGAGGTCGAGGAACGGTCGCCACCAGACGCCCTGGTAGGTCTGCATGCCCGCGATGGAGCGCGGGCCAGACCCTCGACCCAAACCGAGAAGGACCGTCTCGGCCTGGTCATCGCGGGTGTGGCCCAGCGCCACACAGCCCCCGGTGTTCCACACGCCTCGCTGCAGCGCCTCGTACCGGGCCGTACGAGCGGCAGCCTCCGGGCCGCCCTCCGTCCCGACCTGCACCGTCAGGATGTGTACGGGTTCCAGGCCGATGTCGGTGAGGATCGTCGCGGTCCGCTGGGCCCGCTCCGTTGAATCTGGTTGCAGCCCATGGTCAACGGTCAATCCGCAGACCGGCCCGTAGCCGTCTCGGCGAGCCACGAAGGAGACCGCGGCGGCCAGCGCCAACGAGTCGGCTCCCCCGCTGCAGGCGACCCGCACCGGATGGTGCACGGCGGAGATGCTCGCCCGAACAGCACGACGGATCGCCGCTACGGCTGCGGGTGGTCCGGCCATGGACGGCGGGTGGCGAATTCGGCGGACGGCGGGTTCGGCGGCGGTGGGTTCGGCAGCGGGTGGACGGGCAGCCGGGTCAGGACGTGAGCGCCGGGCGCGGGCCGTGTACGCGAGCCACCCACGCGGCCGGATCGAGGAGTTCCTCGATGGTCGGCAGCGCGTGCGCCCCGGTCCAGACGGCATTGAAGCCGTCGACGCCGACCTCGTCGACGACACCGCTGACGAAGTGCCGGCCCTGGGCGTACTGCTGCATCTTGGCCTCGAGGCCGAGCAGCCGACGCAGGATCCGGTCCAGCGGGCCACGGCCCTTGCGGCGCTGGTTGAACCGCTTGCGGATGGAGGCCACTGAGGGCACGACATCGGGGCCGACCTCATCCATGACGTACTCCGCGTGGCCCTCGACCAGACTCATCAGAGCGGTCAACTTGTCCAGGATCGCCCGCTGCTCGGGGCTCTTGATCAACGCGAGCAGGCCCTCCGACGAAGCCTCGTCATCCTCGGACGAGCCGGGTTTGACAGCATACGCAATGCTGCGCACGACTTCCCCGAGTTGCTCGCGCATGGCCTCGGCCGAGGTGTCGGTGGCATCGACGAAGGCGGCGATCTGCTCGCGGAGGTAGGTCTCCAGCCACGGTACGGCGGTGAACTGCAGCCGGTGGGTGGCCTCGTGCAGGCAGACCCAGAGCCGGAAGTCGCCGGGATCGACTCCGAGCTTGCGTTCGACCTCGACGATGTTGGGCGCGACCAGGAGCAGTTCGCCGCCGCTGCCGAAGATCTCGTACTGACCAAGGACGCGGGAGGCGACGAACGACAGCACCGCACCGGCCTGCGCGCCCGTCACGCGTGACCCGATCGCGATGGTCAGCGCGCTGGACGGTTTCTCCTGGCTGTCGACGAGCCGCTGTGCCAGTGGCGTGATCAGGCTGGACATCCCGCTGGCGTTGATGTCGATCCAGGCGGCGCGATCGACGATGCGTACGGCCGGGACCGTGGTCCCGACCGGAGTCAGCCTGGTCAGCGTGCGGACATGGCTCTCGGCTTCGTCGCTGAGTTGCAGGAGTTGCTCGACGGCCTGGGCTGCGTCGTCCGCGGTGACCTCGGGTCCGCTGCGTACCAGACGTCGAGCCGTACGCTTGGCGAGTTCCCAGTCGACCAGGGTCGGGGAGCCGCTCACGAGGTAATTCCCATGCATTCCACCGTACGCGAGCACGCGAATCCACCCGAGTGAAGGACGCCCTGTATCGAACCTATTGGCAGAAGGCGTCCTTCACTCGAATCGGACTGGGGTCAGCGGCAGCCGCAGGAGGCCAGGACCCCGGTTACGGTGTCCAGCACCGGTTCTCCGCCGATCAGCGGGCCGGGCGGAAGTTGGTCGGCGATCAACGCGAAGGCAAGGACCCGGCCCTCGGCGGTCACTACGTACCCCGTCAGCGCGTTGACCCCGTTCAGCGTTCCGGACTTGGCACGCACGGACCCGGCACCCACCGCGAGTCCGCCGGCGTAACGCTCGACCAGAGTCCCGTCGTACCCGGCCACCGACAGCCCGCTGGAGATCGCGACGAGATCCGGATCGCCGTCCTCAGCGGCGACCGCCCGCAGCAGGTCGGTGAACAACCTCGGGGGTACGGCGTTCTGCGCCGACAGCCCGCTGCCGTCCACGATCCGTACGCCGGTGGTGTCCAGCCCGGCGGCTGCGACGGCGTCGATGATCGCCTTCGCAGCGCCGGTGAAGTCTGCGGTCTGACCGCTTCTCAGGGCGACATGGCGGGCCAGCGATTCGGCAAGCACGTTGTCGGAGAGAGCGAGCATCAGCTCGACGAGCCGGGAAACCGGAGCTGAGGCGACCTCGGCGAGAACGGCTGCATCGGATGCGGCGCTACCTGCGCTCACCGGAAGTTCCGGCAGCCCCAGCGCGGCGGCCAAGGCGGCGCCGGCATCCAGATCCGGCGTGGCACTGCGCGACCGCGAGCCGGCCTCGATGCGTCCACCGTCGACCATCGCGGCGGTGATCGGCGCAGCGTAGGTCGAGGGGGCGTCCCCGGTCTTCCACAACGGCGATACCGCTGGGCCAGCGAAGAGCGAGCCGTCCACGAGGATGCTGGTGATCGCCGAGTCAGCGGTGGCCAGTACCTGCTTGGCGAGGTCAGCGACGGTCGGCGCCCCGGGATAGGTCAGCGAGGGGGCCGTACGCGACAACGTCGTGTCCCCACCACCGACGAGCACGATCTGACCCGGCGTCGCTCCGGCCACCACCCGGGTCTTCAGCCGATCTCCCGGATCGAGCGTGGTCAGCGCGGCGACTGCGGTGAGGAGCTTGGCATTGGATGCAGGAGTCCCCGGCTGGTCGCCCGCGGAGTCGAACAGGACCTGTCCCTCGACGACATCGGTGACCCGGGCCAGCAGGCGTCCGCCCAGTCTCGGATCGATCACGGTGCTGGCCAGCGTGGCGGCCAGGACCGTCGGATCCGGCAACGGTTCCTCGCCCACGTCATCGGCGAGGACAGGGTCCGGGGTACTCAGCTCCGGCAGGACCGCCGCGGGTAGCGCTGCAACCGAGGATCCCGGTGCCGGATCCCTGGTCACCACGATGAGAGCGGTGATCCCCGCCGAGGCGACGAGGACCAACGCCAGCAGTACGAGCAGGACCCGACGCCGGGTGCTTGCCGGCCGGATCTCAGCGCGTCGGGCTGGCAACGACTCCTCCTCGGCACTCATCTGGTCAGGCGTAGGACACACTATGAGGCGTGAACTTCGACGTGACGATCGAGATCCCCAAGGGTGTGCGTAACAAGTACGAGTACGACCACAAGTCTGGCCGCATCAAGCTCGACCGCCGCCTGTTCACCGCGACGCACTATCCCTCGGACTACGGCTTCATCGAAGACACCCTTGGCCAGGACGGCGACCCGCTCGATGCGCTGGTGATCCTGGACGAGCCGACCTTCCCGGGCTGCCTGATCACCTGCCGGGCGATCGGGATGTTCCGCATGTCAGACGAAGCCGGCGGCGACGACAAGGTGCTCGCCGTCCCGGCGACGGATCCGCGGATGGAACACATGCGCGACGTCTTTCACGTACCGGAGTTCGACAAACGCGAGATCGAGCACTTCTTCCAGGTCTACAAGGCCCTCGAGCCGAACAAGTCCGTGGCAACCGGTATCTGGGTCGGTCGGGACGAGGCGGAGGCCGAGATCGAGGCCTCGTACGTCCGGGCCAGGGAGGCCGGCTACTCCGGTACGGCGGGCCACGTCGACTCAGGTGTCACCGGGCCGGCGCACGCCGACCAGGGGCGCTGACGCGCAGCGGGGGGAGAACGTCCGCAGATGGGTAGTCCGATCTTCGCCGCGGCCGTAGCCTGACCAGACGGACGGACCGAATTCGAAGGAGCGCAATGAGCGACCCTGTGCTGGACGAGAACACGCCGGAAGCGATCGAGCACGACGAGACCGACGTGACCCCGGAGGCCGACGAACTCGTCTCGGAGAGCCTTGTCGAGGAGGTCTCCATCGACGGCATGTGTGGCGTCTACTGACCAGTCGATGACCGACATGGACGTCGGCGCCGCTTGCTTCGACACCGAGTCGGCCTACCAGCTGCATCGGCATGCGGAACTTCGGGACGAGCCGTTTGGGGCTCTTGCCTACCATTTCGGGACGCGACGGCTGTCCTTCCTCAAGGCGCCGATCCTCGTCGATGTCGTGCGAGCCCTTGCTGATTCGGTTTCCGTGAACGCCGCGCTTGAGCACTGTGCTGTACCTGATTCACAGCGACCGGCGATCCTGCTAGCGCTGGCTGGTCTCGCCGAATCGCAGATGATCGAGTTGCGCACATGATCAAGCTGAGTTCTGCGTACAAGCTGAGTGCGGCAGCGCGACTGTGACGGTCCTCGACAACCGGCCGAAGAAGCTCGTCGACCACTTCGCCTTGGGCCTGAACGCGCCGATCTGCCTGACTTGGGAGTTGACGTACGCCTGCAACCTGGCCTGTGTGCACTGCCTGTCCTCCTCCGGCCGCCGCGACCCCCGCGAGCTGAGCACCGCCGAATGCAAGGCCGTGATCGACGAGTTCCAGCGGATGCAGGTCTTCTACGTCAACATCGGCGGGGGTGAACCGACGGTGCGCCCGGATTTCTGGGAGCTACTGGACTACGCCACCGACCATCACGTCGGGGTGAAGTTCTCCACGAACGGCATCAAGCTGGACCCGGCGGCTGCCCGTCGGTTGGCCGCAACCGACTATGTCGACGTACAGATCTCAGTGGACGGAGCATCGGCCGAGGTCAATGACGCGGTCCGGGGTGGCGGGTCGTTCGGCACGGCGATTCGCGCCATGGACAACCTCTCAGCAGCCGGTTTCACCGGTTTCAAGATCTCGGTCGTGGTCACCCGGAACAACGCCGGGCAGCTGGACGAGTTCAAGCAGCTTGCCGACCGGTACGGCGCGCAGCTGAGGCTGACCCGGCTGCGCCCATCCGGGCGCGGCGCCGATGTCTGGGCTGACCTGCACCCGACCGCGGGGCAGCAGCGCGAGCTGTACCAGTGGCTGGTCGCGCACGGGGAGGGTGTCCTGACCGGAGACAGCTTCTTCCACCTTTCGGGCCTGGGCGATCCGCTGCCCGGGCTGAACCTATGAGGGGCGGGCCGGGTGCCGGTGCCCCGATCCCTGGCCTGAATCGTCGCGACTTTCTGCAGCACGCTTCCGCGCTGGCCCTGACATTCTCGCTGCTTCCCGTCCTGACCGGTGTAGCCAGCGCACAGCGCAGCCCCGCGCCGCTGCAGCTGGGAGTGCGACCCCGGGCGGACTGGGCCGATGGCCTGCTTCCCACCGGCGAACTACGGCAGGAACGTCCCGAAGATGTGCAGTTTCTGCTCGTCCACCACACGGCCTCGGGCAACCGATACAACCCTGAGGACGTACCCGGCCTGCTCCGTGGCTTCTACGCGTTCCATACCGGTCCGGACAAGAACTGGCCGGATGTGGCGTACAACTTTTTCGTCGACCGGTTCGGGACCATCTGGGAAGGTCGCGCCGGCAGTCTTGCCGGTCCGGTCATGCCCGACGCGACCGGAGGCAGTCAGGGTTTCGCTCAGCTGGGCTGTTTCATCGGCGACCACCAGGCGCAAGCGCCCAGCGACGCGGCCCGGCTGGCCATGACCACGCTGCTGGCCGCGCTGGCCGACACGTACGGCATCGAGACCATGCCGGGTGCGATGACCTCATTCGTGTCCCGGGGATCCAACCGCTGGCCGGCCGGGACTTCGGTCACCACGACGACGATCGCCGGTCATCGGGACATGTCACAGACGGCCTGCCCTGGCGACTTCGCCTATGACCTGGTTCAGCGCGTTCTCCCGACCGAAGTCACGGCGCTGCGCGCCTCGAGTGCCACCACCCCTCCTGCTACCCCGTCCGTGCCGCCGAGCACTTCCTCCCCGGGCTCCCCTTCCAGGCAGACAGACGGAGCGCGCACCTCGGACTCTGCGGCTGGTTCGGCTGCCGCAGGCTCCGCTGAGGACGAGGGAATCTGGGGGACGCCACTTCCCGCGGTCACCGGTGGCGTGCTTGCGGCCGGCACTGCCGGGCTCGCTGCCCGCGCGCTCATGCGGCGCAGCGCACTGCGTCGCGCCGCAGACATCAGGGCTGTCACCGACACGCAGCCGAATCCGACCGCGCGATCCCCTTGACTGAGACTCCAAACTCTTGGCTTTCACGGACCAGAGCTGTGGCAGTGCATCGACTAGACGCTCCTAGGACCGGCCATGCGGTCCACCTTGCTTACGTTCCGAGCGCGTGGGCCAATAGCGTTCGGCGGTTGTGGGTCCCTGTTTTCGCGAAGATCGACTTCAGGTGGTCCTGCACCGTGTTCTCGGAGACGAACATTGCCCCCGCGACCTCACGAGTGTCCTGCCCTAGCGCGAGGTGGTCCAGCAACTCGGTCTCGCGCCTGCTGAGCCCGAAGACGCGACCGAACATGTCAGCTCGCTCGGCAGGTGTCGAACGCTCCATCGTGACGGCGATGTCCCTGTTAGCCGGAAGACGCCCATCCTCGATGCGAGCCGCGCGTGCGGTCACCCACAGAGACTGGGCAATGTGTACGCGCGCCCGGGGCGGGCTCAGGTCGACCTTCGCCTCAACCGACAATAGCTGCGCCCCAACGTTGTACGCAGTCGCCGGCACGGGTGCCCGGCCCTCTGCGGGTGGCACGAGAAGCCGCAGATAGGCCTGGGTCTCTGGCGTCTGCGCGCGCACCTCGAGGTCAGGTGACAGTAGGAGCACAACAGGGCCTGGAACCGCGTCATCGCGTGGAAGATCGGCCGCGAACGTGATCGCTTGGGTCCGCCGGAGGGCGGCCGTTATCGATGGGGCGATGTCGGCCATGAATGCCGCCTCGTCCTGGCTGAAGGGTCCCTGGGCCTGGGGCCGCCACAGTTCGAGGAATGCCCAGCAGCCGAACCTGTCCCGAAAGACGATGGAGGCCACATCGCCGATGCCGTAATCCGATAACAACTCCCGCCAGACCAGGCTCGTCGCGAGATTGCCTCTGGTTGCCTTGTGCAGCAAGGCGACCGGGTCGCGCTTCAGTCGTGTCCATCGGTTCAGCGGGGTCTGGTACTTCAGTCTGATCTGGCGAGGCAGTTGAGACAGCCACGGCACGTCGGCCACGGGCGAAGTACCTACCGAGGTCCTGGGGTCTGTCAACAACCACGCGTACGCCTCGAAGTCGACCACTCGCGCGACCGCTTCCAGGACCGCGATTCGGAGCGACCGCGCATCAGATGCCGTACCGCACGCCTCCATAACGGTCCGGCGTGCTTGCGACCTGAGGGACAGCGCCGACACAGCCATAACGTACGCGGCTCGACCCGCGCAGCCCGGAAAGATCCCAGCGTTCTGGGATGGGCGCCGAGCGGCGTGGTCCCTAACGTCAGCCGCAGTCCACTACGACGACCGAGGAGACCCCATGCCCACCCTGCACATCGAACACGCGATCTCAGATTTCGATCTCTGGAGACGTGCCTACGAGCGCTTCCAGCAGTACCGCGCGCAGGCAGGAGTTCGCGCGGAGCGGATCCAGCGGCCCGTGGACGATCCCCAGTACGTAGTGATCGACCTTGACTTCGACACCGTGGGCGCCGCGGAAAAGTTCCTAGACTTCCTCACCACGACGGTGTGGTCCTCTCGGGATAAATCACCGGCTCTCGCGGGCACGCCCCAGACTCGAATCCTCGAGACCGCGCTCTCCGGTTGAGCGCTTGATCCCTGGTCGCGGCCACCGCCGGGCGCAGGTGCAACGGGCGGAGCGCACGCCTTGACTGACGCCGCTCCTGTACGTACATTTGTCGTACAGGAGGGTTTGGAGCCATGACGGCAGCAAGCGCAAGACTTGAGGTGCGAGTTCGCCCGGAAAGCAAGTCCCGGGTCGAACACGCCGCGGCATTGCTTCGGGTACCTGTTAGCGACTTCGTTCGCTCAGCGGTCGAGGAGCGCGCCGCCCAGGTCGTGGCCGAACACGAAACGTACACACGAGTACCGGCCACCTTCTACGACGATTTCATTGCCGCCTTGGATGCACCGGCCGAGCCCGCGGCGGCCTTGGCACGCGCCGCCAAGCGGGCCACGTCCGTAGTCCGCTCAACCTGAGTAGTGACCTTTCGATCCGAGGCCCTCGACCCTTCCCGACACCAACTCGACGCACTGAATTCTGGTGAGGTAGACCTCGACACGTGGCTGCGCGAGCACGCCGCTGGGGCCGAAGCGCGCCGGGTTGCCCGCACCTTTGTGTGGTGTGCGGCCGATGAGAACGTGGTCATGGGGTACTACTCCCTCGCCGGCCACCGCCTCATCCGGGAAGAACTGCCCAAGAGCATCGGCAGAGGCAGCCCCAGAGAAGTACCTGCGGTCCTGTTGGCCCGCCTCGCGATCGATGTACGTCTGCAGGGCCGGGGTCTCGGCGGTGCCCTCTTGGCCGATGCCCTCAGCCGCGTCGTTGCCGCCACTGACCTCGTCGCCGCCCGCTTCGTGGTGGTCGACGCACTCAACGAGAGTGCGGCCATGTTCTACGAGCATCACGGGTTCCGCCGGATACCGACCGCACTCCGTCTGGTCCAGAAGATCAGCGACGTGGCCGCTGCCCTCGAATGAGCGGTCACAGGTCCTTGCGTAGGAAGGACGCCGCCGCCAGCCCCCAGACCATCGCCACCCACACAGCCGCCCACACGAGATAGGTGGCCGTAAGTGGCGCCTCGCTCAGGAACGGGAAGGCGGCGAGCTCGGGACCGAACGAGGTGAACACCGACGGGTCCTGGAACGCGTGCATCGCGCCACGCCACAAGCCGTCGGTGGGCAGGAGCATCCGCGAGACAGAGCCGACGCGCGCGACGCCGTCGTTGCCGAGAACCTCACCGACGCCACCAACCACACCGGCAATCCAGGTGGCACCGAAGAGGCCGACCGCGACCACGCCCGACGCCATCGGCGAGATGACCGTCGACAGCAGCAGGCCGAGGGTGAGCAGCACGATCGTCTGCGCCGCGAGCAGCGCGAGGGCGGCTGCGGGCTGCGGTGGCCAGTAGCCCACCGTCCACCAGACGACGAGGCACTGGGCCAGCCCGGCGAGGACGACGAAGCCGCTGCCGAACACCACCAGTCCGAGCCACTTACCCAGCAGCACCGCGGAGCGACGGACCGGCCGGGCGAGCATTGCCAGCGCTACGCCCGACTCGGTCTCACCGGACAGCGTGGGGCCGGCGAGGAATGCGGTACCCAGCGCCGCGATCAGGCTGAGGCCGAACATCACGAGGTTGAGCAGCTGGGAGGCCACCAGCCGGGCCTGGCCGCTGGTGAGCGTGCCGAAGCCGGACTC
>JBPCPI010000202.1:0-6022 GCA_050999295.1 Geodermatophilaceae bacterium | reverse complement strand
TCCTCGTACCGCGCCCGGGCGAACGCGAACAGTCCGTAGGCCAGGAAGCCGACCGCAACCAGGGTCAGCAGGATCCGCCCGAACGGTGCGGTGACGATCAGCCGCAGCGCTCCGTCGAGTCCGGTCGCCTTGGCCGGGTCGAAGGTGATCGCGGCGTACCCGAGGATGCCGCCGACCAGGACCAGCGCGATGCCGCGAGCGATGTAGCCGGCCACGCCCACCTTCTCCACGGCCGAGCGCATCCCCGAGGACATGCCCTTGTCGATGTGCTCCATGAATTTCTTCCTGATTCCCTGGACGATGTGCGTGATGCCCACCGCGATGACGATGAGACCCACCGCGACCACGAGGAACTGACCGTAGGGAAGGGACAGCACACCGGAGGTCTGCTGTTGCTGGGCAGCGGCATCGGATGAGTTGCTGCCCGTCGCGGCGCGGATTGCGCTGATCGCGAGGGCGCCGAAGATGACGGCTTTGACGGCTGCGGTGAGGCGATGGCGCAGGCGCTTCTTGCCGTCCTCGCCCCGGAATCCCCAGATCGCCTCGCTGAGTTGCCAGATCAGCAGGGCGAACAGGCCAACCGCGATGACCCAGAGCAGGACCCGGCCGAGCGGATCATCGGCCAGCGTCCCCAGAGCGCCGGACTTGTCCGCGCTCTGCGCTGCACTGCTCCAGGCCAGCTGCAACGCGACCCAGGCCACCAGCACATGCACGACGCCGTAGGCGACCAGGCCCACTCTGGCCAGGCCGGTCAGCGCCGAACTGTTCGCGGCGGACTGGCCCACGCGACTGGCCTTCTTGGCGCCCTGTTTGATCGATTCGGTCACTACATCGCCTCCGGTCTTCCTGGCCAGCCCGTCAGACCGGAGCATTGCAGACGATGACCCCGCTCGGTGGTCGGTCCGGTCGCAGGTGAGTCAGGAAAGTAAGCCGAGAGGCGACGGCCGGCCGCTACGGGGCAGTGCGAGTCAGACGCGGACGGCGTAGACGACTATGTTGTCGCGGTAGGAACGGCGCGAGGGATCGAAGTTGCCGCCGCAGGTGATCAGTCGTAGTTCGCGGCTGGGGGTAGGGCCGTAGACCTCCGCGGTGGGAAAGGCAGTCTTCGGGTACTGGGCCACCTCGACCACGCGAAAGTCGATCCGTTGCCCGTCGGATAGGGAGATCGAGATCCCCGCGCCAGGGACCAGCTCTTCAAGTCGATAGAAGACGGCTGGCCCGGTTCGTGAGTCGACATGTCCGGCGATGACGGCGGGGCCCGGGTCACCGGGCACGGGGCCATGCGTGAACACACCTGCGACGTCGTAGCGCCGCGGCGGTACCAAACCTCCAGTAGTCGGATCGAGTCCCAACGGCACCAGAGAGGTGTCCACATCGATGCTGGGGATCGACACGCTGACCGCGGTGCGCGCGCTCTGGCCAGCGGTGGTTCCAGCAGTCGGTCCGGCTATCTCGGGATCGGGCGTCGTTGGTAGCCAGGTGGTCGTGGCACTGCGGCGGTTGAGCGCGGACGTCTGTGACGAGTCGGATGCCGCGAGATCGGCGTCGTCCGCCCCCGGCGCGCCGCCCTGGGCGGGGAGGACGAGCCAGGCCGCGGCAACCGCCAGCAGGCTGCAGAGGACGGCCGGTATCCAGACCGCGCGCCGGCGAAAGCCCCCGCCTGACGCCCGCTGCCGCGACGCACGGTGCCGACCCACAGCCCGGTCAGCGGATCCGGCGGGATTGGGACCCGCGGGAGGCGACAAAGATGGACAAGCCGATCAGGGCGACGCCGGGGACCAGGAAGATGCCCGGAATGGCCCATTGTTGGGAACCGTCGCTCGAGGCTCCCCTTTCCGATGCCGCCGGATAGCCGACCCCGAGGCCGCCTCCTCCGGTCTCCACGCCACCGGCTGGGACGACGCCGGCCGCTGTGGCGTCCACCTGCATGACGGCACTCACTCCGGTGGGGGTATCGAGAATCAGGACGGAGTAGACCGAGCCGGCATCTACCGTGATCGGAAGTTCGGCAATGGCCTGATCGCCCGCCGAGACCTGCAGGACCCAAGGTCCCGCGGCGACATCGCTGTACGGCGTGGTCGTGGCAAATTCGACGTCGCGACCCAGAGTCATGCCGCCCTGGACCGTTATGTCCAGAGTCGGGGTGCTCGCTGCAGCCTGGATGACCCTGGCTCGCCCCTGCCCGTCGGGGGGCAAGGAAAGGTCGTCGGTGAGCACAGTCAGGCCGAGTTCTGCGAACGTGCCGACGCCGGCAACGGTGTACGCCGATCCGGCCGTGGCATCCAACGTTGTTGCGATCACCGGCGGCGTCGATTCCGCCGCCCCGGCCGGGCGCATACTTACGGTGTACTGGCCGCCCGGCACCACCTGGTACTCCGACAGTGCTCCGTAGGCCACGCCGCGCAGCACAATCATGGACGTGCCCGGGTCGGCCACCGAGGCCACGTAGACATCCACCGCCGGCGTGTCAGGGGACAGGTGGGCAAGCCGAAGGTAGGTGGTATCCGCCGCCGCTGGAGTGATGAACAGCGCCGACGACAGCAACGCGAATGCTCCGATGAGGCCGGTGCGAAGGAGGCGTCGGGTGATGGTCACGGACATGGGTTCTCCAGGGGTTGGTCGATCACGGAAGCAGGCCGAGCGGAGCAGGAGCTGCATAGCCAACGGTGAGGCTGCTGTCCGCCTCGATGACGAACAGGGGCTGGTACGGAGGTTGCTGGGTCTGGAAGAACTGGGCGAGCCAGCGAAGTGCAGCCGGACTGGTCCCGCTCGCGCCTACCGATGGGTCGAGATCTGTGATGTCGGTCAGGGTCACTTCCCGGAAGACGTATCCCTCGTCCGGAGCGCCCGCGCTCGGGGTGAACTCCGCTATCGCAACACGCGCGGATGCTGATGCCGCGGCAAGACTGACCATGAGACGGGAGTCGACCTCACCGGCCGTGAGTTCCGCTGCTGCCGATGGCCCGAGGACCAGGTTTGGATTGGTGGCAAGTGCCGCCCCGAACTGGCTCCGAGCGACCCGGTCGGCGGCCTCTGCCTCGGCGAACGCGGCGGGATCGGCGACGACCATCCGCACTCCGAGCGCATTGGGTCCGCTGCCGAAGCTGGCCAGCAGCGGGAGTTCGGTCATGGTGTCGAGCGGGACGAGACGGAATTCGGCGTCGCTTCCGTTCTGTCCCGCCGCTCTCAACCGGGTTGGGTCGAGCCCGTCCCGGACCAGCTGGACCCGCGTCACAGGGTCGACCTCGACGATCGCGTCGGGGAGGAGTTGAGTGTCGATCCACGCCGCGACCTGTGCGCCTAGGGCCGGGGTCGCGGAGGCCGGTGCTGTCGACGGGATCAGCAGAGCCCCGGCGACGCTCGCGACGAGCAGCGTTGCCCCCGCGAGCCTTGTCCGCGCTGGGATCCATCGACGGCTCAGGAAATCCGACACGCCTTCGCCCATGAGGGTGTCGAGCAGCCCAGCGGCGAGTACAGCTGCGACCGTCAGCCCCAGCAGCAGCGAGGCGGCCTGGGCTGGTCCGGGCCAAGCGGCGGCAAGCAGGATGGGCACCGCGCCGAAAGCGAGAGGCCGAAGCCAGAATATGGCCGAGCACGCGGCTGCCATGACTAGGCCACCCAGCCCAACCGCTGCCCCAGTCCCTTCGATCGACTGGATGGCCGTGCCCCCCACGGACGGTCCCCAGACGCTCAGCCAGGAGGCACCAGCTAGCGCTGCCGAGAGGCTGAGAATGGCCGTGCCACGCATTGTGGGCGTCCATTTCTCGCCGAGTGGTCGTCCACTTAGGAAGCCGAGCGCAAGTCCGAGGAGCAGCAGTGCACAGACCCCCGAGGACAGCACGGCAAGGGCCGAAGCGGCGACGGAGACTGCGATCAACAACCAGGTGAACGCGACCGCCCGAAGAGACCTGCCATCTGCTGCCGCGACTGATCGCCGCCCCCAACGGTCAGCGACGACTAGCGCGGACAGGGCCGCGACGGCGAGCCAGAACGCGGCGATGGCAGCCGGTGGAGCGAGAATTCGGGCCAGTGCTGCGATGCCGGGGATCCCAGCAAGCGCAACGGCCAGCGCACTGCTGAGCCAACTCAGCAATAGACGTCGGCAGATCGCGACGACCAGCACCGCGGCCAAAACCGTGAGCACCAGCACGAATTCTCGGGTCGACCCGACCAACGTGTCGTGTCGGTCCGTCGCTGAGGTGACCAGGGCATAACCAGCGACTTGCCAGGACACGATGACGTTGGAGAACGAACCCGGGACGCCGAACTCCGGAAGGTTTATGAAGGCGTACGCATTCGCCCCCAGGGCTGCCTCGGCGTCGGTCACGGGAGCCGCGACTGTGACATTCGTGGTCAGTTGCCGTATGGCAACAACCGCCACGACAAGAAGCGCCAACAAGGAGGCCGGCGCGCGACGCAGAAAGCCCGCACGACTGGTGTCCAATGTCGACGGTTCGTCCCGCTGGAATGTCAACCAGGGCGGGGCGATGGGCTGTTGTTCAACAGGTTCCGGCGCGTCCGGGGAAGGTGCTGGGGAACCGATCGGGCGGGCAACTGCCGGGGGACTGGCCATACGCCTCCGTGATCTCGCCCCGACCCGTCAAACGACATGTGCCTGCACAAGTTACCCTGCGTCAGCGAGATGGAACACCCTTTCTCGTTCCGGTGACCCGCTACTTATGAGTTCATACTGTAAGTCGCCTAAGCAACTACTCTGCGTAACATTCCCAGGCTGCCGAGAGTGGATGTCTGACGGAAACGCGGGCTTCTTGCCGGGGTCATCCGGCAGAAACAGCGGCCCTGTTTCATCACTGACATGAGGCTCATTCGTCCGGCGGGACAGTTGCTCAGCTTGCTGGTCACCGGCGCGCTTCGGCCCATCGTCGATCGCTCCCGCGAGAACGCGGCGCAGTCCTTCTCGGTCAACGACGACCTGCGATGGTGGCCCAGCGCTGACCTCGCCACGCCTCGTTCATCGACCTGATGCCTGATGGCCGAGAGTCGGCCAACTCGTGGTCGCCGAGTGTCGTTCTCGTCGGATATGGTCCTGCTCGATGAGAATCCACGCGCGCTACCCGGCCACTATCCTCGCCCTGCTCACCTCGGCTGTAGTCGCCGCCTCGGTGGCCCTGACCGGACCGGCATTGGCGGTGGCACCGGCAGACAGTGTGGTCTTCATCAACGAGATCCACTACGACAACGCCAGTACCGATGTGGGCGAGGCGATCGAGATCGTCGCTCCCGCCGGCACGGACCTCTCGAACTGGAGCTTGGTCCTCTACAACGGCTCAGGCGGCGCGTCGTACGACACTGACGTGCTCACCGGTGTGGTCCCCGGGCCAGAACTGACCTTCGGGACCGTGTCGTTCAGCTATCCATCCAACGGCATCCAGAACGGTTCACCCGACGGGATCGCGCTTGTCGGACCCGACGGGGTCGAACAATTCCTGAGCTACGAAGACCCCCCCTTCACCGCGACGAATGGGCCGGCCGCGGGGCTGACCTCGACAGACATCGGTGTGATCGAGGCCGGAACCGAGGCCGTGGGCAACTCCCTTGCGCTGACGGGGACCGGCTCGACATACGGCTCCTTCACCTGGCAGGCCCCCGCGCCAGAAAGCTTCGGGGAGACCAACCCCGGGCAGTCCTTCGGTGCGGCCCCGCCGCCGGACAACCCGCCTCCGCCGCCGGCCGGCCCCTGCGCGGGCTCGCCGGCAGTCACTCCGATCTCCGCCGTGCAGGGAACGACCGACGTGACTCCCTGCGCCGGCACGGTGGTCACCGTCGAGGGTGTTGTCGTCGGTGACTATGAGGGACCCGCGCCGGCGCTCCGCGGTTTCTACGTCCAGGAGCAGGACGACCAGACCGACGGCGACCCGGTGACGTCCGAGGGTGTCTTCGTCTTCAACGGCAATAACGACTCGGTCAGCCTCGGCCAGGCCGTGACCGTGACCGGTACTGCCAGCGAGTTCCAGGGCCAGACCCAGATCTCGGCAACGAGCGTGACCGTGGGGGCGTCCGC
>JBPCPI010000217.1:0-16281 GCA_050999295.1 Geodermatophilaceae bacterium | reverse complement strand
CGTCCTGCTGCCAGGCGGCCCACCGGTCCAGCGCCGCCGTGCAGGTCGCCGTATCGAACATGTGTTCGAGTCTAGTCGGTAACCGGATGCAGCACAAGAGAATAGAAGAAGTAGGTTGAGATTTTTCCAGCCTATGAGGCCGCCGGCCAACAACGTAACGAAGCCAATCCCGTACTCGTTGTTGCTGCGCTCTTCGCATTGAAGCCAACCCTCGAAGCCGCGACCCAACGACGAAACCGAACCAGCACCCAGTACCCGCCGTTGCTGCGCTCTTCGCAATGAACGCAACCGAAAAGCCAACCGCCGCCCACACGAAACGCCGAGCTTCTAGCCTCGGTCATGACGGGGGCACGAAAGCCCCCTGGGCGTACGGCGGCATCGGGCGACCCCGCTGAGCAGCGTTCAGGCGGTGTCGTTGAACGCGTCGCGCAGATAGTTGTGCACTGCGGACTCGGGTACCCGGAACGAGCGACCGACCCGTACCCCGGCGAGCTCTCCGGAGTGCAGGAGCCGGTAGACGGTCATCTTCGAGACGCGCATCAGGTTGGCCACCTCGGCAACCGTCAGAAATGCGACCGAGGACAGACCGCCGAGGGGACTCTCGCCGAGAGTGCGGGGTTGCGCAGGACGCGGCGAAGCGGCGGGGTCGCCGGAATCGTCGGCTGCACGACGTCCGGGCGAACCCGGACCGGATGAGGACACCATGCTGAGTTCACCGAACCTTCGGACACGCGTCGGTCGCCGGCTTCCCCTCCGGTTGACACGCGTGCTGGCGTGGCAGTAGCGGTACGCGTGTGGCAGAAGCGATAGCAGAGGACATCCGAAACCAAGCGTGACCTGCATGTGATGGGCCCATCCGGGTGGGCCCGCTCAGTCCTGGGCCCGTCCCAACTCCGCGGATCGATCCCGCGCGGCCTCGATCGCGGCCAACAGTGCCGCCCGGACGCCATGTCGTTCTAACTCCCGGATGGCCATGATCGTGGTACCGCCCGGTGAGGTGACGGCCTCGCGAAGCTGTACGGGGTGCTCGCCGGTGTCGCGCAGCATGGTGGCTGAGCCCAGGGCCGTCTGCACGATCAGCTCGGCTGCAACGGCGCGGGGCAGGCCGAGCAGGATCCCGGCGTCGATCATCGCCTCGACGAGGAAGAAGAAGTACGCCGGGCCGCTTCCGGACAACGCCGTCACCGCGTCGAGTTGAGACTCCGGGACCCGGATCACCCGTCCCACACTGGCCAGCACACTTTCGGCTGCGCTGAGGTGCTGCTCGGTGGCGTGCGTACCCGGACTGATCGCGGTCATCGCCTGATCGACCAGCGCCGGAGTGTTCGGCATCGTCCGTACGACAGGGGTCCCGGCCGGCAACGCCGCCTCGATCCGCTCGGTCGTGATACCCGCGGCTACCGAGATGACGACCTGACCCTCGACGTGTGGCGTGATCTGGGCGAGCAGGGTCGCGATGTCCTGTGGCTTGACGGCGATGAGCAGGACGTCCGAGGCGCGAACCGCCTCCGGCACCGACAATGCCCGCACGTCGTAGGTCTGGGCCAGATGGCTGGCTCGGTCGGCGTTGTGCTCACTGATCACGATCTGGTCCACGGCCAGTGGCCCGCGCAGCAGCCCGGACAGAAGTGCTTCGCCGATCTTGCCGCCCCCCAGGATCGCTAGCCTCACCCCAGCCATGTTGGTCTGCCGGCTTTCGCCTGGCCGCTCGGCCCGCATTCTCGCTGTCATCCCTTCGTCGCCACGGCACGCAGAAAGAAACTCACATTTGCTGGTCGCTCGGCCAGCCGGCGCATCAAGTAGCCGTACCACTCCTGGCCGAAGGGCACATAGATCCGGACGGTGTGTCCGAGTTTGAGCAGCCGCCGCTGTTCGGTAGGCCGAATGCCGTAGAGCATCTGGTACTCCCAGGTCTCCGGCATCCGGCCGTACCGGGCGGCTCGCTCCGCGGCGATCGCAATCAGCCGCGGATCATGGGTGGCGATCATCGGGCGGCCCTTGCCGGCCATCAGCACGTTGAGGCAACGCACATAGGACAGATCCACCTCGTGCTTGTCCTGAAAGACGACCTCCTCCGGTTCGGCATAGGCGCCTTTGCACAGCCGGACCCGTGACCCCGGGCCGGTCAGCGCGGCACAGTCGGACTCGGTCCGCCGGAGATAGGACTGGATCACCGCGCCGGTCGCCGGGTACTGGGCACGCAGGGTCTCCAGGATGCCCAGCGTCGAGGCGGTGGTCGAGTGGTCCTCCATGTCCACGGTGACCGTGGTCCCCGCTCGCTCGGCAGCGGCGCAGACCTCACGCGCCCGCTCGAGGGCGAAAGTCGGATCGACGCTCTGGCCGATCGCGGACAGCTTGATGCTCACTTCGGCGGCGGGGGTCAGGTGTTCGGCAGCCAGCCGCTCCAAGAGCCCGATGTAGGTCTCGGTGGCGGCCACCGCCTGGGCCAGGTCCGTGGTGTCCTCCCCGAGGTGGTCGAGGCTTGCGGCCAGTCCGAGGTCGGCGAGTTCGCGTGCCGCGCGTACGGCGTCGTCGATCCCCTCACCGGCCACGAACCGGTTGACCACCTCGCGGCTGATCGGGGCTCCCGCGACAGCCTTCTTGACAGTTTCGTTCCCCGCGGCGGCAAGGATCAACGATCGGAGCATGGCGCGACGCTATCTCTAGGGACTTTACGGAACGATGACGGTCGCCGCTGGAAGCACCACCAGGACGGTGCCCGCGAACACCAGGATGCAGAGCGTGGGCAATCCGAGCGGTTTACGGCCGGTACGGGCTCGTAGCGCACCGGCGACGGCCACCAGCCCGGTCACGACCAGTGGACCGGCGAAGGCAGCGACGTAGGGCAGCAGTTCCCATACCGCCGAGAAGGCGTACCAGGCCGCCACCCCGAGCCCGAGCGCGGCAAGGAGTTCGACGGCCAGGATCGCCCAGCTGGCCACTCCGCCGCGCAGGGGGGGCGCTGCGTCGATCTCGTCCTTCTCGTCCGGCGCGGTCGTCGCCACCGGGGAGGGCGATCGGTTGGCATGTGATGTGCCGGACGACGCCGTCGACTCTTCTGACCGGAAGGCCGGACCCGAGCCGGTCGTGATCGACGGGCTCTCGGCCGCCGGATCGGTGCTGGTGGGCCAGGAACTCTCCGGCCAGCCGGTGCCACGTGAGGACCAGCCCGCCGTCGGAACCGGACCAGTGTCGGTACGGGGCGGTGGCAGCAGTGTGGGGAGGATGTCGGGAGGCGCCAGGTCCGGGGGCTCAGAGGTGGGTTCGGATCGGCTGCGGAAGTACGAGCTCAAGCCGCCGACGTCGATCCCGGTGGGGTCCGCGGGAGGCACGTCCTCGTGGGCGTAGGCAGGCTGCGCGGGCTCGGCGCGGTCCAGAACGGCTGGCTCGATGGTGGCTGTGTCCTCGTCTTGCGCTGGGTAGGCCTCGTCCCGGCGTCGGCGACGCCCACCTCCGCCGGCTGCGCTTATTCCCGCCTCGCGCAGGATGTCGGCGAGTCCGCGCGCCGAGGTCGGCTCGTCAGTCGCTCCGGTCATCGCCTGCTCACACCCCCTCCAGCCAGTCCAGACGCCGAAGGATGACGCCTTCGCGCAGCGCCCACGGGCAGATCTGCACCGCGCCGACCCCCAGGCACTTCATCGCCACCTCGGCGACGACGGCCCCGGCAAGCAGCTGTTCGGATCGAGTGGGACTGACTCCGTCGAGTTCGGCAAGATCGGCTGAGGAGATTCGGGAGATGAACCCGATCAGTTGAGACAGGCCCTCTCGGGTCAGGTGCCGACTCGCCCGAGGACCGGCGCTGGACGGTGCCGCTCCGGTGAGCCGGGCCAGGCTGCGGAAGGTCTTGGATGTCGCCACGATCCGGTCGCTAGGCCCGATGCCAGCGATCTCCTTGGCGGGCTTGGCCAAAGTGGTTTCGACGTGCTCGCACAGTTGCCCGAGTGCTTTCTTGTCCGGCGGATCACCGCGCAGGAACTCCCGCGCCATCCGACCCGCGCCGAGTGGGAGGGAGATCACCAGTTCGGGTTCCTCGTCGACTCCGACCGCGATTTCCAACGAGCCGCCTCCGATGTCGAGAGCGAGCAGTCGCCCGGCGCTCCACCCGTACCAGCGACGGACGGCCAGGAACGTGAGCCGGGCCTCCTCCGGTCCAGTCAGGACCGCCAGTTCGATCCCGGTCTCGCGCTTGATCCGGGCCAGAACCGCGCTGGAGTTGGAGGCGTCGCGTACCGCGGAGGTGGCGAAGGCGAGCAGGTCGTCGCAACCCTGATGGCGGGCATCCTTCTTCGCCCGGGCAACGGCATCGACCAGGGACTGCTCCCCTGCCTTGGACAGCCGGCCGTCCTTGGTGAGGTTCTCAGCCAGCCGCAGAACCGACTTCGATGAGTGCGTCGGAGTCGGGTGGCCGCCGCGATAGGCGTCCACCACCAGCAGGTGGACGGTGTTGGAACCGACGTCCAGGACTCCGAGGCGCACCCCCAAACTGTGTCACGACGGCTCTTGGCACGCCGTACATGCACTGTGCGGGCGCCCGGACGCCGCCTTAGGCTCTGTCCATGGTTGTCGATCCGCGGTCCCGGGTCATTGATCCACGCACGACTGAAGTCGGTCTCGAGTTCGCGCGTGAGTGGGTCGAGTTCGTCGATCCGGCTGACAGCGAGCACGTGGTGCGCGCCGATCTGACCTGGCTCAACTCCGCCTGGACCTGCATCTACGGCCGAGGCTGCCACGGCATCATCAAGGACCGCCCCGACGACGGCTGCTGCAGCCATGGAGCGTTCTTCACCGACGAGGACGACGTGCGACGGGTGACGACGTTCGTCAAGCAGCTGACGCCGAAGTATTGGCAGTACTACCTCAAGGGTCAGCAGAGCTGGACCGAACGCGATGACATCGGCGACGAGAAGAACCGGCTGCGCACTAGGGTGGTCGACGGCGCCTGCATCTTCCACAACCGGTCCGGATTCGCCGGCGGCGAGGGCTGCGCCCTGCATGCCTTGGCGCTGCGTACCGGCAAGCACCCGCTCGAGACCAAGCCCGACGTGTGCTGGCAGCTGCCGATCCGCCGGGAACAGGAATGGGTGGACCGTGCGGACAACACCCGGGTCCTGATCTCGACCATCACCGAGTTCGACCGCCGCGGCTGGGGTGCGGGCGGGCACGACCTGCACTGGTGGTGTTCAAGTTCCACCGATGCCCACGTCGGCCGGGAACCCGTCTACGTGGCCTACGGCCCTGAGCTGAGCGCGTTGATCGGTCCGGCCGCCTACGCCGAACTTGTCCGACTTGCCAGCGCTCGGCTTGCCGGGGGAATGGTGGCCCCGCACCCGGCCACGCCCACCGGTTGAGGACGGTTAGAGAATGGCAGCCGACATGGCGGCGAGTATCTACCCGGCCAGGGTTGCGGGTTCTGCCCGTACATCAGCCGCGGTTTCGACAAGAATCCGGGCGCGCTCCGCGCGCAACGTCTTCACCCAGCCAGCGTTGCGGGTTCTGGCCGTACGGGGGCGGCGGTTCCGACAAGAATCCGGGCGCGCTCCGCGCGCGGCCGGCTTGCGAAGGTCCGCCGATAGGCCTGGGGAGAGACCCCCCGGCGGCGGACGAACTGCTCCCGCATCCCCGCTGCCGTACCGAAACCCACGGTACGAGCGATGTGCTCGACACTGTCTGTCCCGGATTCCAGCAGATGTTCGGCCGCGGCAAGCCGGTGCGCCAGAACCCAGGCATGCGGGGTTGTTCCGGTCGCGGCACGGAAGTGGCGGGCGAAGCTACGCGGTGACATCAGCACCCGCCGGGCCAGGACGGGCACCGAGAGCTCCTGGTCGAGGTGGGCACGCATCCACTGCAGCAGTCCACGTAACGGGTCATCCCCGGCGCAGGTCGCCACTGGTGTCGCGATGAACTGGGCCTGGCCGCCGTCGCGATGCGGCGGCACAACCATGGTGCGCGCCAACGCATTCGCCGCCTTCGCGCCGTACTCACGGCGAATGAGGTAAAGACAGAGGTCGATGCCGGCCGCGGTGCCGGCGCCGGTGACGATCTGGCCCTCGTCGACGTAGAGCACATCGGAATCCACGACCACCTTCGGGAAGGTCTCGGCCAGCAGGTCGGCGAAACCCCAATGGGTGGTGGCCCGCCGTCCGTCGAGCAGTCCGGCGTGTCCGAGCACGAAAGCGCCGCTGCAATGCGTGGCGATCGTCGCGCCTCGGTCGTAGGCGGTGTGCAGGGCCTGGATCACCGCCGGGCTGGGCGCGGCCACCGAGTCGATCGGTCCGGGACCGCAACCCCACGACGGGATCTGGATGACGTCGGAGGCGGCAAGTCTGTCCAGCCCGTGCTCGATGGTGATCAGGATGCCGGTGTCGAGTCGTTTCAGGCCGGGCTCCTCGGCCACGAGCGCGAAGTCGAAAGCCGGGATGCCGATGTCGGTGCGGTCGTACCCGTAGACCTCGGACAGGACCCCGATGCCGAAGCCCCCATTGCCCGGCCCCAGCAAGCCGCTGACCACCGGACCTTTCGCCATGAGAGAGAGTATGGCAGCTTTTCCGCGACTAGGGGCATTTCTGCCACTTTACGATTTCTGCGGGAGGCCGCATGCTTGCGGCATGTTCTACATCCACTGTCCGACGGCAGATCGGGACGAACTGATTGCCGACAGTCGAGTCGTCCGACTCGTGAACCGGCCCGGCCACATCGCGGTGGTCCTAGCCTGCCACTGCGGCAAGGACCACACGATCCGCACCGGCCGCAAGCTTGTCGAGAACGCCGGCGACCAAGCAGCCTGAGTTCAGCTACTTCCCGGCCAGCGTGGCGGGTCCTGGCCCTACGGGGGCGGCGGTATCGACAAGAGTCCGGGCGCGCTGCGCGCGCGAGTCAGGCTTCGAACTTGTAGCCCAGCCCGCGCACGGTCATCAGGTGACGCGGGCGGCCCGGATCGGGCTCGACCTTGGCGCGCAACCGTTTCACGTGCACGTCGAGGGTCTTCGTGTCCCCCACGTAATCCGAGCCCCAGACCCGATCGATGAGTTGCCCCCGGGTCAGCACTCGGCCGGAGTTGCGGAGCAGGATCTCCAGCAGGTCGAACTCCTTGAGCGGCATGGACACCGAGGTCCCGTTCACCGACACCGTGTGCCGCTCGACATCCATGCGGACCGGGCCGGCTTCGAGGGCGGCATCGTCGACGATGTCGGTGTCCTGGCGGCGGCGCAGCACCGCCTTCATCCGGGCCAGGAGCTCACGAGCTGAGTACGGCTTGGTCACGTAGTCGTCGGCGCCCAGTTCCAGGCCGACGACCTTGTCGATCTCCGCGTCCTTCGCGGTCAACATGATGATCGGTACGGCACCCCGCCCGCGAAGCGCACGACAGACCTCGGTGCCGGACAGTCCGGGCAGCATCAGATCCAGCAGGACGATGTCTGCGCCGTGCCGGTCGTAGGTCTCGAGTGCAGCCGGGCCGGTCTCGGCGATGTCGACCTCGTACCCTTCCTTACGCAGCATGTAGGACAGCGCATCGGAGAAGGACTCCTCGTCCTCGACGACGAGCACCCGGGTCATGAAGTCAGTTCCCTCTCGCGGTATTGGCACTGGCGGTAGCGACGGCAGTTCCCCGTCGATGGTCGGCCGCCGAGCTGGCTGTCGGCATCGTCTGGTCCTCTCCGGCGTCCCGGCGTGGCGCGAGTGGGATACGCACCGTGAATGTGGACCCGATTCCCGGTTCACTCCAGACCTCGACCGAGCCCCCGTGGTTGGTGACGATGTGTTTCACGATGGCCAGACCCAGGCCGGTCCCACCGGTGGCAGAGGCCCTCGACTGGTCGACGCGATAGAACCGTTCGAAGACCCGTTGCCGGGCAGTGTCGGGGATGCCCACGCCGGCGTCAGTCACCGCGATCTCGGCCATGCCGGACCGGGCCCGAGTACTTACCGAAACGTGGGTCGCGCTGGAGCTGTAGGCAACTGCGTTGGTCAACAGGTTGGTCACTGCGGTGATCAGTTGGGACTCCACCCCCCGCACGACCAGGCCGTGCTGGCCGCCCGAGTTGAGCTGGATTCCCTTGGCGTTGGCGGCGAGCCGGGTCCGATCCATCGCCTCGGCGATGATCGCGTCGAGCGGCACGGGTTCCAGAGCGGGCAGGGGATCGCCGCCCTGCAGCCGCGACAGGTCGATCAGCTCCCGTACCAGCCTGGCCAATCGTTCGGCCTCGTGGCGCATCCGGGCAGAGAACCGGCGGATCGCCTCAGGGTCGTCCGCGGCCTCCTGGACCGCCTCGGCTAGCAGGGTCAGCGCGCCTACGGGGGTCTTGAGCTCGTGGCCGACGTTGGCGACGAAGTCGCGGCGTACGGCCTCGACCCGCCGTACCTCGGTGACATCCTGCAGCAGCAGGGCCACCGTTCCGGTGGGATCGAGTCGAGCAGCGTGGACGGCGACCCGGCGCGGCCCAGCCCCGACGACATGCTCCGGAAGCGCCACTTCGGTACGCCGGCTACCGGTCGCCCGGGCGCTGCTCACGGCAGCGACCAGCGCCGACATGCTGACCCGATCGCCGCGGACCACGCCCAGTCCTCGAGCCGATGCGTTGGCCAGCAGAACGAGATCATCCGGATCGACCACGATGGCGGCCGGGTCCATGACATCGACCAGGCGACGGATCCCGATCGGCTCGGCGGGGGTCTCCGGCGCGGAGCTGACCCGACTGCCCTGCGCCCGCCCAGGCGGACGTGCGAGGAGGACTCCGATCGCGAGGCCGACGAGCAGACCCGCGAGCACGCCAAGTGCGACCTCCACGAAGATGATGGTAAAGCGCACAATGGTTCTGCCAGCTCGCGGCCAGCCCGTGAGCAGCACGGGAGGGTGAAGTGTTCACTCGCAGGTCGCGGCCCGTTCACGCCGCGCCCGCCGCGAAGTGACCGTTCGGCCTAGCCTGAGGAGACACCAAAGACGGAGAGGGTTGTGATGCGCGAGAGCTACCACGACGAGTTGGATCAGATCGGCACCACGCTGGTCGCGCTCACCAAGCACGTGGCCACCGCCATGGTCACCGCCTCGAATGCCCTCCTTGACACCGATCTCGACAGTGCACAGGCCACGATCGCCGGGGATCACCGGATCGACGAACTCCGTACCGGTGTCGAAGAACGCTGCTTCATGCTGCTGGCCCGCCAACAGCCGGTGGCCGGCGATCTCCGCACGATCACCACCGCTCTGGCCACCGCGGCTGATCTCGAGCGGATGGGCGACCTCGCCGCGCACATCGCCAAGGTCGCCCGGATGCGCTACCCGTCAGCGGCCGTGCCGGAAGAGGTACGTCCGTCCCTGGAGCAGATGGGTCTGCTGGCCGCCCGGCTTGCGGTCAAGGTCGGTGAGGTCATCGAGGGCCGCGACGTTCCGTTGGCCCGCGAGCTTGAGGCCGAGGACGATCTGATGGACGCCCTACACCGGGAGCTGTTCTCGATCCTGCTCGCCGAGACCTGGTCACATGGGGTCGAGCCGGCCATCGACGTCACCCTGCTCGGGCGCTACTACGAACGCTTTGCCGACCATGCCGTGCTGGTCGCGCGCCGGGTCATCTACCTCGTGACCGGGGTGTGGCCCGACGAGATCGGCGTCAAGGTCGGCTGACCCTTTCAGTGCCTATTTCGGATCCGGCGGTCCGCCTGCGAGCCCGAGGTCGGCCAGCGTCGCGTCTAGCAGCGCCTCTGCCGGGGGCCAGGGCATCCCTGACTTGGAGATCCGCAAATCGACCAGGCCATGCAGCCACGCCCACAGCTGGAAGGCCAGGAAGTGGTTGTTCCGGTCGGCTGTGCTGCCACTGCGCGTGTCGAGGCATCGTCGGACTGCTTCCTTGAGCCCGGTGAACGAGGCCGAGCACGGATGTTCGTAGCGTCCCTCGGTTCCCACGTTAAGCGGACCGAACCCGGTGGCGTTGAACAACACTCGGTAGTGCGCCGGATGGATGGTCGCGAAGCTCAGGTAGGCCTGACAGCGTCGGCGTAGGGCATCGAAGGGCTCCTCGGCCACGGCTGCAGCATCATCGAGGGCTTGCGCGAACTCGCCGGCGCGGGCCACGACCACGGCAAGCAACAGGCTGTCCAGATCCGGGAAATGCCGGTAGACCGAGGGCGCCGCCACGCCGGCGGCCGCCGCCACAGCTCGGATCGACAACCGTTCGGCGCTGCCCAGATCTGCCAGCAGGTCACTCGCCGCGTCGATCAACTCGGTCCGCAACCGGGCACCCTGGCCGCGCGGATTGCGCAGCCGGGGCGCTGACTCCGCCATGCGCTCGACCCTCCTTGACGCCTGCTTCGACTATTTGATTCCTGGCGTAACGGGCGTTAGCTTTCGTGTGTTAGCTTTCACGCGTTAGTTTTCGGACGTGAGTTTACGCGGGTGCTCTGCTCGGAGTGCTTCGCGGGGAGGATTGCGATGGATATCGAAGGACACCGTGTGCTCGTGACCGGCGCGTCTGGCGGGATCGGGCGGGTGATCGCCGCCACCTTGCACGCTCGCGGTGCCAGCCTGCTGCTGACCGGCCGCGACGAGCGCGCGCTCGAACGGCTCTGCTCGGATCTGGGTGGACGGGCCGAGCCGGTCGTGGCGGATCTGGCAGATCCCGACCAGGTCGCCCGGCTCGCGGAGCGCGCAAGAGGAGTCGACATCCTGGTGTCCGGGGCAGCCTTGCCCGCAGCCGGCCCGATCGACTGGTTCACCCCTGGCGAGATCGACCGGGCGTTCCAGGTGAATCTGCATGCGCCGGTGCAGCTTGCCCGCGCACTGGTGCCGGCAATGCAGCAACGCAACGAGGGGCAACTGGTATTCATCTCATCGCTGCTCGGCCGGCTGACGCGACCAGGTGCGACGCTCTACTCCGCGACGAAATTCGGGCTGCGCGGCTTTGTGCTGGGCCTACGCGACGACCTGCACCAGACCGGAGTGGGCGTCACAAACGTTCTGCCCGGGTTCGTCCGCGACGCGGGCATGTACGCCGACACCGGCATCGACTTTCCGCCCGGAACACCGACGAGTTCACCCCAGGAGGTCGCGGACGCCGTCGTTCGAGCGGTCCAGCGCAACCCGGCAGAGATCGTCGTGGCTCCGGCAAAGCTCCGATTCGGTGCCCTCGTCGTGACGCTCGCGCCTGGAATCGGAGCGAAAATGATGCGCCGACGGAATCCGCCCGAGCACGGCGAGCAGGTCGCCCGCGCCCAGGCCTCGAAGCGCTGAGCGGGGCCTGATGACCAATGCCCAGGACCAGGCGGCCGCCAACAAGGAGACCATCCGGCGGATCTTCGAAGTTGTTCTCCCCGACCCCGATGCATCGGCGGAGTTCGAGGATCTCGTCGCCGACGACTTCGTCGACCACGACGCCGCCGTACCCAATCACGCCCACGGCGTCGACTCGCCGCGGGCAACGCATGCCGATCTGCATGAGCGGTGGCCGGGCAACGTTCGATTCAGCATCGACGGGATGATCGCCGAGGACGATCTCGTTGCCATGCGCTGGTCGGCGGGGCCCGCCGAGGCCATGGTCTGGTTCCGGCTGCGGGACGGGAAGCTCACCGACCGCTGGGCGATGGTTCGGCGCTGATGCTCACCCGGCTGATCAGGGGGATCAGCTTCCTGGCGGTGACGGCTGTTGCCTTGTTCCAGTACGCCACCTGGCATCACCTGAGCCCCGATTTCGGTCCGCGGGTCCGACTCGGTGTCTCGAGCTACATCGAGTTGATGCAAGGCTTGTTCGACAGCATCGGGACCGGTACCCGGATCGCCATATTCGTCGCGCTGTTCTCGACGCTGACCTCGACGGCCCTGTTGCTTCGTCGATCTCGGTCGGCAGCGTTCGTCACGGGCGCTGCCGCGGTCCTTGTCGCTGCGACGGCGGTGGTCGCGACGACCTACAACGCGTCGGTCAATGCCAGAATAATGGCCTGGTCGATGCAAGACCCGCGAGCAGATCTGGATTCAGTGCGGGCTCAATGGGAATGGGGCCATGGCCTCACCGCGGGATTCGTGGTTCTGTCCATGCTGCTCCTGGTGGCGGCACTGCAACTGAGCCCGATCGTGAGCAGCAAAGCTACTTCTTCCCCTGGTTCTTGACCGCCTCGATCGCGGCGGCGGCGGCCTCGGGATCGAGATACCTGCCGCCTCGGTTGGCAGGGCGCAGATCCGCGTTGAGGTCATAGCGCAGCGGGATGCCGGTCGGCACGTTGAGGCCGACCACCGCCTGCTCGCTCATGCCGTCGAGGTGCTTGATGAGGGCGCGCAGGCTGTTTCCATGGGCGGCAACCAGAACGGTACGGCCGGCCCGTAGATCAGGGACGATCGCGTCGTACCAATACGGCAGCATGCGCACGACGACGTCGGCCAGGCACTCCGTACGCGGTCGGAGTTCGGGCGGTAGCTCGGCATACCTGGGATCGTGGAACTGCGAGTTCTCGTCGTCCTCGTCCAGCGGTGGCGGCGGAGTGTCGTAGGAGCGGCGCCAGAGCATGAACTGCTCCTCGCCGTACTCGGCCAGGGTCTCGGCCTTGTCCTTGCCCTGCAGGCCGCCGTAGTGGCGCTCGTTGAGCCGCCAGGAGCGGCGTACCGGCAACCACAGGCGGTCCGCGGCATCCAGAGCCAGTTCGGCGGTGCGGATCGCCCGGCGCTGCACCGAGGTGTGCACGACATCGGGCAGCAGGTCATGCTTGCGCAGAAGCTCCCCGGCGCGCGCTGCCTCCGCGGCTCCCTGGTCGCTCAGTCCGACATCGACCCAGCCGGTGAACAGGTTCAGCTTGTTCCAGCGGCTCTCGCCATGCCGGAGCAGGATGAGGGTGCCGGTGCCGGTGGTCGCAGTCACCGGCTCATCCTGCCGGATGACGATAGGGAGTCTCGATGGGTAGAGCGCAGGAGGTCTGGGCCGAGCAACTCGCGGCCTGGGCCATCGATCCGGAGATCCTGGCCGCCGCGCCGGAGTCGCCGTACGGCTTCCCTGCGGGGCTGTTCGGGACCTCGAGCGGAGCCGAGGCGACACACCGGGCCATCCTGGCTGCACTGCCCGAAGGCGGCGCGCTGCTCGACATCGGCTGTGGTGGCGGCGCGGCGAGCATTCCGGTTGCAGACCGGGCCGGACTGTTGATCGGCGTGGACTCGTCTGACCGGATGCTGGAGTCCTTTGCTGCGGCGGCGAAGGCCGATGGTAGGCCGACCCGCACCTTTCAGGGCGCCTGGGCCGACGTCTGTGGTGAGGTGCCTGAGGCGGATGTCGTGGTTGCGGCCAACGTGGTCTACAACGTGCCTGACATCGGCGACTTCCTGCGCACGATGACCGACCACGCCCGGCGACGGGTGGTGGTGGAACTGACCGACTCGCACCCGTGGACCTCGATGGCCGCGCTCTGGCGACACTTTCACCATCAGGATCGGCCGGACGGGCCCACCGTGGCCGACTTCCTGGACGTCACGATCGAGCTCGGCTTCGATGCCCACGCGGAGACCTTCCACCGGAAGTCGGTGTGGGCCAATGCCGCGCCTGATGTCGTGCTGGCCTTCAACCGGCGCCGACTCTGCCTGGCGGCCGAGCGCGAACCGGAGGTAGCCGCTGCGATGCGTGAGCTCGCACCTGCGGCTCCGATGAGCGCCAGCACGGTTTGGTGGGACGTCTGATCGGCGCCTGGTCTGTTACCCGGCTTGCGGTTTGTGGTTGGTGAAGGACGAAGAACGCGGCAACGGACGGAGTTGATCGTCGGGTCCTGTTAGTTCTCCGGCCGGCGGTCCCGGGGAGAAGCGAAAGAGCGCGGCAACGGGTGGCCTTGGCCTGGGTCCGGTCTGTGCCCGGCCGGCGGTGCTTGTCGGGGGTTGAAGTACGGCAGCAACGACGGGGTACGGGTTGGGCTGGCTTGCGTTGGCGGCTCCTTCGAAGTTGATCATCGGAATATCGCCCTTTGATCGGCGTTCTCACACGTGAAAACCGGGCACATTCCGATGATCAACTTTCACTCCCGCCGGTCGGCCCGACGAACACAAATTCTTCGAAAAATGTTGGGCCGCATGCGGATTCCAGGGCGGAAATGTCAGACCCCCTTCGTACTGTGATCCCATGACCAGCACCACCACCCTCCTTCCCGGCTCCGGCCCGGTGCCGGGGGTCGGTCCGGTCGCGGTGGCCCGGGCCGCGGTCTCGCAGGCCGTAGAAGGTGGGCTGTGGTCGCGCTCAGACACCGAACTGGCCGAGGACGTCCGGGAGACCCTCGCCCTGCGCGCGCAGGTCGATGCGCTGCTACTGGCCCAGCTGGCCGAGGTCGACGCCCGGGGCATGCCCGCACACCGCGGGTGCCCGTCGACGCGGGCCTGGCTGCGCTCAGCGCACCGGGTCGGCCCGGGTGAGGCCTCCGCCCTGGTCAAGACCGCGATCGCCCTACGCGATGACCTCCCAGCAGTTGGTGCCGCACTCGCTGCCGGGGACCTCTCGCTGGCCCAGGCGCAGGTGTGCGTGCACGCCATCGCGGACCTACCCCCAGAGACTCCGGTCGCGAAACGGCCCCAGGCCGAGGCCACGATGATCGAATCCGCGGCATCCTTCGACTCGGTGCTGCTGACCCGGATCGGCCGCCGCCTGGCCGAGATCATCGACCCCGACGGCGTCCAAGCCCGGGATGAGAAGCCGATCCGCGAGAAGGAAGACGACGCGTATCGCGGCCGGGACCTGACCCTGACTCCCAGCACATCCGGTGCCGGTGGGACGTTGCGGGCCAAACTCGACGCGGTCGGGTACGCCACCCTAGCCGCCTACCTGACCGCCGCCACCGCACCCCGGAGCACCCCGGACGGCGCGGTCGAGGGCCCGGTGGCGGCCGCGGGCGATACCCGGACCTTCGGGCAGCGCCGCCATGATGCGCTGGTCGAAGCGATCCGGAAGTGCCTGCACTCGGGCGACCAACCATCATCCGGCGGGGTGAAACCCCGAATCATCGTCACCATCCCCTTCCAGTCACTCAAGGACCGGACCGGCGCCGGCCGCCTGGCCGACGGCACCCAGCTCAGCCCCACCCTCACCCGGGCACTGGCCGACGACGCCGAACTCGTCCCGGTCTGGCTTTCCCCCACCGGCACCCCCCTCGACATCGGCCGCACCGTCCGGCTGTTCACCGGCCGGATCCGCACCGCCCTCGACGTCCGCGACCGCGGCTGCGCCTGGCCAGGCTGTGATAGGCCACCCTCCTGGACCCAGGCACATCACATCCGCAGCTGGCTCGACGGCGGCCCAACCGACCTGGGCAACGGGGTGCTGCTCTGCCAGTTCCACCACCACGAAATAGAGAAAGGCGACTGGACCGTCACCATCCGCGGCGGACGGGCCTGGTTCACCCCACCCCGATGGATCGACCCCGACCAGAAACCCCTCCTCAACCTCCTCCACCACCCACCACCGACCGAATAGCCCAGTCGGGGGGAAGATCGAACCCCGAACACCTGGCTCGCACTCCCCAGGGAATGCGGTCACCGAGGTCGAGAACGGCAGGGTGGTCCGACCTACTTGAAAGCCCGTTGGCTAGCCTCGAAGGAGTGACTGGCATGGACATGAAACTGGAGTTGGTACCGATCCCGGTGACCGATGTCGATCGCGCGAAGGCGTTCTACACCGACCAGATCGGGTTCGTGGTGGATCTCGACGAGAGGTTCGGCGAGCAGTTCCGGGTCGTCCAACTGACCCCGCCGGGATCGTCGTGCTCGATCGCTTTCGGGAACGGGATCCTGGACACGCCGCCCGGCTCGGTGCAGGCCCTGCATCTTGTCGTCAAGGACATCGCGGCCAGCCGCGCGGAACTGATCGAGCGCGGAGTCGAGGTCAGCGAGGTGCAGGCCATGTCCGCGGAGGGAAAGCCGACCGTCTCCTACGCCTACTTCAAGGACCCCGACGGCAACGGCTGGGCACTGCAGCAGCTGCCGTAGTAACGCCCAACCGCATAATCGCGCGCCGAAGGCCGCACCCCGACCTAGGGTGACGTGGTGCCAGAACCCTCCCCGGTCGACATCGCCGTCACCGATCTCCGCAAGACCTTCCGGGTCCCCGAGCGTGAGGCCGGCCTGCGTGCCTCGATTCGCAGCCTCGTGCGGCGTAAGCATCGGGACGTGCATGCGGTGGCGGGAGTCTCCTTCGACATCCCTGCCGGCCAGGTCGTCGGCTTCCTCGGGCCGAACGGGGCCGGCAAGACGACCACGCTGAAGATGCTGTCCGGACTGCTCTTCCCCACCTCGGGAGAGATCAGCGTGCTCGGGCACGTCCCGTACCGCCGCGAGCGGGA
>JBPCPI010000195.1:0-4373 GCA_050999295.1 Geodermatophilaceae bacterium | reverse complement strand
ACTTCGACGACGCCGGCGCGATCGGCCGGCGCTACCGCCGCCAGGACGAGGTCGGTACGCCGTACTGCGTCACCGTCGACTTCGACAGCCTCGACGACCATGCGGTCACGGTGCGGGAACGGGACTCCATGCAGCAGGAGCGGGTGCCGATGGATAAGCTGGAGGCCTACCTGGCCACCCGCCTGGTCGGTGCCTGAGCCCTCGATGCCTGAGCCGTCAGTAGGTGCGCGGCTGGGTGACCTGCTGGAGCACTCCGGCGCAGGGGTGGCAGTGCGGGTGCTGTGGGTGTGTGACCCCGCCGACGAGTTCTTCGCCGCGGAGGGCATCGGCGTACCGGCCGGTCAGCGGTCCCTCATCGCCGCGAGTGAACTGACCAACCTGGCCGAGCAGGACTTTCTCGCGCCCTCTGACCTCGGCCTCGTGCTCGTCGACGGCGATGGTGACCGGCACGGCCGGGCCACAGCGACGTTGACGGCCTATCCGCGGTTCCGGCACGGCCCGGTCGGCTCCGGCGACTCGGTCTCGGGGCACACTTACTTCGTGCTTCCCCGTGCCGCAACGCTGCGCCAGGTCGAATGGACGACCGGTGGGTCCGACGACGGGCCGGTGTTGACGTGGCAGCTCTAACCCTCGCGCAACCGCTGCGGATCGGGGCACTGACGCTCGACTCGCCGGTCGTGCTCGCGCCGATGGCCGGGATCACGAACCCGGCGTTCCGGCAGATCTGCCGGGAGTACGGCGGCGGCCTGTACGTCTGCGAGATGATCACCAGCCGGGCGCTCGTCGAGCGGAACGAGCGGACGATGCGGATGATTCGATTCGCGCCGAAGGAGTCGCCGCGGTCGCTGCAGCTGTACGGCGTCGACCCCGCCGTTGTCGGCGAAGCGGTCCGCATGCTTGTGGCCGAGGACCGAGCCGACCACGTCGACCTCAACTTCGGCTGTCCCGTCCCGAAGGTGACCCGCAGGGGCGGCGGCGCGGCGTTGCCGTACCGGCGCGGGCTGTTGCGCGACATCCTCCGCGCCGCGGTTGACGCAGCGGCCGGGCGGATCCCGGTGACGATGAAGATGCGCGTCGGCATCGACTCGTCACACACCACCTTTCTCGACGCCGGCCGGATTGCCGAGGACGAAGGGATCGCGGCGGTCGCGCTGCATGGGCGCACGGCCGCACAGATGTACGGCGGCGCCGCGGATTGGGCCGCGATAGCAGCATTGAAGTCCACTGTGGACATTCCGGTGCTCGGCAACGGCGACATCTGGGAGGCCTCGGACGCCGTCCGGATGATGGCCGAGACGGGCTGCGACGGCGTCGTGGTCGGCCGCGGCTGCCTCGGCCGACCGTGGCTGTTCGGTGACCTGGCGGCGGCTTTCGCCGGTCAGCCGGAGCGGCAACTGCCGCACTTGCGCGAGGTCGCCGAGGTGATGGGCCGGCATGCTTCCCTGCTCATCGAGTTCATGGGCGCCGACCGGGGTATCCGGGACTTCCGCAAGCATGTCGGCTGGTACCTCAAGGGTTTCGCTGTCGGCAGCCCAGTGCGTGCGGAACTATCCACTGTGGACAGTTTGGCGCAGCTCACAGATCGGCTGGCCGCTCTGGCCGACCAGCCCTACCCGACTGAGATCCTGGGGACGCCACGCGGCCGCGGTACCGGTACGCGGCACGTGGTACTCCCCGAGGGCTGGCTGCTCGATCCCCAGTCTCGCGCGGTGCCCTTCGGGGCGGAGTTGGACACCAGCGGCGGCTGAGAAGTTTCCATGAGTGGTCAAATACAGGAAATCCGAAGCACGTCGGTACTGACCACTTACCCTTCAATGGTTTGTCGTACGGCGATCGAGGGGTCGGCGACGATGGCGGCGTCGGTGTGGGCGATGTGTGCGAGCTGCCGCCAGATGACGACGACGAAGACCGCGGACCCGACGAAGGCGAACCAGAACGGCGCGGTCACGCCCCACTCGCGAGCGATCAGCCCGCCGATCCCCGACCCCACCACCAGACCGCCAAACGTCGCGACCTGGTTGACACTGCCCACCCGGCCCTGCAGCTGCGACGGCACGGCCCGCTGGCGCACGGTGACGGATGTGGTGCCCCAGATGAAGGCGTGGGCACCGAACACGAAGAAGATGGGCATCGCCAGCCACGCGGATGTTGCGAGGGCAAGGCCCAGGTGGGTGAGCGTCTCGATGATCAGCCCGATCCGCATGATGTTGCCCAAGCTCAGTCGCCGGGTGATCCATCCGTACGCCACGATGCCGAGCAGCCCGCCGACCGCCCCGACGGTGGTGAGCAGCCCGAAGCCGATCTCGCCCAGCCCCAGGTGCTGGGTGGCGTAGAGCACCAGCACCGACCACGCCGCTCCGAACGTGATGTTGAACGTGAAGATGGTCAGCAGCAGTGTGCGCACGGCCGGATGCGTCCAGGCCCACCGAACACCCTCGGCGATGTCGTGCCGCAGGTGACGTCGCTCCTGCCGGGCCCGACCGTGCCGGGGCAGCACGATGCGTGACACGAGCAGCGCCCCGAGGAACACGAGCACGGCCTGGCCCACGAACGGCCAGATCATGCCGGTCGCGAAGAGCGCAGCGCCCAGGGGAGGGCCGGCGAGCTGATTGACGGTGATGAAGCCGGTCATCAGCCGGGCGTTGCCGATCGCAAGATCGTCTCGGTGGACCAGCATCGGCAGCAGCGTGGAGGAGGTGTTGTCGGCGAAGACCTCCGCCGTGCCGAGCAGGAATAGGCAGGCGAGCACCACGACGATGGAGATCGAATCGGTGGCGATCGTCAGGCAGAGCCCGATGAGGACGACCACCCGCGCCAGGTCCACCGTGATGACGATCAGTCGCCGATCCAGCCGGTCCGCCACGGCACCGGCGTACAGGCCGAACACCAACGGCGGCAGCCACTGCAGCAGCGCGGCCAACGCGACCAGGAAGGGGTCACCGGTCTGTGAGGCCACGAGCAGCGGGCCGGCGGCTATCGCGATCCCGTCTCCAAGGTTGCTCGTCCACGACGAGGCGAGCAGCCAGCGGAATCCGACGCCGAGACGGGTGGGCACGACAGCTTCCACGACGCGATTCACGTGCGGACGGTAGTGGTCGTGATGTCGGACGTCATCACGAATACGAGCTTGCCGAACGCGGCTGGGTAGGCTGCTGCGACCGAGTGAGGCCCAAAGGAGCGTCCAGTGACCAAGTTCGTCTACGACTTCGCCGAGGGCAACAGGGATCTCAAGGATCTGCTCGGGGGTAAGGGCGCGAACCTAGCCGAGATGACCAGCTTGGGCCTGCCGGTGCCGCCCGGATTCACGATCACCACCGAGGCATGCAAGGTCTATCTCGAGAGCGGCGACGTACCTGAGGGCTTGGCCGGTGAGATCTCCGAGCATCTGGCGGGGATGGAGAAGGCGATGGGCAAGACCCTCGGCGACGCTGAGGATCCGCTTCTCGTGTCCGTCCGCTCCGGGGCGGCCTTCTCGATGCCGGGCATGATGGAAACCGTCCTCAACGTCGGCTTGAACGACGAGTCCGTGAACGGCCTGGCCGCGCGCAGCGGCAACGAGCGCTTCGCCTGGGATTCCTACCGGCGGCTCATTCAGATGTATGGCAAGACCGTGCTCGACATCGAGGGCAGCCGTTTCGACGAGGCACTGGAAGCGGCGAAGAAGGCCAAGGGCAGCGACGACGACCTCGACCTCGATGGCGAGGACCTGCGCAAGCTGGTGTCGACGTACAAGGAGATCGTGCTGGAGGAGTCGGGGCGGGACTTCCCGACTGACCCGCGTGAGCAGATGGACCTGGCGATCAACGCGGTCTTCTCCTCATGGAACTCCGATCGCGCCGTGCTCTACCGGCGCCAGGAGCGCATTCCCGCAGACCTCGGTACGGCGGTCAGCGTGGTCTCGATGGTGTTCGGCAACCTGGGGATGGACTCCGGTACCGGCGTCGCGTTCACCCGCGACCCGAGCAGCGGCGAGCCCGGCCTGTACGGCGACTACCTGCAGAACGCCCAGGGTGAGGACGTCGTCGCCGGCATCCGCAACACCGTCGGGCTCGACCAGCTCGAGACCATCGACAAGGCGGCCTTCGACGAGCTGCTCGAGACGATGGTGCTGCTCGAGAAGCACTACCGCGACCTGTGTGACATCGAGTTCACTGTCGAGCGGCACAAGCTCTGGATGCTGCAGACCCGCATCGGCAAGCGGACTGCTGCTGCCTCGTTCATCATCGCCACCCAGCTGGTTGACGAGGGTGTCATCGCCCTCGACGAGGCGCTGAGCCGGGTCACTGGCGCGCAGCTCGCGCAGCTGATGTTCCCGACTTTTGACGACACCGGCGACAAGGTGCGCATCGCGAAGGGCATGAACGCTTCACCGG
>JBPCPI010000100.1:0-3070 GCA_050999295.1 Geodermatophilaceae bacterium | reverse complement strand
GCGGCCACGCGAGCGATGGTGGCCTCTTCGTCGGCGCGCGCGACTGGCACGTCGTCCTCAACGGTCGACGTGTTCGGCGCACGCGTCCTTACTGCAACCATGTCCCCATTCTGACACGTCAGGCCGGGGGACGGGATTTCGTGGTCAGAGTAATCGGCCTGTGAGTCACGCCGCCGAAGGGCCTCGGCCATCCAGCCCTCATCCTCGAGACGTGACGATCATGGCTGCCGTAATGATGCACGTGGACGTCGTTGGCCCTGAGTAGGGCGGGTTACGCCCGGCTGATGCCCCGGTCGGTGATGTAGATCCCTCGCGTGCGAAAAGATTTCGGAGACTGTCGTACGGCAAGAGCTTCGAGGGAGCGAAGCCCGGCGACGTACCAGCACGGCTGGGCGTAGCGGTCTGGCCCGTTCACCCAGGATGGCGGCGGCACTCGTCGCGATGGGCGAGGGGCTCGGTCAGCGCTGCGAGGGCAGCGTCGACGCGGCTGTCCCCGGTCCTCGGTGGTTCCGGCTCAAGGAGTTCGTGAGCTGGTTCACCGGCTCGCCGAGCGCCGTTGTAGTCGTCGAGCAGCTGGAGAATGGCGTGCCGCCATACCTGGATGAGATTGTCCGGCTCCTCAGCTAGGAGCTGGCGAGCAAGCTTCGGATGCCGCGCGTGTATCGAGTCGGTGCTCAATCACGGTGGGCCGCCGTCATCGCGTCTCACATCGGATCCAGTTCCCGTCGGCGTCACGCGTGCTTAGTCCGGTGAAGTCGCCATCTCGTGCCCGCGCTATCTGCGCGTGTTCAGACTCGGTCAGTGGGTTGGCGTTCATGACGGCGATGCCCCACCAACGGTCCAAGACCGCCTCGACTCGGGCGAGGTCCAAATCTTCGGCAGCCAGGGAAAGTGCCTGGCGAAGCTCAGCGGCGAACTGCTCAGATTCTGCGGGTGAGTGCTCGGCGAGCACGGCATGGATCGCCGGGATGGTGCGCTCGATTCCGGTTGCCGCTGGTGTCATTGGTTCAGTATCGGCCCGGGTCCTGGCTGTACTTGTGGTGAATTCGGCACAGGTTACGGCCGGACCTTAAGGGCAGCTCTGGACGACCCGCCCTGGAATGGTGGCATCTCTTGCCTACAGCCGCGTTGAGGCGCCGCTTGGCAGCGCCAGTGTCTGCGCGTCACCCTCCCGCTGCTGGCCCTGGACCGGCCCGCACTGCTTGCAGCGCCGCGGTAGGTCACCGGGCCAATCCCGCACCGGCTGCCAGCCGCGCAGCGCCGATGGTGGGCCTCCCCTAGCGATGATGTCGGTGCTGTTGCGGCCGAGCCGTTCGAGGTTATGGAAGGCGATCGCATCGCGGACTTTATGGCATTCCGGGGTGTGGATCACGTGCTCACGCTTAGTTGTCTTGTTTGCGTTGACGACGTAGTTGGCGGTCGCAAGGCGGGTTTTGAAGTCGCGGATCTCCCGGTCGACTTGCTGGGCGGCCGCGGCGGCTTTCCTGTCACACTCGCAGGGCCAGTCTTCGGCCGGAACGATCGTCTCGCATCGTGAGCAATGCCAGCCCTGGACGTACCTTCTTGTAGCCACTCAGGGAAGCTATCTCCTCCGTGCGACGCGCGTCTGCGGAACTGAGTTCGCGCCTAGTGGTCAGAGAAGCGGGCGGCCTGCTCTCTGATGCGCTTGAGGCGCTTGGAGACGCCCGAAAAACACTTTCGAGGAGCTGGTCACACCTCAGTCCTCCAAGGCGCCTTTCTTCTCGTGTGGCGCTGCCGTGGGTGGCGCACTGAGATAGATGGAGGCGATCGGCGTGCTCTACGACATCGACAGCGACAAGCAGCAAATGGCCGCCACTGGTGTGGTCGAAGCAGTTTACGAGTGGGCGGACACGCCGGGTGGTCAGCGGAGGCCGACTGACACGCAGGCGCGATCCGAGACTGGGGTCCTGCTCTGGCAGGTCGAGATCATCTACGCGACAGAGTCGTATGGGCGGCCAGCGACTGTGGTGGCGCGGGTCAGCGTTCCTGCCGCGACTGAGCCTGCGCCCAAGGCGATGGCGCCGGCTCGGTTCGTCGGGCTGATGGTCGAGGTTGCAGCTCGCCGCAACGGTGGGGGAATCCGCGAATCCTGGAGGGCAGCCGGGATCGAAGCGGCGGTTTCGCCGAAAAGCGGTGCCCCATCATGAGCCCGGCTCCCAGCGTGCGAGTTCGCTCGGCCGTGGCCATGACCGCGGCCCTGTTAGTGACTGTGATGGCGGTCGGCGTGGTCCACCGTCTCGACCTGGCCGTGTACCAGGCCGCACTCGCCGATCAGTCAGCCATGACGGTCATTGGTAGCGAGCCGAGCCTCGGCACGGTCGAAGTGCCGAATTGTGATCGTGCGTCGGCCACGGTTGTCGAGGTCAACGTGATCGACCTCGCCGAACCGGTCGGAACGCTGGCGGTGTGCATCGGCCTCAGCCCAACGGAGTGGATCTCGATTACCGATGATCTGCTGCGCGTTCCGCGAGGGGTCTACGCGGCCCGCGGAGTGGTGCCGGGGACGGTGATCTATCTCGACGCAACTACTGAGACTGGATACACGCTCCGCGTGTGCGCGATCGACTACGCGTCAGGGATCGAGTGCGGGTCTGGGGCGGGGTCATGATTCGGGTTGTCTTGCTCCTGATTGTGGCGCTGGTGATGCTGTTTACGATCGGCGTGCCAGGGTGGATCGGCCTGCCTCTGGTGCTCGCGATGGCCATCGCGCTTGTCTGGCGTCGTTTGGGTTGGTGGCGTTACTTGGCCAGCCGCACCGCCGATCACCGCCGGATCGTTCGACGTGTGATGCATGGCTGGCCGGCCACGATGGGAGCCTGCGGTCTGGTCTCGCGAGCTGGGGCCGGTCATCCGCTGGTTGTGCCGATCCCCGTGTGGGGTCGCGATCCTGCTGTGCCGGCGTTCGGGGTTCGGCTCCTTCCCGGCCAGACGGTCGCCGTGTGGCGTTCTGCTGCAGCCGCTTTGGCAGCGGCGTGGGGGCTTCACTCGGTCACCGTGGCGGCCTACGGTCACGACAGCATCAGCGCAGAGCTGTGGGCTGACGATCCAC
>JBPCPI010000240.1:0-3706 GCA_050999295.1 Geodermatophilaceae bacterium | reverse complement strand
CTCCTGTACCGCGCTCTATCGCGGCTTCCGGCGTAACGGCTGGCTCTGACTCACTGAGAAGCCCACTCCGAGTTGATCATCGGCAAAATGGAGCTTTTCCGGCTGGAAAAACCCCGGTTTGCCGATGCTCAACTCGACTTCGGCGGCTTCGGGGGTTTCGCTGCGACACCGGCGTCGTACACCTCCCGCTTGGGTACGCCGTAGTGCTTGGCCGATTCTGCGATGGCCTGCTTGCGCGCCGCGCCCGCGTCCTCGCGGGCCAGAACCTCAGCGACGTAGTCGCTCGCCCCGCCGTCAGGGCGCCGCGGCTCCCACCCGGCGACGACGAGGGTGAGCTCTCCCCGCACGCCGTTGGCGGCCCAGGCGTGCAGTTCGGAAAGGGTGCCGCGGACGATCTCCTCTTAGGTCTTGGTCAGCTCGCGGCAAGCCACGGCGCGGCGATCGGCCCCGAGTTCGGTGCTCATCGCCTCGAGGGTCACCGCGATCCGGTGTGGCGCCTCGAAGAAGACCATCGTCCGCGGTTCCTCCCGCAGTTCGACCAGGCGTCGGGTACGGGCGTGTGCCGTACGGGGCAGGAATCCCTCGAAGCAGAAGCGGTCTGACGGCAGGCCGCTGACGGCCAGCGCTGTGGTCACCGCGGACGGGCCGGGCAGACTGGTCACGACGTACCCGGCCTCGACCGCTGCGCTCACCAACCGGTAGCCGGGATCGGAGACGGTCGGCATCCCCCCGTCGCTGATCAGCACGACGTCGGAGCCGGCGCGCAGCGCAGCCAGCAGTCCCGGGACCCGGGCGCCCTCGACCGCCTCGTAGCAGGAGACGATCCGCCCGGTCACGGCAACGCCCAGGTCAGCAGCCAGGCGGCGCAGCCGTCGGGTGTCCTCGGCCGCGATGACTCCCGCGGTGCCGAGCGCTTCGCGCAGCCGTGGGCTGACGTCGCCGGTCTGGCCCAGGGGCGCACCGGCCACGATCAGCCGACCAACCCCTGGCTCCCCCGCCTTGGGCTGCTTGGCATTGCGTTGCTCCGCACCCGCACCGTCCGGTACGTGGTCGGCTCCGGGCACGAGGCCAGCCTACGATCGCAGCCATGGCGGTGCTGGCTCCGGGGCGTGAGCCGGAGGCGGGCTCGGACTCCTCTCGGGACCGGCGGCCCCGTACGTCCCGAACCCGCAACGCTGGCGGGGTAGGAAGTTCGGCGACCCCGAGCGAACCGACGAGCAGGCCAGAAGCATCCACGTCATCGGTTCGCACCGGGCTCGCGCAGCGACTGCGTCCCGTGCTGCCCACCGACCGGCGCCGCGCCCTGATCGTGACCGCCGTCCTCGGTGGGATCGCGCTGTGGATGCGGCTGTGGCGACTGTCCTATCCCCCGGAATTGATCTTCGACGAGGCCTATTACCCGGTCCACGCCGACGACATGCTGGAACTGGGCTCGGAGTACAACCGCGGCTACGACTACATCGTCCATCCCCCACTGGGCAAATGGCTGATCGGGCTCGGCGAGATCGTCTTCGGTAACACCCCATTGGGGTGGCGGGTGCCCTCGGCCATCGCCGGCACCATCTGTGTGCTGCTGCTGTTCTGGATCGCCCGCCGGATGAGCGGGTCCACCTACCTGGGTGGGACCGCGGGGTTGCTGCTGGCCTCCGACGCGTTCTCCTTCGTCCTGGGGCGCACCGGGTTGCTCGACATCTTCCTGCCCATGTTCGTGCTGGCCGGGCTTGCTGCCCTGCTGATCGACCGCGATCAGGTCCGTACCCGGCTGGCCACCCTACTCGAGGACGGCCCGCTGCCCGCATTCCCCCGGTTGGGACTACGCAGTTGGCGGATGACCGCCGGCATCCTGCTCGGCGCCGCCTGTGCGGTGAAGTGGAGCGGGATCTGGTTTCTCGCGGCGTTCGCGATCCTGTCGGTGCTATGGGATCGCGCAGCGCTGCGGGCCGCCGGGGCACGTCGTCCGAGTCGGGTCGCCGTACGTCGAGTGCTCCCCGGTGCGCTGGGCGCCCTGGCCGTGCTGCCGATCGTCACCTATGTGGCCTCGTTCGCCGGTTGGTTCGCCAGCGAGACCTCACAGGGCCGACATTGGGCCCAGCAGAACCCCGACACCGCCGTCGGCTTCATCCCGGATCCGCTGCGATCCTTGTGGCACCAGCACGGCCAATGGCTCGAATTCCACAGCGGACTCGATTCCGACCACCCGTGGGAGTCCAGCCCCTGGAGTTGGCTGGTCACCGGGCGGCCGATCCTGTTCTGGAATCCGCAGGGGCTCAGCGACGAAGCCGGCGGACAGATCGTCCGTTACGTCCTGCTGGTGGGTACGCCGGTGCTGTGGTTCGCCTTCGCCCCGGCGGTGCTGTGGATGTTGTGGCTGCTGCTATCCCGCTTGGACTGGCGAGCCGGGACAGTCCTCGCGGCCATCGCCGCCGGTTGGCTCTCCTGGCTTGTCAACCTCGAACGCACCATGTTCCTGTTCTACATGGCCCCCGCCGTACCGTTCTTCATCCTCGCGGTCACCCTCACCCTGGGATCCGTCCTTGGCCGCCAAGCGGATTCGCCTCTTCGGCGGCGGGTCGGTCTGCTGGCGGTCAGCATGTACGTCGCGCTGGTGATCCTGAACTTCATCTGGCTGCACCCGATCCTGGTCGGGACACCACTACCGGAAGTCGAGTGGCGCGCGCGGATGATGTTCCGGTCCTGGTTCTGAGTGGACGACCCGAGCTGCACGTTATGCGCATAGCGTCCCGCTTCAGCGGCGTCATCCGGGCGGTTATGCGCATAACGTCCGCATGATCCTGCTCGCGGTTGCCGTTGGCGGAGTCCTCGGAGCGCTTGCCCGGTATGCGGTCGCGCTGCTGGTCACCCACTCCCCCACCGGAGTCGCCTGGTCCACGATCCTGGTCAACGTGACCGGATGCCTGCTCATCGGTCTCCTGTTGGGTTGGCACGACCGGGCGGGCCGGCACCGGTACCTCCGCCCTTTCCTCGCGGTCGGCGTCCTCGGTGGCTATACGACGTTCTCCACCTACGCCATGGACGCCCAGATTCTGCTTGCTGACGGCCGGCCGATCGCCGCAGCCGGATACCTGATCGGCACGCTTCTCGCCGCACTCGGCGCGGTGTGGGTGGGCCTACGGGTGACCGGCGGCGGGCGTCCTGGCGTTGCCGACTCCGGCGCGGGTGAGCCCCGATGACGGCGATGTGGGTGGCTGTCGGTGCGGCTGCCGGCGCCCCGCTGCGCTATCTCGTCGACCGGGAACTGCGCGCATGGCTCGGCGAACGATTCCCATGGGGCATCCTGCTGTGCAACCTTGCCGGCTCCCTCGTTCTCGGCGTAGTCGCGGGGATAGCAGTCGATACGGAGTGGAATGCGGTGGTGGGCACCGGGTTCTGCGGCACACTCACGACGTACTCAACCTTCGGGTACGACACGGTGCGCCTGGCTCAACGGGGGCGGGACGGTGAACGGGGGCAGTCGGTTCGGGCGCTGCTCAATGTCGTCGGTTCGATTGTCTTGGGCGTTGGTGCGGCAATCGCGGGCGTTTCGCTGGGCCAGTCCTCGTCAAGCTGACCGCCTCCAACTCGCGGTTTGCCGAAGCCGCGCAGTCTCAGGCGCCGTCGATGGGCACGGCGCGGACGCGGTTGTTGCGCGCGTTGTGTTCGAGTTCGACGAGTCCAAGGGCTTCCAGAAGTGGCGGTAGGTAGACCC
>JBPCPI010000203.1:0-6315 GCA_050999295.1 Geodermatophilaceae bacterium | reverse complement strand
TTCGGCAGCGGCTCGATCGCGTCGGTACGAAGCGCTTCGTACCCCGCCTCGCCACCCATGCTGGCATCGCCGGTGTAGGACGGCGCCGACTCGGCCCGGTCGTTGGTGTTGAGGACCTGGACCGACTGGCCGCCGTCCACGTTGATCAGCGTCAGCGTGTAGTACTGGTGGAAGAGCAGGTCCGGGTCGTCGAGCGAGGTCACCGGCCCGACGTTGTAGAGGAAGGTGTCGGTGCCTCGGAGGTCCTCGGTGAAGAACTCGTAGCGGAAGATGAGGTCGGCGACGGCGTCACCGTCGTTGTCGATGTTGATGTCGTAGAAGGCGTCTTCGGCCCACGGATAGAAGTTGGGGCCGCCGTTGGGCTCGGAGAACGGGATCCAGTTGGCCGCGAACGTAACCATGTTGGGATTATCAGGGCTGGTGAAGGCGTAGACGTCGGTGTTGTCCACCATGGGGTCGCCAGCGATGAGCGGCGCCTCTCGGTGGCTGGACGCGTTCGCGGTCTGCCCGGCGAACCCGAGGACCGCCGAGCTGAGCAACAGGCCGCCGGCAGCCAGCAACGCGGCTGGCTTGCGCCCCCGCGTGAGCATCGGCTCTCGCATCGGCATAGCACTTTCGGTCATGCACAGTCCTTCCCGAGGCTCCGCCCACTGCGGAGTTGATGGCAATCATTACGAACGCAGGCATCCAGCCCTGGGGGAGACAGACTTGATGTGCGGCAACAGGTCGCAAACCCCTGTACCGACCCTGCGGCAGGGACACCATATGCGGACAGTCAGAGATAAAGCCAGACCACTCACACTATTTTTCATCGCTGCGACAAACTGCCGCCTGAGCTGCCGTTATATAAAAGCCTTCTAGCGTAGAAATGCATAAGATTTTGTGCATAAGTTTGCCGACTCCGGCTCGTCTAAATGTGCATAAGTTTGGCTTTGAAGTGCTGTGAGAATGGGCTGGAGATCAGCTCGGCAGCGGAAATGCCAGAAATGGCTCACCTACTGGTGGGCAGTCGCAGTCTGCTGGTCATCGCTTCGAGGGCGACTCGCGGCTTCACGTTCAGTTCCAGCGCTTCGCGACAGGCCAGGACGGCTTGCAGCCGGATTAGCGCCGCACCAGGGTCCAGGGTCCCGGCCAGCGCAGCACTGTCGGCGCGGCGATCGGGATGGGCCAGTTGTGCATCGCCGGCACGAGCCCGTACGACAAGGACGTCGCGATAGCAGCCGGCCAGGTCCACTAAGGACCGATCGAGAGCGTCCCGATTGAGCCGGGTGGCGCGCGACTTCTGGCGCCGCTCCAGGTCTTTCAACGCCCCGGCCGCACCGCGCGCGACACCTCGGCCCGTACCCGGTCCCTGGCCACCGGCCCCGTAGGCGAGTTGCCAGCTCTCGGTCTCTGCCGTGTCCAGGACCGCCGATCGGGACCTCGCCTCTTCTTCGGCACTGAGAATCAGCTCGTCCGCCGCGGCCAGACATGCCGCGAGCGACGTCAGTGAGCCGGGAATGTCGAGGACCGCTTTGCGGGTCAGGCGAGCGTTTTCGTCGCGCGCCAGATGCCGTGCCCGGCCGACGTGACCCTGTGCGGCGGCACCCGCCCAGGCGGCCATGGCCGGGTCGATCCCGTCCCGGCGCACCAGAACTTCGGCGATCGCCTCCGCCGAGGGCGTTGCCAGCGACATGGTCCGGCATCGTGACCGAATCGTGATCGGAACGTCGTCGGGATGCAGGGACGGCGCGCACAGCAGGAAGACTCCCCTCGGCGGAGGCTCCTCGACCGCTTTGAGCAGCGCGTTGGCGGCACGCTCGGTCAACCGGTCGGCATCTTCGATGATGACGATCTGCCAGCGACCACCGGATGGCTTGCGGCTGCCGGCGCGGACCAGCTCGCGCGCATCCGCCACCCCGAAGGACAGCCCCTCCGGTATGACGACGGTGACGTCGGCGTGCGTACCGGTGAGTGCGGTGTGACAGGCCTGGCAGGTGCCGCAGCCGCCGTTCTCGCATTGCAGGGCAGCAGCGAAGGCTCGCGCGGCCACCGAGCGCCCTGACCCCGGCGGTCCGGTGAACAACCACGCATGGGTCATCGACTCAGGGGCGCGTACGGCTTCGGTGAGGACTGAGACGACCTCGGACTGGCCGACGACGTCGACCCAGACACTCACGAGGGCACCTTCGGGCCGACGTCCGCGGCTAGCAATGCCTCGACCCGCTCGGCAATCTGAGCGGCCAGGGACTGAGGCGAGGCGAGGGCATCCAGCACCAGGTAGCGACGTGGGTCGGCGGCGGCCAGGGAGAGGAAGCTCTGCCGTACCCGCTCGTGGAAGGCATGTGACTCGGCCTCCAGCCGGTCCGCGGCCGCCCGGCCCCGGGCCCGGGCCAGCCCGATCTCGACTGGGATGTCGAGGAGCACCGTGAGAGAGGGGACAAGTCCCTGGGTCGCCCACGCCGACAGGTGCGCGACGTCGGCGAAGGGCTGTCCTCGGCCGGCACTCTGATAGGCCAGCGAGGAATCGACGTACCGATCGGTGATCACGATCTGTCCGGCGAGCAGCGCTGGAGCGATCATGGTGGCGACGTGCTGGGCCCGGTCGGCGGCGTAGAGCAGCGCCTCGGCTCGCTCGGAGAGTTCGGTGTTGGCCGGATCGAGAACGATCGAGCGAATCGCCTGACCCAGGACCCCGTCGCCGGGTTCGAATGTCGTACTGACCTGATGACCGCGCTCGCGCAACCACCCGGCCAGGAGCGGAACCTGGGTCGATTTCCCGCAGCCTTCGCCGCCCTCGAAGGCCAGGAAGATCCCGCTGCCCGTTGCCGCGTCGGACCGGGCCGGGGCGCTCGGATGGGTCACGACAACCAGCGTAGGTAGGCAGCACCGCGCGGCGCGGGCCGGGCCGGCCTGGGCCGCTGGAGCATCACTTCAGGTTGAAGTGTGGGTTGAAGATCAGTCCGAGCACCGCCCCCTGCGGGGTGCGCACGGTCGCGGTGACGATTCCGCCGCCGACCTCACTGATCGGCGTGTGCTCCACTGCGCCCGCCGCCGAGGATGTCTGGACCGCCTCGGCAACGTCGTCGACGCCCCAGTAAGTCAGTGCCCCGTCCGCTGGAGCGTCGTCGGGGAGCAGTCCCAGTTCGTAGCCTGCGACGTTGTAACCAACGTAAAACGATTCGTCGAAATACGGTTCGACACCGAGCACACCAGTCCACCAGGCCTTGGCCGCACCGAGGTCGGGCGTTGGGTAGATGACCGTACGGAGTCCGCGCAGCGAGAGAGGCATGGGGGCTAGTCAACCAACGCGGTCTGACATCGCTGCATAGGGCTCGCGCCACCGCTTGGGAGAATCGAATCATGACTAGCCCGGAGCGCACCGACACCTGGGACGCCCTGACCTACAACCGCTATCTCGATGAGCGGTCTCGACCCTTCGCCGACCTGCTCGCCCGGGTCGGCGCGACCGACCCGTTGGAGGTCGTCGATCTCGGGTGCGGAACCGGGTCCGGGCTGGCTGACCTGGCTCGGCGGTGGCCGGCTGCTCATCTGCTCGGGGTGGACTCCTCGGCCGACATGCTCGCCGCAGCCCAGACCGAACTCGGGCCGCTCGCCGACGTCACACTGGTCCGGGCGCAGGCGCAGGCCTGGGCGCCGGAAACCGCCGTCGACGTGCTGGTGAGCAATGCGTTGCTGCAGTGGATCCCCGACCACGCGCAGCTGCTGGCACGGATGGCCGGGTGGCTGGCCCCGGCTGGCTGGCTCGCCATCCAAGTGCCTGGGAACTTCGACGCCCGGTCCCACCAGCTGCTCCGGCAACTCGCCGACTCTCCACAGTGGACCGAAAAGCTCGGCGGTGTCCTGCGCGACGCCGAGTCGGTGTTCGACACGGCGGGCTACTTCCGAATCCTGACTGAGGCCGGCCTGGAAGTGGACGCCTGGGAGACGACCTACCTGCACGTGCTGACCGGTCCCGATCCGGTCTTGCGCTGGACGAGGGGTACGGCGCTACGCCCTGTACTGGCCGTCCTGAGCGAGACTGAGGCGCAGGACTTCTCCGATCAGTACGCCGCGCTGCTGCGGGGCGCCTATCCGGCGGGCGAGGGTGGGCGAGTGCTCTTTCCGTTCCGGAGAGTCTTCGCTGTCGGCCACCGCTGACAGCCAGGGCAGGTTCGGTGACCTAAGGTCTCGACGGTACGTCCGTGCGACCGCGGGATGGCGACGACGGAGCGGAGACCGCGTGATCGACGGACTGCATCATGTCCAGTTGGCCTGCCCGGCCGGATCCGAGGACGACCTGCGCGGCTTCTACGGCGGCGTGCTCGGGATGACTGAACTGGCCAAGCCACCGGTGTTGGCCGCCCGAGGCGGCGTGTGGTTCCGCTCCGGCAGTGCCGAGATCCACTGCGGCGTGGAGGCCGACTTCCACCCTGCTGGCAAGGCGCACCCCGGACTGGTCTGCGCCGACCTGGACGTCGTCGTGACCGCCTGCAAGGCGGCCGGGTACGAGGTCAGCTGGGACGACAACTTCCCTGGGTTCCGGCGCTGTTACGTCAGCGACCCGGTGGGCAACCGCCTGGAGCTCATGCAGCCGATCTGAGCCATACCGCCGGGACCAGATAGTCGCGTGCCTTCCGCGGTTATGCGCACAACCGCGAGATCCAGGGCCGAATCGTGACGGTTATGCGCATAACCGCGAAGAGGGGCGCCCGGGTCAGCTGGCGGATTTCGCGGGTGCCTTCTTGGCGGCGGTCTTCTTCGCGGAGCTCTTCTTGGCGGCGGTCTGCTTCGCGGTCGCCTTCTTGGCTGCCGTCTTCTTGGCCGGGGTCTGCTTGGCCGCTCTTTTCGGCGCCGGTCCGCGTGCCCGACGATCAGCCAGCAATTCGACTGCCCGGGCCACTGTCAGCGTCTCCACATCGTCGCCCTTGCGTAGGCTGGCATTTGTCTCACCGTCGGTGACGTAGGGTCCGAACCTGCCGTCCTTGACCACCATCGGTTTCCCGGTGCTCGGGTCCTCGCCCAATTCCTTGAGCGGCGGAGCTGCTGCACCTCGACGGCCGCGCAACTTCGGCTGGGCGAACAGCGCCCTCGCCTCGTCCAGCGTGATCGTGAACAGCTTCTCCTCGGCATCCAGGGAGCGCGAATCGGTGCCCTTTGACACGTACGGGCCGTAGCGACCGTTGCGCGCTTCAACCTTCTCCCCGTCCAACTCGCCGAGCACCCGCGGCAGGGTGAGCAACTGCCGGGCCTGCTCCAGAGTCAGGGCCTCCGGTGTCATCCAGGTGAAAAGGCTTGCGGTGGCCGGCTTCTCGTCCGACCCATCGGGCAATACCATGGTCACGTACGGGCCGTACCGGCCGGCTTTGACCAGGATCGTGCGTCCGGTCTCCGGGTCGGGTCCCAAGCTTCGATCGCTGCTCGGCGCGGAGAGCAACTCCGCCACTCGTTCCGGGGTGAGCTCGTCCGGGGCGATGTCGTCGGGCAGGCTCGCGCGCTCACCGTCGTCGCCGCCGGCCTGCAGGTAGGGGCCATAGCGCCCGACCCGTACGACGACCGGCTTGCCCTCGTAGGTGGCACTGAGCGGGATCGAGTTCACTCCGCGGGCATCGATGTCGCCCAGCCGTTCGGAGACAAGCTTCTTGAGACCGCCCGACCGGGCAATGCCACCCACCTGGCCCGTCTCACTGCCGAAGTAGAACCGGGTCAGCCAGTCGACCCCGCGCCGTTTCCCGGTCGCGATGTCATCCAGATCTTCTTCCACCGAGGCGGTGAATCCGTAGTCGACGAGGCGGGCGAAGTGCTGCTCCAGCAAGCCCACCACCGCAAAGGCGACGAAGGAGGGCACCAAGGCCGCGCCCTTCTTCCACACGTACCCCCGGTCTTGAATGGTCTGCATGATCGAGGAGTAGGTGGACGGCCGCCCGATTCCCAACTCTTCCATGGCGCCGACCAGGCTGGGTTCGGTGTATCGCGCCGGTGGAGACGTGTTGTGCCCCTTGGGTTCCAGCTCTCGCGCGCTCAGTTCCTGGCCGCGGGTCAAGGCCGGTAGCCGGCGCTCACTGTCCTCGCCCTCGGCGGTCTCGTCGTCGGAACTCTCGACGTAGGCCCGCAGGAAACCCGGGAACGTGATCGTCTTCCCGCTCGCCGAGAACTCAGCCACCTCACCGGTGGTCGAGGATCCGGTCAGCCGGACCGACAGGCTGGTTCCCACCGCATCGGCCATCTGCGAGGCGACCGTGCGCTTCCAGATCAGCTCGTAGAGCCGGAACTCATCCGAGGACAGCTGCCCGGCGAGCTGGCCAGGGGTGCGGAAGGAATCCCCCGACGGTCGGA
>JBPCPI010000176.1:0-35280 GCA_050999295.1 Geodermatophilaceae bacterium | reverse complement strand
GGCATCGGTGGGGTCCGCGCCATCCGGGCCTACTGCAAGCTCACCGGCCACCCCGATCCGGAGGTCTTCCACACCAACGAGGGCCACGCCGGTTTCCTCGGCATCGAACGGATCCGCGAACTCACCGAACGCGGACCGAGGCTGAGCTTCGATACGGCCATCGAAGCCGTTCGGGCCGGAACGGTGTTCACCACGCACACCCCGGTCCCCGCGGGCATCGACCGGTTCCCGCGATCGCTCATCCAGGCGCACTTCGCCACCCTCGGGGCCGGCTTCCCGATGGCACGACTGCTGGCTCTGGGCGCCGAGCAGGATCCGGAGAAGTTCAACATGGCGCACATGGGGTTGCGCCTGTCCGCTCGAGCCAATGGCGTCAGCAAACTGCACGGCGTCGTCAGTCGGGACATGTTCGCGAGCTTGTGGCCGGGTTTCGACAACGACGAGGTCCCGATCAGTTCCATCACTAATGGAGTCCACGATCCGACGTGGGTCGCCCGGGAGATCCAGGAGCTGAGCCGGAGCGGGGAATGGCCGGAAACTATTGCGGCCCAGGACATTTGGAAGCTCCGCCGCCACCTCCGCGGGCAGCTGATCACTGAGATTCGTCGTCGATTACGGGCCTCGGCCGCCGCCCGAGGCACGCACCCGGCCGAGTTGGCCTGGGTGGATTCCGCCTTCGATCCGGATGTCCTGACGCTCGGCTTCGCGCGTCGGGTCCCCTCGTACAAGCGGCTGACTTTGATGCTGCGCGACCCCGAGCGCCTGCGCGCCCTGTTGCTCGACCCGAACCGCCCACTCCAGATGGTGATCGCCGGCAAGAGCCACCCCGCCGACGAGGGCGGCAAGAAGCTGATCCAGGAGATGGTCCGGTTCACCGACGATCCCGCGGTACGTCGCCGAATCGCATTCCTGCCCGACTACGACATCGGGATGGCGCGCTACCTCTACTGCGGCTGCGACGTCTGGCTGAACAACCCGCTGCGCCCCCTGGAGGCCTGCGGCACGTCGGGGATGAAGTCGGCACTCAACGGCGGCCTGAACCTCTCGATCCGCGACGGCTGGTGGGACGAGTTGTACGACGGCCAGAACGGCTGGGCGATCCCGACCGCTGACGGGGTCGAGGACCCAACCCGCCGGGACGACCTCGAGGCCGAGGCGATCTATGACCTGTTGGACAAGCAGGTGCTGCCCAGCTTCTACGAAACCGACGCCGCCGGCGTCCCCTCCCGATGGGTCGACATGGTTCGGCATACCCTGACCACCCTCGGCCCCAACGTCCTGGCTTCCCGCATGGTTCGCGACTACGTCAACGAGCTCTATGTCCCTGCTGCGACCGCATCGGCAAATCTTGCACCGAACGGGTATGCCGCGGCGGCCGCTTTCGCCGCATGGCGGTCCACGGTGACCGCCGCTTGGCCCGGCGTACGAGTGGCCCACGTCGAGGCCACCGGGGACGGGGACATCCCGGAACTGGGTGCGCCGCTGACGATGCGGGCCCAGGTCGCGCTCCCCGGCCTCTCACCTGGGGACGTCGAGGTCCAGGCCGTCTACGGCCGGGTCGACGATCACGAGCAACTGCACGACGTCACGGCCAATGCCATGCGGTTCGAGGGGAGCGACGGCGACCAGCACTGGTACGTCGGTGAAGTTCCCCTGACCCGCAGCGGACCGTTCGGGTACACCGTTCGCGTCCTGCCGGCCCACCCGGTGCTGACCGGTCCCGCCGAGTTGGGTCTAGTCGTCACAGCAGCCAGCTGAGCCCCGGATAGTTCGCGGTTATGCGCATAACCGTCGCCGGAATGCGGTCGGGGCCGGGGGTGTGCGCATGAACGCGGGGAGTTGGAGGGCTCCGGCCTGGGGTCCCATTGCGTAGGTAATGATCGTCCACCCCAGCAGCAGCCGGTCGCCCTCTTCCAGGCGTCGTGCCACGCCGGAGTCCAGCCGGGTCCACTCGGTGGCCGATGCCGAGGCGATATGCGTGCCGTTCAGCGAACCAAGGTCGAGCAGGTAGACCTCGTCGCCGCGAATCTGGATTGCCGCATGGGCACTGGACAAGACGTTCTGGGCGTCCTCGATGGCGATCGGTCGAGCGCCACCGCTGACCACCATGTCGTGCTGTTCCGGTCGGCGGCCCAGTACGAGGTCGCCGTCGACACTCAGACTCTTGCCGTCATCGAAGAGCAGTTGCGGGGTCGGCCTCGCCGCCGACCACATCTGGGTCGATTCCTCAGCCGCATCCGAGGAGATCCCCGATGGCCTCCGCTGCTCGGGCCCGGGTTCAGCTGCCACCAAGCCAGCACCGCTGGCGAACGAGGACGAAGCAGGCGAGGAGGACCGAGCCGATTGCTCAGGGGCCGCGCCGGGGTGTGCGATCAGCAGTCCCCCGGCCCCTGGCACCACACCTGCGGCCAGATCCGTCAGTTCGGCCAGACCCGCCGACGTACCGGCTCCGACCGACCCGCGTGGCGGCGTGCCGACGGCAATGTGCCCGTTTCCAACAAAAGCCGTTGCCAGCCAACTTCCACTGGCTGGCCGCCCGTCGACCTCCTCATCCCCGTCGTGAACTCGGCCGTCACCGCGCCACAGAGCGGTCCAGTTGACTCCGTTGGGCACGGCCAAGGCGAAGGAACCCCTGCTATTGGCGGCAGCGGTGGCCACTGCCGTGAGGACCCCGGCCGATCCGGCCCCGGTCAGCTGTGCGCACGACAGCAGCACTTCGGCGAACTCGCGATCGCAATCGGGACCGACCCAGACCACACCGGCGCCTCTGGCGACCAGACCGGGCCCTGATTGGACCTCGCAACGTTGCGGCATGCAGGTCACTCTAACGACCGCCCCACGGGCTCGGAATCCTGTGGCGCTCACTCGCCGTCCGGACCGGGGGATCCTCGCTCGCTGTCGGCTTCGGTCCCGCTGGTTTGATGGGTCAGGTGGGCCGACATCGAGACGCAGCGGTTCCACCGCGGGGGGAACGCGATGCGGCCGACGTCGTCATAGATCTGGCTGGGGTCAGCGTCGTTCGCGGCAACACGACGCTGCTGGACGACGTCTCCTGGACCGTTGAACTGGACGAACGCTGGGTCATCCTGGGCCCCAACGGCGCGGGCAAGACCACCCTGCTGCAGATCGCCGCGGCACTGCTGCACCCGAGCAGTGGGCAGGTCCGGTTGCTCGGCGAGCCGCTGGGCCTCACCGACGTCTTCGAGCTTCGTCCGCGGATTGGCTTCGCCAGTGCCGCCCTCGCAGCACTTGTCCCGCCGGACGAGGTCGTGCGAGATCTCGTCGTCAGCGCCGGGTACGCCGTGCTGGGACGGTGGCGTGAGCGGTACGAGACTGCCGATCTCGACCGGGCCACCCACCTGCTCGACCTGATGGGCGTCGCCGGCTTCGCCGACCGACCCTTCGGCACTCTGTCCGAAGGAGAGCGCAAACGGGTTCAGATAGCTCGCGCCCTGATGCCCGACCCGGAGATCATGCTGCTCGACGAACCGGCGGCCGGATTGGATCTGGGCGGTCGAGAAGATCTGCTCCTCCGACTGTCGGCCATCGCCGACGATCCTGATGCCCCCACCCTGGTCATGGTCACCCACCATGTCGAGGAGATCCCCGCCGCGTTTAGCCACGCGCTGTTGTTGCGGGAAGGTGCGTTGGTGGCATCCGGGCTGATGAGAGATGTCGTCACGTCGGCGAACCTGTCTGACACCTTCGGACTACCACTGCGACTGACCCGCTCGGGGGACCGGTACTTCGCCCGACGTAAGCGGGCTTAGCAGATCTTGCATGAAGCAGGACTTGCTAGGTGAGGCTTGCCTAACTTACCCTGCCTTCCTGAGGATCCCGCTGGGATCACCCCATTTCCTCCCGGAGGTCACGTGCGCGCCACCTTGCGGTCTAGCCGATCCCCGTCCCTGAGGCTGGCGGTGGGGGCAGCGCTGCTCGTCGGCATGTTGACGGCCTGTGGGAAAAGCGGAGCCGGAGCCGATGGTTCGACTGCCAGTGGCAGCGAAGACCCTGCCTGTACGGCGGGCGAGGTCAGCTATGGCGAGGTCGATGAGGAGGTCGCTGCCAGTGCGGTCGACGAAGAGGCACTCGTCGTCTACTCCGGACGCAGCGAGGATCTGGTCGCACCGCTGCTGGACCAGTTCACCAGCGAGACCGGGATCGAGCTGTCGGTGCGGTACGGCAATACCGCGGCGATGACCGCTCAACTGCTCGAGGAGGGAGACCAGAGCCCGGCGGACTTCTTCCTCTCCCAGGACGCCGGCGCCCTCGGCGCCCTCGGTAACGCCGGGTGCCTTGCCGCTCTGCCCGACGAGACGCTCGACCTGGTGGAGGCCGACTATCGCGCAGATGATGACACTTGGGTCGCCCTGACCGGTCGCGCGCGGGTTATTGCGATCAACCCTGAACTGGTCGCAGCGGCCGACCGCCCGACCGCCATCGAGGACGTGCTGGACGAGCGCTGGTCCGGTCTGGTGGGAATCGCTCCCAGCAACGCCTCCTTCCAGTCCTTCGTCACCGCGATCCGGGTGCTGGACGGAGAGGATGCAGCACGCGCGTTCCTCCAAGGCCTGGTCGCCAACGACGTCCAGACCTACGAAGGAAATAGCGACGTCCTGGCTGCTGTGGACTCCGGGGAAATCTCGATGGGCCTGATCAACCACTACTACCTGTACGAATTGGCCGCTGAAGTCGGCGCCGACAACGTCAACGCCGAGAATGTGTTCCTCGAGGACGGTGGCGCGGGTTCGCTGGTCAATATCAGCGGGGCAGGTGTAGTCAGCGGCACCGACCGCGGCGAGGACGCGCAGGTGCTGCTCGACTTCATGCTGTCGGAGTCCGCGCAGACCTACTTCGCCGAGCAGACCTTCGAGTACCCGATGGTCGAGGGCATCGCGCCGCCCGCCGGACTGCCAACCCTGGATGAGCTTGCCCCGCCCGACCTGGACCTGTCCGATCTCGACAGCCTCGGGGAGACGCTGACCCTGATCAACGAGGTGGGCCTGACCTGACCCGTACCGTCGGCGATCCACCGACTCTCTGGCGGTTTTGGCCAAAACCGCCAGAGAGTCGGCAGCGCCTGCCCGCGCTGCTGGTCGCGCCGGCCTGCGTTGCAGCGGCTGTCGCGCTGCTGCCGCTCGGCTACCTGGTGCTGGTCGCCGCGCGCGCCGATCCGGCGGTCCTGCTCGCCCAGGTCGTCCGGCCGCGAAGCCTGATGCTGTTGGTCTCCAGTGTCGGGCTTGCGGCAACGGTCACCGCAATCTCGGTGGTTCTCGGGGTCGGAGCCGCCTGGTTGATCGAGCGCAGCGCGCTTCCTGGTCGTCGGGTGTGGGGGGTTGCGGCCGCACTGCCGCTGGCCATCCCGTCCTACGTCGCCGCATTCAGCTGGATCTCGGCGGTCCCCGGTATTGCCGGTTTCCCTGGTGCGGTGGTGGTGCTGAGTCTGTCCTGCTTCCCGTATGTGTACCTGCCGACGGCTGCGGCCCTTCGTCGGCTGGATCCGGCGATGGAGGAGGCCTCTCGGTCGCTGGGCATCGGGGCGTTGGCCACTTTCTGGCGGGTCACCGTCCCGCAGCTGCGACCGGCCGTGGCGGCTGGGGCGCTGCTGGTCGCGCTTTACACCCTGTCGGACTTCGGTGCGGTCTCGATCCTGCGCTATGACACCTTCACCCGGGTCATCTTCACCTCGTTCAATGCCAGCTTCGACCGGACCCCAGCCGTTGTCCTGTCCGGCATGCTCGTCATGGTCACCGCGGTCATCGTTCTGGCGGAGGCCCGTACCCGAGGCCGTGCTCGCTATGCCCGACTCGGCTCGGGCGCGGCACGAGTGGCCAGCCGTGTCCGGTTGGGTCGGACGCGCATCCCGGCGTACGGCGCTCTTGGCCTACTCGCCGGCGCCTCCCTGGGACTGCCGCTGGTGTCGATGGGTTACTGGCTGTCGATCGGCCGGTCCGGGGAGTTGGACGTACCGCGGATTCTGGAGGCGGTCGGCGGCTCTCTGGTGCTGGCCGGCGGCGGAGCGGTGCTCACGATGCTGCTAGCGCTGCCAGTGGGCCTGCTCGCCGCGCGCTACACCGGCCGCATCCCCGGGATGCTGGAGGGGGCGACATACCTGGGCCACGCCGTCCCCGCCATCGTGATCGCGCTGGCGCTGGTGTTCTTCACCGTGCGGTATGCGATCGGCGTCTATCTGAGCATCCCCCTGGTGCTGTTTGCCTATGCGGTGCTCTTCCTCCCGCTGGCCGTGGGGGCGGTGCGGGCCTCGGCCGCCCAGAGCCCCCCGGTGTTCGAGGAGGTGGCGCGGTCCCTGGGCCGGGCACCGCGGGATGTACTCCGTACGATCACCATTCCGTTGGCCGCTCCGGGTATCGCGGCCGGCACGGCGCTGGTGTTTCTGGCGGCCATGAAGGAACTCACCGCGACTCTGGTCCTGCATCCCACCGGCATGGACACCCTCGCGATCCAACTCTGGAGTGAGACCTCCACCAGGTCCTACGCCGCTGCGGCCCCTTACGCTGCACTGCTGATGCTTGTCTCGGTGATCCCCACGTACCTGCTCGGTCGCGATCGGCGACGTACCGGCGACCCCGCAATCCCCGTACCGACGGGAGCCCCGGCGTGAGACGAGAGCGCGTGAGCATCGCAGCGAGGAACGAGCGAGGAGCGGAGCGAGCGGTGCGCGAAGCGCACGAGGCGGGGCGATCGAGCGCGCTCAGCGTGTCGGGTGTCGACAAGTCGTTCGGCGGTACGAGGGTGTTGCGCGGGCTGTCCCTCGATGTCGCGGCGGGGCTGATCGCCGCGGTGCTGGGACCCTCCGGCTGCGGAAAGACCACCTTGTTGCGGGTCATCGCCGGGTTCGAGATCCCCGATGCGGGTGAGATCCGGATCGGCGGGCAGACCGTCGCCAGCCGGACGGTACGGATCCCTCCGGAGCGTCGCACGATCGGATTCGTCCCGCAGGAGGGGGCGCTGTTCCCGCACCTGAGCGTCCACGGCAACGTCGCGTACGGCCTGGGCCGCTCGCGGGAGCGGGCCGCGCGAGTGCGTGAGGTGCTGGAGCTGGTGGGCCTGGCACATCTGGGCGAGCGCATGCCGCACGAACTGTCCGGCGGTCAGCAACAACGGGTGGCCGTGGCGCGGGCCCTGGCCCCTCGGCCGGCCCTGGTGCTGCTCGACGAACCCTTCAGTTCCCTGGATGCCGGTCTGCGCGGCGAGGTTCGGGACGTCGTCCGTGCGGCGCTGCGCGCTGATGGTGCAACTGCAGTCCTGGTGACCCACGATCAGGAGGAAGCGTTGTGCACCGCAGATCTGGTGGCGGTCATGCAGCACGGGAGGATCGTCCAGGCCGCTGACCCGGTCACGGTCTACCGCGCCCCCCGCGACCTCGACGTGGCCGCTTTCGTGGGCGACGCCGTGCGGGTGACCGCGACATTCTCCGGCGGGTTCGCCGACACCGAGGTGGGCCGGCTGCCGCTGCGCGAACCGCGACCACCCGACGGCACGGGCGTGGCGCTGATCCGCCCGGAGCAGTTCGTGGTCGTCGACCGCAACGGCGGACCCGCTCCCCAGGTCGGGTCCGGGCTCGCCGTCGCTGCGACCGCAGATCAGCAGTCCTTCCTCGGTCACGACGCGCTTCTGGCGATCTCCCTGTCCTCCGGCGCCGTAGTCACGGCTCGGGCGCTGGACCCTGGTCCGGCGGGGGAGCGGCCGGTGTGGCTCTCGGTGCGGGGCCTGGTCAACGGTTACTCGACGGCTCGTGGAAACACCCAGCGCTTGTAGGCGGTGAACCGAATCACCGTCCCGATCGCGATCGTGGCGATGTTAGTCAGCTGCAGGATCAACGCATCCGACTGATCCAGGCCGTAGTGGACGAACCCGATGATCACCAGACTCAACACCAGGGTCAGGGCGTTGACCAGGAAGAAGATTGGGTACTCCCGTCGTAGGCCGGTCCGTGCCCGGTGTGAGAACGACCAGTGCCGGTGCATGAAATAGGCGCTGGTCGTGGTGACCGACGTCGATACGAGCTTGGACATCAGAGCGTCGGCGCCCACCAGGGTGTACATCACCTGGAAGATCGTGATGTCCAGGGCGAAGTTGATCGCCCCGACGACTCCGAACGCGGACAACTCCTTGAGCAGAACCCGCCAGGTCTGGCGCAGGCTGGCTGTGAGGCCTAGTTGAGTCTGCACCCCGCCGAGCCTACGTCGCGCCAGGAGCCGAGCTCAGACGGCGGATCGCTGATGGCCTCCCATTAGGCTCGTGCTTTGCGCCGAAGGAATGCTGCAGGCAATGGAGGACCGCGTGTCAGGTGGAGAGTTCGTCACCCTCGAGGTGGCAGCCGGGATCGGGACCATCCGACTCGCGCGCCCGCCGATGAATGCGCTCAATCGTCAACTGCAGGAGGAGATCCGCGGTTGCGCGCTGGAGGCCGGTGCGCGACAAGACGTCAGGGCGGTGATCGTCTACGGCGGGGAGAAGGTGTTCGCCGCCGGTGCTGACATCAAGGAGATGAGCTCCTTGGGTTACAACGACATGGCCACCCGGGCGCATGAGCTGTCCGGGTCGTTTAGTGCAGTGGCGGCCATTCCGAAGCCGACCATCGCTGCGATCACCGGGTATGCCCTCGGCGGTGGATGCGAACTCGCGCTGTGCTGCGACTTCCGCGTCGCCGGCGACAACGCCAAGGTCGGGCAGCCCGAGATCCTGCTCGGGATCATCCCCGGAGCCGGCGGGACCCAGCGCCTGGCCCGCCTGATCGGGCCGGCCAGGGCCAAGGACATCGTCTACACGGGCCGCTTCGTCGGCGCCGAGGAAGCGCTCGCGATCGGGATGGTGGACGCCGTCGTCGCGCCGGACGATGTGTACAGCGCTGCCGCCGAGATGGCCGCGAAGTTCGCCAAGGGGCCAGCCGCGGCGTTGCGGGCGGCGAAGGCGGCCATCGACGGCGGACTGGATGGCGACCTGGCCAGTGGGCTCAAGCTCGAGAGCACCCTGTTCGCGGCCCTGTTCGCGACCGAGGACCAGAAGGTCGGCATGGAGTCCTTCGTAGCCAACGGTCCTGGCAAGGCCGAGTTCCTGGGACGGTAGGACTGCGGCGATGACAGGTGTGAGCAAGGCCGAGGTCGAGGCTGCCCGCAGCGATCCCAAGCAGGCCAACGTGCTCTACCACGACTGGGAGAGCCAGACCTACGACGAGAAGTGGTCGATCTCCTACGACAAGCGCTGCATCAGTTACGCGGCGGATCGTTTCGTCACGATCGCGGGGCGGCACGGGTGGCCGTACCGCAATGCTCTTGAATTGGGTTGCGGCACAGGTTTCTTCCTGCTCAATCTCATGCAGGCCGGCGTCATCGAACGAGGCAGCGTCAGCGACATCTCGCCCGGCATGGTGGCTGCGGCATTACGCAACGCCGCGGGGCTCGGCCTGCCGGTCGACGGGCGGGTGGCCGACGCCGAGCTCATCCCGTACGACGACGACAGCTTCGACCTCGTGGTGGGCCACGCGTTCCTGCACCACCTGCCCGACGTCGAGCAGTCCCTGCGGGAGACCTTGCGCGTCCTGAAGCCCGGCGGACGCTTCGTGTTCGCCGGCGAGCCGACGAAGTGGGGGGACAAGGTTGCCCGCCGGCTCGGGCAGGCCACCTGGTGGGCGTGCACCCGAGTCACCAGACTTCCTGGGCTGCAGCAGTGGCGGCGTCCGCAGGCAGAACTCGAGGGGTCCTCCGAGGCTGCGGCGTTGGAAGCGGTGGTCGATCAGCACACCTTCGTGCCGGCAGACCTCCGTCGGATGGCGATTGCGGCCGGAGCGGTGGATGTCGATGTCGGAACCGAGGAGTTGACCGCCGCCTGGTTCGGCTGGCCGGTACGTACGTTCGAGGCCGCCGTGCCGGCAGGCAAACTCGGCTTCGGGTGGGCGAACTTCGCCTATCGCTCCTGGGCGCGACTGTCGGCTGTGGACAGCCGGGTCCTGTCCCGGTTCGTTCCGGCTGGGTTGTTCTACAACGCCCTGGTTACCGGCGTGAAGCCGCACCCGGCGATGCAGTTGATCGACCCTTCCCCCGGCTAGGAGATCCGGTCTCCGGCTCAGTTCTCGTCGGGGTCGCGGGTCTGCTCTGCTCCGCGGGCCTCGGCTCCGGTTTGACCGGCATAGCCTTCGTCCTGGCCGGCGGTGCGGCCCACGAAGACACCTGACTCGCCTGATCCCGTGGTCGAGCCACCGTCGCCGCCGTCGGACTCGGGATCGCCACCGGTTGGCCGGCCGGTCACCTCAGCATCGTCGTCGGGTACGTCGGACTCTGCTCCGTGTTGCTTGTCCACGGCCCTCCCTCGACATCCGGCCGCATCAACGGCCCGCGGTCACGGCCCACGTTACCGTTACTGTCGTGGCGAGCGCCGGCGGGCAGGGCTCGACTTTCCGGCTTGTCTCGGTGGCCTCCCTGCGTTGGGTGCTGCGGCATCGCGCGTGGACGCCGTACTACCTCCTGCGGTACCTGCGGCTCGCCCGGCTGCGGATCAGGCAACCGTCGATCACATTGGCGGGCATGGTGTTTCTCGGGCGCCGCGTCGAACTCGAGGCCCGGCCGGGTTACGGTCGGCTGATTCTCGGCGGGTTCGTGCACATCGGTGACGGCACCGCCTTGCGCGCCCACGAGGGGACTCTGCGGGTGGGTGACAAGACCGTGTTCGGCCGCAACACGATCGTCAACTCCTACCTCGATGTCGAGATCGGCCCTGGCGTCCTGATCGGAGACTTCGTCTACATCGGGGACTTCGACCACCGCACCGACGACCTGCACCGCCCGATCAAGGACCAGGGCATCGTCAAGGCGCCGGTCCGGATCGGGGCTGGCTGCTGGCTGGGAGTCAAGGCAACGGTGCTGCGGGGATGCACGGTGGGCGAGGGCGCCGTCGTCGGGGCGAATGCGGTAGTGACCCGGGACGTGCCGCCCTACGCCGTCGTCGCCGGCGCTCCGGCCCGGGTAATCGCCGATCGTCAGGCCGCGCATGCCGTCGCGGAGCGAACCCGCGAGGCGCTTGTCGACATCGAGATCAAGACCGCTCGCGCTGCCCGTGCTCACGCCGGTGGAGGCCCCGACTAGCGTTGGCCGGCATGCGGATGAGCCGAGAGGTCGGGAGCATCGACCGAGCGCCAGCGAGGGCGGCGAGAGGGAGGGAGCATCGACCGAGCGCCAGCGAGGGAGGAGCGGACCGACCGGTGCGCGGAGCGCACGAGTCGAAGTGAGCGAGCGGACCGACCAGTGAGCGGAGCGAACGAGGCTCAGGAAAACGAGGCTCGAAGAATAATGGAAGGCCACGGTGGCGATCTCGCCCTCGCCGCGTTGCGGCGGTACGGGGTCGAGGAACTGTTCACCCTGTCCGGTGCACACGTCTTCCCGCTCTACGACGCGTTGCACACGGCCGGTCTGCCGATCCACGACGTGCGCCACGAGGCCACTGCGGTGTTCGCCGCCGAGGCGACCTCGAAGCTGCAACGCCGGCCCGCAGTCGCCGCGCTGACTGCCGGTCCCGGTGTCACCAACGGAATCAGCGCGGTGACGACGGCGCAGTTCAACGGATCACCCATCATGGTGATCGGCGGCCGGGCACCCCAGTACCGGTGGGGTTCAGGCTCACTGCAGGAGATCGATCACGTCCCGATCCTGGCCTCGATCACCAAGCACGCCGCTACCAGCGCCAGCGTGGAAGGGATCCCGGCCGACGTCGACCGCGCGATGCAGGCAGCGCTGTCCGGTCATCGCGGTCCGGTCTTCCTCGACATCCCGATGGATGTCTTCTTCAGCCGCGCCGAGGTGGCCGCACCCACAGCCGACCCGCCACCGCGTCCGGCACCCGATCCCGATCAGGTGGCAGAGGCGGCGCGGGTCCTGGCGCAGGCGCAGCGGCCGGTGGTTCTGGTCGGTACCGACGTGTACGCCGACGGTGCCTGGGTCGAGCTCGCCGCGGCGGCCCGGACCCTGCGGGTCCCCGTGTTCAGCAACGGAATGGGCCGCGGGTGCCTGCCGGCCGACGACGAGCTCGCGTTCGCCCGAGCCCGCCGTACGGCGTTCCAACAGGCTGACCTGATTGCCGTGATCGGTACGGCGCTGGACTTCCGGTTGGGCTTCGGCGACTTTGGGGCGGCTCGGGTCGTACACATCGTCGATGACGAGAGTCAGCACGCCCCGCACCTGAAGGCCTCCGTTCGGGTCAGCGGGGATCTCCGGGCGGTGCTCGGCGGGCTGGCGGACCACAGCGGTACCCGCGCCGACCACGAGCCCTGGCTGCTCACCCTGCGCGAGGCCGAAACCGCAGCCCGGGACAAGGAGCTGGCCGCCCTTGACGCGGACTCCGATCCGATCAAACCCAGTCGGGTGTACGGAGAACTGCGCAAGGCCCTGGACCGCGACGCGGTGGTGATCTGCGACGGCGGTGACTTCGTCTCCTACGCCGGCAAGTACCTCGACTCCTACACACCGGGATGTTGGTTGGATCCCGGTCCGTACGGCTGCTTGGGTACCTCGATGGGCTACGCCATGGGGGCGCGCTTGTCCCGCCCGGCCGCCCAGGTCTGCGTGGTCCTCGGTGACGGCGCCGCCGGGTTCTCGCTGATGGATGCCGAAAGCCTTGTCCGACAGCAGCTGCCGGTCGTAATCGTCGTGGGCAACAACGGGATCTGGGGCCTGGAGAAGCACCCGATGCACCAGCTCTACGGCTACGACGTCGCCGCGGACCTGCAACCAGGGCTGAAATACGACCAGGTCGTGTGCGCCTTGGGCGGGGCGGGGGAGACGGTGACCAAGGCTGGCGACATCGCTGCGGCGCTGACCCGTGCCTTCGATGCCGGCGTTCCGTACGTGGTCAACGTGTTGACCGACCCCGCCGACGTCTACCCGCGCGCCTCCTCCCTGGCCTGACCCTCTGGATCCCGCACTGCCGAGTTGATCATCGGAAAGGGGGAGGTTGTTGGCTGGAATCCGCGAAACAACCCCCGAGATTCCGATGATCAACTCGGAGCTCCGTTTGACTTCGGCCGATCACGAGCTCATGCTCTGCCCGGCACTGACGGATATCGGGGGATGAATCAGCACCAGTCGACAGCGAGCCCCGCGGTCCGGCGATCGGAGCGAGCCCGGGATCTCCGCCACGGTGCTTCAGTGGATTTTCCGCCATCCCAAGCCCGCCGGACTCATTGTGCTTGGCGTCGTCATTGTCGCCCTATTGAGCCCCGATGATGCGCCGCCCTCGCCTGCTGCCGCTGACTCCTCGACCGCACAGCGGATCGTTGCTCCTCCGCCTACGACGGAGCGACATTCGATTCCGTCGGCGGTCGCGGCCCCAACCCCAGTCATCGCGGCCCCAGCGCCAGTCGTCGTGGTTCCGCCGCCCGTGGTCCCTCCACCCCCCGTTATTGCAACTCCGCCGCCCGTGGCCGCGCCGCCACCCGTAGTGGCGTCGCCTGCGCCACCACCTGCCGCAAACTGTGACGCGTCCTACCCCGATGTGTGCATTCCGTCAGGCCCTCCAGACCTTGACTGCCCGGATGTGGACCACGTCAATTTTCGTGTTCAGCAACCAGATCCACACCGGTTTGATGCCGATCAGGACGGAATCGGTTGCGAGGCCCGACCTTCTGAGTCGATCATCGGAATGTGGCGGGTTGTCGGCTGTGATTCGCGAAACAACCCCCGAGATTCCGATGATCAACTCGGTTAAGCGGCATAGCGGGTGGTTTGGCGGCGGAACAGAGCGGTCGCGGCCAGGAGACGACGGCTAGGATCACCAGGCACCAGGTGACCGCTCCCCACCCGTTGTGACCGATCGGTGTGCCCCTCAGTAAGCCGCGAAGGTGGCGCGATTGGCATGCATTCGTCGAGCTTGGCTCTGCGGATTAGACTTCTCGGCTGCCTTGGCACCAGCACCGTTGTCTCAAGGGCCCGGATACCAACCTGAACCTGCACGTCTTCTCACCTGGCTGCCCTGAGACGACTCGCCATCTCGTCTTTCGCGACTGGCTGCGCGCCGCGGGAGCACCTGCACCGAGGTAGAACGCCCCCAGCCCCGGCGTACCGGCGCACTGGGCGGGTCAGACGCGCTGTACCTGCTGGGCGGTTGCGGGGCGCGGCGGGCCGATCACAGCAGGCGGGCGTCGAGATGACCCCACGGGCCGTCGATGCCCTCATAGTTCCGGGCCACGTCCGGCGCGCGCGCCGAATCACTGTCCAGAGCGCGACGCAGCCGCTCGAAGCGACTGGTGTGCGTGGTGATCCGGCTCCTGGCGTAGTCGACGGCGGAGTCCTTGCTGACCATGAAAGCCCAGTCGCTGGCCATCGCCAGATATGCCTCGCGGCAGAGTTGGTCGAGTGCGCGGTCCCGCCCGAGCCAACGTCGGGAATCCACAGTGGACAGGAGCTGCTTGGCCAAGACATCCGCCGCCTCGACGATGTCGGCAACCTGCGGGCCCGCCCACACCCGCCAGTCCTTGCCCGAGCCCCAGGAGGACGCAGGGATCTCGACCGGGTCGCCGACGTGACCGGCCTTCAGCGCGCCGTCCAGCGTTGTGACGCGGACGCCGGCCAGCGGCAGTAGCCGGAGGACCTCATCGAGCCAGACCGGCCCCTCGTACCACCAGTGACCGAACAGTTCGGTGTCGAAGGCGGCGATGGTCATGGCGCGGTGCCCGGTTTCCGCGGCAAGGCCGAGCAGGCGGCGGCGCACGATGTCGACGAAGTCCCGCGCATCGTGACGTGCCGAGGCCTTCGCGATGACCGGATCCCAGGGCGCCTTTGCCTCCGGCGGGGTCTGTCGGCTGGTCACCCGCGCGGGTCGGAAGCCCGAAGCGTGATCGAAGGTGTGGAAATCGCGGTAGGCCGGATTGCCGGGATAGCCGGATTTCGGCGACCACACCCGGTAGGTCACCTCGAGATCGCGCCCGAACGCCACCACATCGGACGTACCGATGGGATGCGCCCGCGCCGTACGTCCGTGCAGGGACGGTCCGTCGACCAGGAGCCGCCCGACGCCCTGAGCGGCGTACACATGTTCCAGTCCCGGTCGGTATCCGCACTCCGGAGCCCAGATCCCCTTCAGTCTTGTCCCCCAACGGATTCCCGCATCGTCGAGCCCGGTGCGCAACGTGTGCGCGACCAGCCGTTCGTCGAGCAGTGGCAGGAAGGGATGCGCGACTGGACCGCCGAGCAGTTCCACAACGGCGCCATCGGCCAGGCGCCGCAGTATCGGTGATCCTCCGCGTAGCCAGCGGGCCTCGATAGCGTCGAGGCAGGCGATCGCCTCGGCGTACTCGAACCGGCCCAAGCTGCGCAGATTCGGCTCACGACTGGCAGCCAGTTCCTCAGCCCGCAGCGCCCAATTGCCCGTCCAGCGATGGATCTCGGTCAGGCAGTACGGGTCGTCCAGCATGGCCGCGACAGTCGGGCTGATGCCGAGAGTCAGAAGCTCGCGGCGACCTTCGTCGGCCAACCTCTCGCATACCTCCACCACGCGCCGCCAAGAGGAGGTAAACGCCTGGTGCAGCCATTCCTCCCCCACCGGCCAAGCGCCGGCATGGGCTACCCACGGCAGGTGCGTATGCAGGACGAGACAGCAGGTGCCCACCTCATCGTGGACCGCGTGCGCGGTGACCAGACTCACCCCCTCCGCGGTAAACGTGACCGCTACCCGTCAGTAACATCGGGGGCGGGAGCGCACCATCGATGAGCCTGCCAGACTGCTCAAACCTTCCCCCCCAACAAACATGCCGGACAGCCGACGCGAACACATGCGGACAGGGAGCTCATAGGACATGGACATCGTCGTCCTGGTGAAGCAGGTACCCGACTCTGGCAGCGAGCGCACGCTCGATCCCAGTGACAACACCGTGGCGCGCTCCGCGGCTGACAACGTCCTCAACGAGCTGGACGAGTACGCCATCGAAGAGGCGCTCAAGGTCAAGGAGGCCCATGGCGGTGAGGTGACCATCCTGTCCATGGGCCCGGACTCGGCAAGCGATGTCATTCGCAAGGCGCTGTCCATGGGGGCGGACAAGGCGATCCACGTGAGCGATTCCGGTGTTCACGGGTCATGTGTGATCGCGACGAGTGCGGTGTTGGCAAAGGCACTCGGCACCGTCGCGTGGGATCTGGTCATCTCTGGCGCACAGTCCACCGACGGCGGTCTGACGATGATGCCGGCCCTGCTCGCCGAACGTCTCGGAGTGGCCCACCTGTCCGGCGCACGCAAGCTCACGGTGGATGGCAACACGTTGACCGTCGAGCGGCAGACCGACGGCGGGTACTGGATCATCCAGGCGCAGACGCCGGCCATCGTGAGCACCTGGGACACCATGAACGAGCCGCGTTACCCGTCGTTCAAGGGGATCATGGCCGCCAAGAGCAAGCCGGTGACAACGCTGACCCTCGCCGACCTCGGAATCGAGGCGTCCGAGGTTGGCCTGGCTGCTGCGACCAGCACCGTCCTCGAGTTCGCCAACCGCCCGCCCAAGGGCGAGGGCGAACAGATCAAGGACGAGGGAGACGGCGCGGCGAAGCTCGCGGACTTCCTCGCGTCGAAGAAGTTCGTCTGAGGCCGGGAGTAGCGGACATGTCTGAAGTACTGGTTCTGGTGGAAAGCGTCGCGAACGACGACGGCATCGGCCTGAAGAAGGTCACGCTGGAGATGCTGACGGCCGCCCGGGTGCTCGGTGAGCCATCGGCGGTGGCCGCGGGAGCACCAGGCACGGCCGCCGCCGTCAAGGACCGGCTGGCCGAGTACGGCGCGGCCAAGATCTATGTTGCCGAATCCGAGGACGTTGACGCTCACCTGGTTGCGCCGAAAGCAGAGCTGCTGGCCAAGCTGGTCGCTGAGAATTCACCGGCCGCGGTGTTTCTGCCCAGCACCCAGGAGGGCAAGGAAGTCGCCGGTCGCCTCGCACTGAAGATCGGGAGTGGGCTGCTCACCGACATCAGCGAGGTCGACTCCGACGGAACGGCTACCCAGGTGGTCTTCGCAGGCGCTGTCATCGTCAAGTCCGAAGTCGCCAAAGGCATTCCGATCTACACGCTGCGTCCGAACTCAGTTGCCCCCGAGCCCGCTCCCTCGGCCGGCGATGAAGTCCAGGTAGATGTCGCGATCAGCGAGGACGCCAAGCGCGTGAAGGTCCTCGAGCGCAACGTGGAGGCCAGTGGCGGACGGCCGGAGCTGACCGAAGCCTCGATCATCGTCTCGGGTGGCCGTGGCGTGGGTAGTGCCGAGAACTTCGCGCTCATCGAGGGACTTGCCGACTCCCTCGGTGGTGCGGTCGGCGCGTCTCGCGCGGCGACGGACTCCGGCTTCTACCCGCACCAGTTCCAGGTCGGGCAGACCGGTAAGACCGTGTCGCCACAGCTCTATGTGGCAGTCGGTATCTCCGGTGCGATCCAGCATCGTGCGGGCATGCAGACCTCGAAGACGATCGTGGCGATCAACAAGGACAGCGAGGCACCGATCTTCGAACTCGCCGACTTCGGCGTCGTGGGCGATCTCTTTCAGATCGTGCCCGCACTGACCGAGGAGATCACGAAGCGCAGGGCCTGACCCGCGGCCGGCCGGCCGCATATCGTTTCCGCACGCGGCATCCGGGGAATCGACGGTTAGGCTTTCCACCAACATGACCTACCTCGACCATGCGGCGACCACACCGATGCTGCCCGCGGTGGCCTCGGCGATGGCTGAGCAGTTCGCTGCGGTCGGCAACGCCTCGTCCCTGCACGCTTCCGGTCGGGCGGCCCGGCGCGTTGTGGAGGAGTCCCGTGAGGCCATCGCGGCTGCAGTCGGGGCACGTCCTTCCGAGCTGATCTTCACTTCCGGCGGCACGGAGAGCGACAACCTGGCTGTGAAAGGGATCTTCTGGTCGCGCCGGGAGTCCGACAACCGCCGTCGACTGATCGTCAGCCCGACCGAACACCACGCCGTCCTCGATGCCGTCGAATGGCTGCACAAACACGAAGGCGCGCAGGTCTGCTGGCTGCCGACCGACGCACACGGCCGAGTCAGCGTCGACGCCCTGGGCGACTGCATAGCCGAGGATCCCGACGACGTCGCCCTCGTCAGCATCATGTGGGCCAACAACGAGGTCGGCACGGTCAACGACATCGCCGGCCTGGCGAAGGTCTGCCAGCCGTACGGCATTCCGTTGCACACCGACGCGGTACAGGCGGTCGGAGTGTTGCCGGTCGACGTGGCGGCCAGTGGTGTCGACGCCCTCACGATGACCGGGCACAAGCTCGGCGGCCCATACGGTGCTGGTGTTCTCATGCTGCGCACGGACGTCAGCGCGACGCCGCTGGCGCACGGCGGAGGGCAGGAGCGCGACGTACGGTCGGGAACCCTCGACACACCGGCGGTACGTGGACTGGCGGTTGGTGTGGATGCTGCCGTCGCGGGGCGCCTCGACCGTGCCCCCCGGATCGCTGCGCTCCGGGACCGACTTGTCCGCGGGATCCAGGCCGAGATCCCGGACGCCGTACTCAACGGTTCCCCCGTGGACTCGGTCGTGGGCGATGGACCGGGCCGGCTGCCCGGCAACGCGCATCTGTCCTTTCCCGGCTGCGAAGGGGACGCACTGCTCATGCTGCTGGACGCACGAGGTATCGAGTGTTCCACGGGGTCTGCTTGCAGCGCAGGTGTTTCCCAGCCCAGTCATGTCCTGCTGGCCATGGGTGCAGACGTCGAACGAGCCCGGGGATCGCTGCGATTCTCACTCGGTCATACATCCACCGACGCCGATGTGGATCACCTGCTCGAAGTGATCCCGGTAGTGGTCGAGCGGGCCAGGCGGGCCGGCCTGTCCGGCGCCAGCCGCTGATTCCGCGCTGAGCAGGGATCAGGCATGAATGTGATCGCCGCGATGAGCGGTGGCGTCGACTCGGCGGTCGCAGCCGCCCTGATGGTCGAGGCCGGGCATGCCGTGACCGGTATCCACCTGGCTCTGGCCAGTACGCCGGATGGCGCGCGGACCGGATCTCGCGGATGTTGCACCGTCGAGGACGCGAACGACGCCCGCCGCGTCGCCGACGTCCTCGGGATCCCGTTCTACATCTGGGATCTCGCCGAACGATTCCGGGCCGAGGTCGTCGACGATTTCGTGGCCGAGTACGCCGCCGGCCGGACGCCGAACCCGTGCGTGCGATGCAACGAGCAGATCAAGTTCGCGGCGGTCCTGGACCGGGCTGTGGCCCTCGGCTTCGACGGCGTCGTCACCGGCCACCACGCCCGGCTCGAGCACGGCGTTCTGCGTCGGTCCGTGGACGAGATCAAGGACCAGTCCTACGTCCTCGCGACGCTCACCGAGCGCCAGCTTGGGCTGGCGGTGTTCCCGCTCGGAGAGATGACCAAGGACGAGGTACGCCGGGAGGCGGCCCGCCGCGGACTCCTGGTCGCGAACAAGCCCGACTCCCATGACATCTGCTTCATCGCCGACGGTGACACCCGGGGATTCCTCGGCCAGCACCTGGGAACCCAGCCGGGCAACATCGTCGACGAGACCGGAACGGTGGTCGGCCAGCACGGCGGGGCGCACGGCTTCACGGTCGGGCAGCGACGTGGACTCAGTCTCGGCGTCCCGGCTGCCGACGGGAAACCGCGCTACGTGCTGTCCCTGTCAGTCGCCGACAACACCGTCCGCGTCGGTCCCGGCGAAGCATTGGAGATCGGCTTCATCCGGACCGGGATGCCGGTCTGGCACGCCGATGTCGCGCCGGGGGAGTCCTTCGAGTGCACGGTGCAACTTCGCGCGCACGGCATGACCAGCCCAGCGACGGTCACGGCGCATCCGACGCACACCGAGGTCAACCTGCACCACCATCAGCGGGGAATCGCCGCGGGCCAGACCGCGGTGTTCTACGGCGGACCCGGGGCCGACGTCGTCCTCGGGGCCGCCCGGATCGAGTCAGCCAATCGGGTGCTGACCGGCGCATCGCGTACGTGAAACCGGACTCAACTCGACCCGGCTGGCCACCGGCGACCGGGATCGGATCCCTTCCAGGGACTGACCCGGTCGCCGCTGTCCGGCAGGTGCTGGACGCACTCCCGGACGGGCCGCATCTGCCCGAACTCCCGGCGCGTGGGCCGGGCGCGGACCTCATCGGCCGGGGTGCGGGGCTCTTGCTCGACCTGCCCGTGGATCTACAGCCCAGTGGCTGGCGGTTCGTATCACGGCCAGGCATGGACCTGCGCCGGACGCGGGACCTCTGGGCGCGCGACCTCGAAGCCCTCGCCCAGGAGGCTGGGGACTACCAGGGCTGGTTCAAGATCCAGCTCGCCGGTCCGTGGACTCTTGCCGCTGGAGTCGAACTGCACCGCGGCGACAAGGCAGTGGCCGATCCAGGGGCGACTAGGGACATCACTGAGTCGCTGGCCGCTGGTCTGGCCGAGCACCTGGGCGAGGTCACCCGAGCGATGCCGCACGCCGACCTGGTCGTTGCGCTGGACGAACCCAGCCTGCCTGCCGTGTTGCGAGGCGGCGTGCAGACGGCCAGTGGTTTCGGCCGGCTCCAGGCGATCGAGGAACCAGTCGTCGAGGCCGCGCTCAGGACCGTACTGGGGGCTGCGGGGCAGTCGCCGACGATCGTGCACTGCTGCGCGAGCGACACCCCGATCGAACTGCTCCGCCGGACGGGGCCGGACGCGCTCAGCCTCGACCTCAACCTGACCCTTGATCAGGACGAGTTGGGCGTGGCAATCGAGACTGGGACGGCTCTCCTGCTCGGTGTAGTGCCGGGCACCGATACGACTCTCCCCACGCCGCTGGAGACTGCGGATCGGCTGCGGTCGTGGTGGCGCCGGCTGGGGTTCGACCCGGAGAACCTCCCGGGCATCGTCACGCTGACGCCGTCCTGCGGGCTGGCCGGAGCGAGTCCGGCCTATGCGCTGGCGGGTATGACCCACCTGCAGGCTGCCGGCCGCCAACTTGCCGCCGACTGACAACCAACCCCGGGCCCCCTACTTGCGAAGGATGAGCTGGTCCATCTGGACCTCGATATGCGCGCCCTGAGCAGCGAGCAGGTTGGCGCCCTCGTCTGTCCCGACGCCGACTCGGCTAGGGAAGTCGGCACCGTGAGCCACGACTACGCCGTCGAAGGACACGGTGTCGCCCGCGCGTACCGCGTACGGGGACTCGCCCGAGCCGATCAGCTGAACCCAGACCCGGTCGGTGTCACTGATACCGACCCAGAACCCCTCGTCGGCCGGAACGGACCATACGGTCACTTCCGATCCGAGCGCTGGCTCTCCCACGTACCCGGCGAGGCTGCCGTCGGCCGCCGCCGCCTCAGATAGCGGTAGCAGTGACGTGCCACCGGCGGTGAGTGTCCCATCGGATCCCGGATCCGCGGGCGGAGACTCGGTCGACGGGGACGTCGACGATGTCGAGGCTGTTCCGAGGGCGGCCATCTCGGCAAGCGCGATCCCGTCGCGGTCGGGGTCGAAGGCGCAGCGGTCGAGTAAGAACAGTAACAAGATCAAGACAACGACTCCCAGGAGGGCCTTTCGGTCCTGGGCGTACTGGTACGCGGTGAGCTCACGGTGACGGGTCATCAGCGTGGGCGAAACGGCGTGGCGCCGAGTATCAGATCGAGCCGGAACTCGCCGCAGGCTCGGGCAGGGGGCTTGCGGCCCATGGTGATCTCCACTGTGAATCCCACCCAGCAACATTGCACGAAACGAGCACCGTGGCCGCCCAGGTGCGGGCACAACGAGGGTCTGCCTCGTTCCCAGGAAAGGGTAGCCAGACAAGCTCCGAAGCGGCAACCCCAGGCGCCTCATGGGAAACACTCGTCACAGCTACTAATGGTCAGCTCCCAATGGGATACGTATAGCCGGAACAACCGGACAAGCATGATGCGCAACGGGAAAGTCAATCGTCGTCGTCAGATCGTCGTGTGCGGTCGCTAACGTCTGCTCGTGGAAACTCCTCAGGACGAAGTGACTGCGTCGGATGGGGGGACGGCATCCGAGATACCGGCAGAACTCCGCGCGTTGCACGCGGAGTTGGTTCGTGAGCTGGATGAGCATCTGTTCCGCTATCACGTGACCGATGCGCCGACGATCAGCGACGGTGAGTACGACGCCCTGATGGCAAAGCTGCGGGCGCTCGAGGAGGCCCATCCAGGCCTGGTCACCCCGGACTCGCCGACCCAGAAGGTGGGCGCGGTCTATTCCACCCTGTTCACTCCCGTCGACCACCTGGAACGGATGCAGAGCCTGGACAACGCGTTCACTGACGCCGAACTCGGCTCCTGGGCCGCCCGAGCCGAGCGCGAGGGAGCGACGGATCCGACCTACCTGTGCGAGCTGAAGATCGACGGACTGGCGATCGCCCTGGTCTATCAGAACGGGCGCCTGATCCGGGCCGCGACCCGAGGGGACGGCCGGACCGGCGAGGACGTCACCGCCAATGTGAAGACCCTGGACAACGTCCCGAGCACACTGACCGGGGAGGACATCCCCGAACTGATAGAGGTACGCGGCGAGGTCTATTTCCCGGTCGAGGGCTTCCGCCAGCTCAACGAGAGCCTGGTCGCAGGCGGAAAGGCGCCGTTCGCGAACCCCCGTAACGCAGCGGCTGGCTCGCTGCGGCAGAAGGATCCGAAGATCACCGCGAGCCGGCCCCTGCGCTTGCTCTTGCATGGCGTCGGGGCGCGGCGCGGGTTCGAGTTCGGCCGGCAGTCGGAGTCCTACGAGGTGCTCAAAGCCTGGGGCCTACCGACGAGCGAGCGCTACGACATCTTCGATGACCTGGCCGGGGTGCAGGACTACATCAAGCGCTACGAGAAGGATCGGCACAGCGTCGAGCACGAGATCGACGGCGTCGTGATCAAAATCGACCAGATCGATCTGCAGCGCCGGCTGGGATCGACCAGCCGCGCTCCGCGGTGGGCGATCGCATTCAAGTACCCACCCGAGGAGGTCAACACCAAGCTGCTCGACATCCGGGTCAACGTGGGCAGGACGGGACGGGTCACGCCGTACGGCGTCATGGAACCGGTGCTGGTCGCCGGCTCCACGGTGAGCATGGCCACCCTGCACAACGCCTCCGAGGTGACCCGCAAGGGCGTGCTGATCGGCGACACCGTGGTTCTGCGCAAGGCAGGCGATGTCATCCCGGAGATCCTCGGCCCAGTGGTGGCACTGCGAGACGGCTCCGAGCGTGTCTTCGAGATGCCGACGGTGTGTCCTGAGTGCGGCACGAGATTGGCACCGCAGAAGGAGGGTGACGCAGACATCCGATGCCCGAATGCTCGCTCCTGCCCGGCGCAGTTGCGGGAGCGGATCTTCCATGTGGCCGGGCGCGGCGCGTTCGACATCGAGGTGCTCGGGTACGAGGCAGCTATTGCCCTGCTCGACGCCGGACTGGTCCACGACGAGGGCGACATCTTCTCCCTGGACGAGGAGCAGTTGATCCGCTGCCCGCTGTTCACCAAGAAAGACGGCACGTTGTCGGCCAACGGCGCCAAGTTGCTGGCCAACCTCGACACCGCGAAGAACCAGCCGCTGTGGCGAGTGCTGGTTGGACTCTCGATCCGGCACGCGGGGCCGACCGCGGCACAGGCCCTCGCGCGGGAGTTCGGCTCGATCGATGCCATCGCCGCGGCTTCGCAGGAACAGTTGGCCGCTGCGGAGGGAGTCGGCCCGACCATCGCACAAGCGGTCGTAGAATGGTTCGCCGTCGACTGGCACCGCGACCTCGTCGAGAAGTGGCGGGCGGCTGGCGTAGCGCTGGCCGAGGAACGCAGCGACGAGGGTCCTCGACCTCTGGATGGGGTGACCGTCGTGGTTACCGGGTCCTTGGCCAACTACAGCCGGGATTCGGCGACAGAGGCCGTGCAGGCACGAGGCGGGAAGGTCACCGGCTCGGTGTCCAAGAAGACGGACTTCGTCATCGCCGGGGACAATCCGGGCGGATCGAAGTACGACAAGGCGATCGCGCTCAAGGTCCCGATCCTGGACGAAGCGGGCTTCCAGGTCCTGCTCGATCAGGGCATTCAGGCCGCTGCCGAGGTCGCCTCCGTCGGCTCGGCCTGAGCCTGGACGCGCTCAGGTGTCGATGGCTGCCACGGTGGCCGCGATGCCGACCAGGTGAGCCAGCCGGAGTAGTTCCGAACGCAGGAACGCAGGCCCGCCGCCACGGCCCACCAGGACCACCTGGCGGGCATTACCCATGGGTGCGCCCATCAGTTCCGTGCCGAGCAGGGCGAAGACCGGCGGTACGCCGTCGGCCTCCGGATCGAGCAGGGTCGGCGACGTCATCGGGCACCACGGGAACTTCTCCACCTCTTCAGCCACGATCTCCGGGGCGGCCGCGCTGGCGGCGATGACCGTCGAGGTGCCCTCGTACGGCGGAGGGCAGCCGACGAGCAGGGACCAACTCGCCCGAAAGATGCGGGGGAGCTCGTCGGCAAGCAGCTGGGCGACACCGCTTCCGGATCCGGCCAATGCTTCGACGAGGGCCAGCTCGCGATGGGTGTCCAGCGTTCCGGAGAACGGCCGAACCGACTCCACCGACACGCCCTCGACGGATCGGGCGGCCGTGATCAGTCCGTCGGGGAGCCCGCCCGGGGGCAACTCGACGACGATGTCGTCGATCGCTTCGCCGTCCGAGCGTTGGACGACGTCGATGCTGACGATGTCCGCACCGGACCCGCCGAGAGAGACCGCGAGCGCACCGAGCATCCCGGGGCGATCCGGGACTACGACGCGCAGGAGATAGGACATGGCCCTGGCGATCCCTCAGCTGATGTCGACGTTTGATGAGTGCGGGCAGCGGTCACTGGTGCAGCCGCCACAGTGCCAGACGGATGTTTCGGCTGTGTTGTGAGTCGACGTGAGCCGGTCAGGCCGTGACCGGCAGTACCGCGTCGGCGGTGCGAGACGGCTTCTCATAAACTCGACCAGTCAGGGCCGCCGCAAACCTAATTCGGGGCAGGTCATCTCCCTCCGCGACTTGAGGAGTTCGTTTCTGCATGGCCGCTTCCGCATGACCGCCATCTCCCGCGAAGACGTGGCGCACCTCGCACACCTGGCGCGGCTGGCGGTCACCGAGGAGGAACTAGACATCTTCGTCGGTCAGCTCGATGTCATCCTCGCCTCGGTGGCCCACGTTGCCGACGTCGCCGCTGATGACATCCCACCGACGACGCATGCTGTGCCGCTGACCAATATCACCCGTCCGGACGAGCTCGTCCCGTCCCTGCTTCCTGAGGACGTTCTCGCCGCGGCCCCCGCGGCCGAGGGCGGACGGTTCCGAGTCCCCCGGATCCTGAGCGAGCCGGCATGACGGCCACCGACGACGCACTCTTCTCCGCGGAGGAGAAATGAACACCGACGACGCACTCTTCGCCGCGGAGGAGAAATGAAGAGCGTCACGCTGACCGCTCGTACGGCCGGACAGCTCGCTGCCCTGATCGCCTCTGGCGAGGCAAGTGCCGTCGAGGTGACCCGGGCGTACCTGGATCGGATCGCCTCCGACGATGGTGCGCTGCACGCCTTTCTGCGGGTCGACGCCGACGGCGCGCTGGCCTCGGCCAGGGCCGTCGACGACCGGCGCGCGGCCGGGAAGGCACTGGGGCCGCTGGCCGGAGTCCCGCTGGCGCTGAAGGATGTCGTGGTCACCAAGGGTGTCGAGACCACCAGCGGGTCCAAGATCCTGGCCGGCTGGATCCCGCCGTACGACGCGACGATCACGACGCGGATCAAGGCCGCCGGGATCGTCATTCTCGGAAAGACCAACATGGACGAGTTCGCGATGGGCTCCTCCACCGAGAACTCCGGCTTCGGTCCCTCGCACAATCCCTGGGATCTCGAACGGATCCCCGGCGGGTCCTCGGGCGGCTCCAGCGCGGCGGTGGCCGGCGGCCTGGCAGCACTGGGTATCGGCACCGACACCGGCGGCTCGATCCGGCAACCCGCTGCCGTGACCGGCCTGGTCGGGCACAAGCCGACCTATGGCGGGGTCAGCCGCTACGGACTGATCGCATTCTCCTCGAGCCTGGATCAGGCCGGACCCCTCGGCCGTACGGTGCTGGACACTGCGCTGCTGCATGAGGCGATCGCCGGGCACGACCCGGCCGACTCGACCTCGATCCCGGCGCCGGTTCCACCCGTGGTCGCCGCGGCGCGGGCAGGTTCGGATGGTGATCTACGGGGGCTGCGGGTAGGAGTCGTCCGCGAACTCGGTGGCCCGGGCTTCGCCGACGGATACGAACCGGGGGTCCTGTCCAGCGTCGGCGATGCCGTGCAGCTACTAGCCGAGATGGGTGCCGAGGCCGTAGAGGTGTCCTGCCCCCATTTCGGGTATGCCCTGGCCGCCTACTACCTGATCGCACCCAGTGAGGCGTCCTCCAACCTGGCCCGGTTCGACGCCGTCCGGTACGGCCTGCGCGTGGGAGACGATGGGAACCGCGGCCTCGATGAGGTGATGGCGCTAACGCGTCAGGCGGGATTCGGCGCGGAGGTCAAGCGCCGCATAATGATCGGGACGTACGCGCTATCCAGCGGCTACTACGAGGCTTACTACGGGCAGGCGCAGAAGGTCCGTACGCTGATCAGCCGGGACTTCGCCGCCGCTTTCGAGCACGCCGACGTTCTGGTTTCTCCGAGCACGCCGACCGTCGCCTTCCCGCTGGGGGCGCGCACCGACGACCCGCTCGCGATGTATGCCGCCGATCTGTGCACGCTGCCAGCCAGCCTGGCTGGGACACCGGCCATTTCGGTGCCATCGGGCCTGTCCGACGGGTTGCCGGTCGGGCTGCAAGTCATGGCTCCCGCGTTGGCCGACGATCGTTGCTATCGCGTGGCCGCAGCCGTCGAGTCAGCACTCGACTCCCGCCGCGGACATCCATTGCTGCAGGAGATCCCGCTCCGATGACACCCACACCGGCCATCAGGTCAACCCTCATGCAGAAGCCGAACTCGCCTAGTTGCGTGAGACTGTGCGATCCTCGTTCCAACGTCGAGACAGCGCGGAGGAGGGATTGGCGTGACCGCACCGTGGACTGGGGTCTATCCCGGCGCCGTCCCATACCCACCGCCACCGGATCCGTCGCCACCACCGCCGGTGTCAGAACAGCCGGCGGGAACGCCAGTCGAGTCCGAACTGCTGAACTCGCGAGAACTCTTCGTTCAGCGAATGATCGGTGGTGGGCTAATGATGGTGCTGCTCTCGATCACCGGCTTGCTGTGGGGGATCGACGGGGCCTTCCGGATTCTGTTCACCGTCTACACCGTGTGGGCGGCGTTCTGGCTCTGGGCCCTGTTCGTCAAGGGTCCGCCGATCTGAGCTGCCGCGCCGCAGACCGCAGCAGTGCCTCGATGGAGGCGATATGACCGCCACCACACATCGCACTGTCGACGATGTCGTAACTCGCTACGACCCAGTGATCGGCTTGGAGACCCACGTCGAACTCGGCACGTTGTCCAAGATGTTCTGCGGGTGCGCGACCGAGTTCGGGGCTGAGCCCAACACCCAGACCTGCCCGGTCTGCCTCGGCCTTCCCGGCTCGCTTCCGGTCGTGAACGTGAAATCCATCGAGTCCACCATCCGGATCGGGCTCGCGCTGAACACCACGATCGCGTCCTGGTGCCGCTTCGCCCGAAAGAACTACTTCTACCCGGACATGCCCAAGGACTTCCAGATCAGCCAGTACGACGAGCCGCTGTGCACCGACGGGTTCCTCGATCTAACCGTCGACGGAGAACCGTTCCGGGTCGAGATCGAGCGGGTACACCTCGAGGAGGACACCGGCAAGAGCTTGCACGTCGGGGGGGCAACCGGCCGGATCCACGGCGCCGACCACTCCCTGGTCGATTACAACCGGGCTGGTATCCCACTCGTGGAGATCGTGACGAAGCCGATCCCCGGCACGGGAGCGCTGGCACCTGTGGTGGCGCGCTTGTATGTCACCGAACTGCGGGAGTTGCTGCGCGGGCTCAAGGTCTCCGACGTACGGATGGAGCAGGGCTCGATGCGCTGCGACGTGAACACGTCATTGACTCCCAAGGGGGCGGGGGAGTGGGGTACCAGGACCGAGACCAAGAACGTCAACTCGCTGCGGTCGGTCGAGCGCGCGGTGCGCTCGGAGATGGTCCGGCAGGCCCAGGTACTCGATCAGGGCGGTCGGATTGTGCAGGAGACCAGGCACTTTCACGAGGACACCGCTACGACGACATCGGGTCGTAGCAAGGAAGAGGCCACCGACTACCGCTATTTTCCCGAGCCCGACTTGGTCCCGGTGGCGCCCGATCCGGCCTGGGTCGAGGAGTTACGTTCCGCGCTACCGGATCCGCCGTCGGTGCAACGGGCCAAGCGTCAGGCCCAGCTGGGTCTGTCCGACGACGAGCTGTCCTGGCTGGTCAACTCTGGCGCCCTGGACCTCTTCGTTGAGACGGTTGCTGCGGGTGCCTCGTCGGCAGATGCGCGCAAGTGGTGGCTCGGCGATCTCGCCCGACGCGCCAATGCCGAGGACGTCGAGTTGTCCCAATTGGCGATCACGCCCGAGCAGGTGGCCAGGTTGGCCCGGTTGGTGGCCGACGGGAAGATCAACGACCGGCTAGCGCGCCAGGTCCTCGACGGGGTGCTGGCCGGGGAGGGGGAGCCCGAAGCCGTCGTCGCGGCCCGCGGCCTGGCTGTCGTGAGCGACACCGGTGCCCTGGATGTGGCCGTGGACACCGCGATTGCGGAGAATCCAGACGTCGTCGCCAAGATCCGGAGCGGCAAGGTCGCTGCGGTGGGGGTGCTGCTGGGATCGGTCATGAAGGCCACTCGCGGTCAGGCCGACGCCGCGTCGGTCAAGGCAATGATCGCCCAACGCCTAGGCATCGACCTGTAGCCCAGCGGCGCGGGTCGGTACAGCGGACCCGCATGCGAACGGCGTGACTAGTCTTCCCGCTCGTCAACCAGGTCTGGGTCCGAGTAGGCAGATTCGATCCGACTGAGGATGAGATTCAGGTCGTAGCCCGCCGCTGCCGCGGCGTCCACGAGCGCCTGGGTGAAATCTTCTGTCGAGGGCTGATCCTGAGCTGACGCCGGTCCTACGAAGGGAGTGGGCATGGCCGACGGGGGGAGCTGCCCAGTGGCGACCAAGGCGGTCATGACACCGGCAGCGGTGTCGTAGCGCCGTTCCGCTTCGGTCCTGCCCGGGGACGGCGTAGCGCTCTCGGTTGACCCTTGCTCGATGCTCTCCGCGTTGAAGATAGCGAAAACGGTGTCGACCAAGCCGGCGACGCCGGGGACAGGGATCGCACCGAGGAGGCCCTGAGCGATATCGGCACCCACCTGGCGTGAACGCGCGGCCGCGGCCTCGGCTTCTTCCTGATCCGCGCCCGCATCAACCTCAGCATTGAACAGGCCAGCGTCCACGATTCCTCGGATTCGACCGACATTGCCTCCGTTCACCTCGGTGCTGCCCGACACCGCGTATTCGTAGAGTTCCTGCTGTTCGTAGGCGTAGGCGAGGCCAGCCAATGCCGTCGCGGAGGCCGGATCGGTTCCGATCAAAGTCATGAACCGCACCCTGGTGTCGAAGGGCAAGTCGCGGAGGCTCTTGGGAACGGCATTGGGATCGAGATTGTTGACCTGCTCTGCTGCGAATTGGTCCATGAACGGTGCGATAGCGGCGACAAAGCCTTGGGTGACCGCTGGATTGACTTGGCCTACAGCTGATTCCGCCGCCACACCGGAGGTGCCGACTCCATCCATGAGCAATTCGAAGCCTTCGTCGCCAGTCACGATCTGCACCAAGTCGAGCATGGCAGCCTGAGCGCGCCCTTGCTCGACTGGATCGTCACTCACTGCCCAAACGGGAATGAAGTCGGTCAGACTTGCCGCGGCGGCTCCGTCATCTGACCAATCGAAGGAGTACATGTTGCCGAAGAACCGGGCCGCGTCGTATCCGTCAGGCATTTGCGATCCCGTCACGATGTCAAAGCATGCGCCGTCGTTGCGAGCGATGACGTCGAGGAAGGACTGGCCGGTTGCGTCTACCTGCTCACCCCACGTCGGCGTGCCTTCAGCCCCCAGCGACTCAAGGCCGTCGACAGCGGCGAACATGCGATTCAGAGCATCCGCCATCTCTCGGGAGAGGCCATCACCCGCCTCGACGGTAGAGAACTCCATGAGCTCGCCCAGCTCCATGAGCGACTCGAAGGCGCCGGCGGTTTGGGGCGTAGGCAAAGTTGACGGGACTATCTCGTCATCCACGCTGTTGCGAACCCAGGTTGGTAGCCGGCTGTATCCGCCGCCACCGGGGCCATTGCGGGACAGGACGAGGAGGCCGTTCGCCGAAGCGGCGGTCAGTGCTCCCACGAGTGCAGGATCGAGTCCGTCCACGGTGTGGGCGGAATAGGTAGGAGGGCTGTCGTCGTCGGTCCGGGAGCTCGGCGCACTGGTCGTGACCGTGAATGACGTCCGAGCCAGGTAGTCCGGCAATTCGGTGACCCGCTCACCCACGGTTTCGTAGAAGGCGGCCAGGAAATCGATCTCGGCGGGCGTGAGTTCTTGCCCCGACTCCGCCCGCCGAATGATGGCGGCAACATCGGCAAGGGCGTCCGCTACTGCTTGCGGGCCCATGACACCGTCGAGCCCGCCAACGACGGTCGTCCCCGCAGTGACGCCTTCGGCCGCGGATACCGGAGCTGGCGCGCTCTCTGGCCAGAGTGTCATGGCGCCCCAACCGAGATAGGACGCAACGAGCGCGAGATTCTCCGCAGTGGGTCCCTCACCGAACATGCGTGCCTTCTCCGCCACTTTGTCCTGAAAGCTCTCCCAGAGTGCATGGCCTTCGAGGATGAAGCTGTTCAGGGCCACACTTCGGGCATCGTCCACTGCCACCCGGTTCTCCAGACGCAGTCGCTCGGCCTCTGCTGGTTCGGGGGGAGGCCAGAGATTCAACGGGGTCGGCACGCCGAAGTTTTCGATCTCAGCGAGCTCCCAGCGGGCAATCAACTCATCCCTGGCGGCCTTGAACGCTTCGACATCTGCGGCCCAACTGGCGCCGACTCCGTACCCGTACTGGGTCACCTCTACCGCCGCCTCCAACGCGGCCATGTTGTCGCCGATCTGGGCTGCAATCGCCGAAGCGATGACCTCGGAGAAAGACAGCGCCATCTGGCTCAACACGGAGCCGACATTGTCTCCGTGCCCGAGCAAGTCGCCGCTGATCGACTCGAGTCCCTCCGCACTGCGGCGTATCTCAGCAGGCCGGGCACGTGTGTCTGTGGGGTCGAAGTCCGTGTAGGGCATCGTCGCCGTCCTGTTGGAGACTCGGTACGGCGCAAACGCTAGGACTAACGAGGAGCTGACGCAGGCGTCATCCACAGCCTTGGAGGACCCGGTCGCAGACCGCAACGGCAACCATGAAGTGCCGGCTGTGCCTGTGGACGAGCGCAGCAAGGCCGGCGTTCATGGGTTTACCGTCCGCAATAGGCGAGATTACGGGAGGCAGCCCCATGTGTGACGAGGACGGAGTAGGGGTCGACACGACCGCCGCAGAACAGTCCGGCAGCGAGGTGGTGTCGTTGGCCGAGCGGTACGCCGCCATCCTCACGACCTTTCAAACCGAGATGGCGCTCCTGAGCGAGGCCAGTTGGAACGAAATGCCGGTGGCGAACGCGGCCTTGGACTACTGCGCAACCTTCGTCGAGAAACTCAGACAGCTACAGGCTCAAACCAGCGCGCTGGGAACCAGCGCGGTCGCGGGAGCGGCAGCGGGCCGCCGTGCAGATGACCAGATCGGGACCGGGTTGGGCAGCGTCTACGCGGCCTGAGCCTCGGTCAGCGGAGTCAGGACTTGCCGCCTCCGCCGCCGACCGGTGGGGCCGGGATGCGCAGCACACGGTCGTCGTCCGCGGCCGGGGTGCCGCTGCCGTCCCGGTTGTTCGTTGTCACCCAGAGGGCGCCTTCGGCGTCGATGAGGAGGGTGCGCAAGCGGCCGTACATCCCGGTCAGAAACTCCATCAGCTCACCGACCGGTGCGTACTCCGCGTCCAACTGGCTGGTGTAGAGGCGCTGGCCGTCCAGGGCTGCCAGCGCGATCGAGCCACCGCCCAGCGCGCAGCCGCCGAGACCGTCGCCCGGTACGTCGATCTCGAGGAGTGGATGGGTGGTACTGGACCCCGTCAGCGGCCAGCCGTACTCCTCGTCCTCGACCAGGAGGTTCAGCTCGTCGGGCTCACCGTCGATGAGATCGGTGCCGAACAACTGGCCATCGGGACTCAGGCACAGCGCGGTGACATCGCTGTGGCCGCTGGTGTAGATCGCGTCCGGCCCGCCTGGTTCCCCGAAGATGTCGATGCGCAGGACCTTGCCGGCGAGGTTCTGCTCGTCGGCGGCCAGGTCCGGGACTCCGGTGTCGCCGGTCCCGACGTAGAGCGCGCCATCCGGCCCGAAGAGCAAAGCGCCGCCGTTGTGGGTCGCCCCCTTCGGGATGTCCGTGAGGACCGCGTTGGGTGATCCACCGACCGGGAACTTCACGACCCGGTTGTCTTCCGGCGTCGTGATGTAGGCATAGATCAGGCGGTCCTGGTCGAAGGTCGGCGACACCGCGAGGCCCAGCAGCCCACCGTCGCCGGTCACGTCCAGGCCGGGTACGACCATCACTTCGACCGGCGGTGATGCGTCCGGAAAGACCTGCAGGATGCGCCCGGTTGTGCGTTCACCGACCAGGGCGCTGCCGTCGGCGAGCAGGGCAAGTCCAGTGGGTACGGACAGCCCACTGGCGATGACGCTGGAATCCTCTCCCTCAGGACCCGGTGCCGGTTCGCCTGGCTGCCCCGTACCCGGATCCTGCGGTGGCGCAACGACCGGCGGCGGTCCCTCGGGTTTGACCACCCATGCTCCCGCAGGCGAGTAACCCTGCGAACAGCCGGCAAGCAGCAGGATTCCCAATACCGCGGCGGGCAGGGCTCGCCTGGCCGATCCCCGCCGCGGGCAGGCGCGCTGAGCGCGCCATCGCAAACGGTTCACTCCAGTAGCCTAAGGAGCCACCCCGTTGCGGCCGTGTGAAGTGAGAGCCGAGTCTTCCGGGCCTAGGTTGGGCCTCGTGACTCTCCACGTCCTGCTGCCCGATGAGCACGCCGCACAGCAGCTCGGTGCACTCCCCGGCGTGGCCTGCCACGTGCACGACGGACGGGGAGAGGTCACTGATGACGCGCGCGCCTCGACGGTCTGGGTGCCGCCCTTTCTCGCCAGCCTGGATGTCGCCGGGGTCATCGCCCAGCTTCCTGACCTCGAGCTGATCCAACTCGTCAGCGCCGGCGCAGAGCAGTTCGTCGATTACGTCCCGGATGGGGTGATCCTGTGCAACGCCCGAGGCGCCCACAGCGGTGCCACCGCGGAATGGATCGTTGCCGCGATGCTGGCCTCGATCCGGCAGTTCCCGCGCTTTCTCGCAGCGCAAGCGCGGGGGGAATGGGACAACCCGTGGAACGACGAACTGGCCGGGCGCCGCGTCCTGATCGTCGGCGCAGGAGACATCGGGGCGGTGCTGGGTCGCCGGTTGGCCGGGTTCGACGTCGAGGTGAGCTACGTGGCCCGTTCCGCGCGCGAGGGCGTGTCAGCCGTGCAGGAGCTGCCCGACCTTCTGCCCCGGCACGAGATCGTCGTACTCCTCGTCCCCACGACACCCGAGACTCGCGGCATGGTCGACTCCGAGTTCCTCGCCGCGATGCCCGACGGGTCCCTGCTGATCAATGCGGCTCGTGGCCCTGTCGTCGACACTGAGGCGCTGCTCAGCGAACTCACCCGCAGGCGACTACATGCTGCCTTGGACGTGACCGATCCGGAGCCGCTGCCCGTGGGCCACCCGTTGTGGTCGGCGCCGAACCTGTTGCTGACCCCGCACACAGCCGGCAGCGTCCCTTTCGCGGGCGCGAAGGCTCTAGCCGTCGTACGGGCTCAGCTCGAGCGGATGCTCGCCGGCCAGCCATTGCAGAACGTGGTGCACGGCGCCTATTGATCGGCCGCTAGCGTGCAACGCCGAGTACCGGAGCCACGAGGGGCAGGAGGTCGACGGCGACCTCGTCCGGGCGGGTTGCGGTGTCCAGATGGCCGCCGTCTCGACGGCTGACCGGCCAGCCACGACTGGAGGCGACCAACGCCTGCGGCTCGTAGCCATCGCTCATCCGTAGATAGCCCGTCCACGGCCGTGCCCAGTCGGGTGGCGCCTCGATGACGCTGTCGTAGAAGCTGATCGGCAGCCGAGAGCACTCGCGACCTATCGCGGCGCGCAAGTCGGGGTCCGGAACCAGCTCGGCCATGACGTTGTCGCCCCACCACCGCGGCCAAGGGGGGAGGTGTCGGTCGGGTCCACGAGGCGGTCGAGTTCGGATCGGAAGTCCGCTGACGGCATGAAGGATCCCGCCATCGGCGGCACGACCGCATCGAGGAGCACATGACCGGCCGATTCAACGTCCGTCGCCAGGATGGGCAGGTAGACGCCGGCACCCGAATGCCCGGCAAGGATGAACGGCCCATGATGTTCCATATCCGCAGCAGCATGGGCAACAAGGGTTTTCAGCGTCGTCGTGGACAGCCCGCTTTGTGAGACTGCGCTACTCAGATCTGGTGCAGCAGCTTCATGGCCGAGCCGCCTCAGAGCCTCCGCAAGCGGCGACACGGTACGTGGACCGCACAACGGGCTCTGCAGCAACAGGAAGCACCCGAACGCCGTCGGTCTCGTGGGCTCCATGGCTCTCAGCTGGCGTCGTCGTTGTCGCTCAGGCCAAGGCGGCCTCCGGTCGCCTCGTAGAGCCGTGACAGGTCCCGTACCCGCAGGTTCGGCAGCCGTACGGCGCCGCCTTTCACGGTCGCGACCGAGATCGACTGACCCTTGCCGATCAACACTCCGGTGATGCGTGTCCACGGGATCCGTGCCGATCCGAACAGTGCCCGCACGATCAAGCCCTCCTCGTCGACATCAACGCCGCTGCGCAGGACGTAGCAGATCCACCCGGCCGGAAGCATGAGCACGGACAGCAGCCACGGACTCGCGGTGGCCAGCGGGAGGGCGCACACCACCGCTAGCGCAGCGGGGACCAGCGAGATCCGGCTCATCTGCAGGCGTACCACCGTCTGGCTCATCGAGACCCATGCTGCCACCGGGTCGGCGGGTGCTGGGCGGGGCGATGCCGGCGCTACCTGGCAGAGCTGGGGTTGCGCACTCGCCTAGAGTCCGCAGACGTGAGCACGACTATCGAGTCACCGACGACAGACCAGTTGACCAACACCCTGAAGCCGCGCAGCCACGAGGTCAC
>JBPCPI010000171.1:0-3511 GCA_050999295.1 Geodermatophilaceae bacterium | reverse complement strand
GGGTCCTCCTCCTCACCGGACTCTGGGACGGATTGATGATCTGGATGCGCGCCTGGCTGGCCGCAACGGGTCTCGGGACTTCGTCGCTGTAGCTCTAGCTCGCGGGGAACTCGACCGGGCAGTAGTTTGCGCTGGCCGCCGCTAGGGCAGGGACTGCCGAGACGGCGAAGGGGACCGCAAAGGCGGCGAGAACGAGGAGACCACCGATCGTCGTGCGGATCAGACCCAAGGGCTGAGCCGGAGCGGCCAGTCGCTGCACTCGCGCTAGAGCGGTGGGCCCGCCCGCCGACAAGGCGGCCGGGGGGACAGAACTCGCAGCTAGTGCCACCAGCGCCGCGGCGATCGTCAGCCTGGGGCAGCGCCGGCCCGCCTGGTCATCAGCGAGCATCTCGACCAGGCGGCCAACGTTACGCCGAGCGTGGCGAAAGCACAGGACGAAGGGGAACGCCCGCTGCATTCCTTGTGCTCCCGCGAGAACCAGGTGGTGACGACCGCGAAGGTGGGCGCGTTCGTGGGCCAGGACTGCCTGCAGCTGGTCGGCAGTCAGGGCTGACACTGCGGCGCTGGTCAGCACGATCTGGCGGTCGCGTCCGGGAAGGCAGTACGCGGCGGGGCTGTCGTGATCGACGATGAGGGCGTCGAGATCGGGGGCCTGACGCCCGATCAACGCCAGCGTGTCGAGCTGTCGGCGTCGAGAACGGGCGGCGACCACCACCTCGCGCGCGAGGCAGAACGTCGCCCGGCCCACGATTCCAAGGGCGAGCAGGCCGCCGATCGTGCTGCCGATATTGCCACCGGGATTGTCGTACTGCGCCCGGATCGCCGCGCCGCATGCATCCAGGAGTTCGGCCAGACTCTGCCCGAGGGAACCGGTTGGGATCATCAGCGCGATGCCGCCCAAGACGATTGCGAGAATCACTGAGGCCGACAGCGCCTGCCAAGCGGCGATCCCCAACCGCGGGGCGCGGTCCACCCAGTCTGCCCGGTTCAGCGCGTTGGCTCCTACCGTGCTCAGCAGGAGCGCATAGCCGAGCAGAGCAAGGGCGACCGTCATTCCCGGTCAACCTGTGGTGACTTCTTGCGTTTGGCAACCGCATCGTCCAACGCCTTGCGGAGGTTGTTGGCTTCGATCGGGCTCATTTGCTCGAAGAAGCTGACCAGCGTCGCGGTGCGGTCGGTGCTATCGGCAAGCACTGCCTGCATCAACTGAGCGCTGTGTTCTTCCCGGGACAGCACGGCCTCGTACCGATAAGCCCGTCCATCGATTTCGCGGCGCAGGAGTTCCTTGCGGTGCAGGGTGTCCATCACGGTCATCACCGTGGTGTAGGCGATGGCGCGGGTCTTGCGCAGATCATCGAGAACCTCGCGCACCGTGGCCGAGCGCCGCCACCTCCAGAGCCGGTCCATGATCGCCGCCTCGAGTTCTCCCAGTCGGCGCACTCTCATCCCTCCGGCAGCGGTGCTTGCTAGAGAGGATAGTAGGCGGCGTGAGGGACGTGAGGATCTGAGCAGCGCCGGCACGATCCTGGTGGTCGATGACGAGCGGAAGCTGCGAGAGCTGATTCGCCTCTACCTGGAGCGCGACGGGTACTCGGTCGTGGAGGCCGACAGTGGACACGCTGCACTGGCGATCGTCGATCGGGATGTTCTCGACTTGGTCATTCTTGACCTGGGCTTGCCGGACGTGCCCGGTGAGGACGTGCTGCGCGTGCTCGCCCGCGAGGAGGTACCGGTCGTGATCCTCACCGCCCGGGCGACCGAACCCGACCGCGTTGCGGGGCTGCGCGCGGGGGCTGATGACTACCTGGTCAAGCCGTTCAGCCCGCGTGAGCTAGTCGCCCGGGTGGAGGCGGTCCTGCGTCGCTCGTACAAGTCGTTGCAAGAGTCAACTGCACGGTCGTACGGCGACGGAGTTTTGACCGTCGATGACGAGCGGCGGGAGGTGACCGCCAGCGGCCAGCGGGTGGCGTTGACCCGCAGCGAGTTCGATCTCTTGGCGGTCCTGGCAGGCCGTCCGGGGCGGGTGTGGTCACGATCGGAGTTGCTGGAACGGTTGCAGGGCAACAGGTTTGAGGCCTACGAGCGAACTGTTGACGCGCACGTGAAAAATCTCCGCCGCAAACTCGATGACGATCCGAGAAGTCCGGTGTTCGTGCTCACCGTGACCGGCGTCGGGTACAAACTGGGGGTCGAACGCGATGCCTAGACCCCCGGCACTGTTGCGCCGCTCGTTCGGCACGCGCCTAGCCCTCACCCTCGCCCTGACCGGAATAGGAGGCGCGCTACTGGCCGCGCTGCTGGTCAATCTGGCCTTCCAGAGCCGCTTCGACAGTTTCGTGTCCCAACAACAGCAAGAACGCGAAGATCAGCTGCTTGCCGTGGTGACGGCAAGCTACGTAGACGCCGACGGGTGGGACGCGCAAGCGCTCTCGACGCTGGCCCCGGCGGCGATCATGACCGGTGCCAAGGTGACGGTCTACGACGATGCGGGGCAGCGGATCTGGTCCACTGCCGATTCCGCCATGGGGGCGGCCATGGGCCAGCGGCACCAGGAGATGATGGGCTTGGAGCCGCTCGGCGACGTTCGGCAGTTGCCGGTCGTGGTGGATGGACGGCAAGTGGGCACGATGACCGTCGCCGTACCCCAGGATGGCCTTCCGTCAGGGGAGCAGGAGTTCCTGGCCTCGGTCAATCAGCTGTTGCTCGGTGCCGTCGCGCTCGCCGGCCTAGTTGCCGTCGTCGCGGGCACACTGCTGGCCCGACGGGCCACCAAACCGATCAGCCAGTTGACAGTTGCCGCCCGCGGACTTGCCGCCGGCGACCGGTCCTTTCGGGCCGAGTTCGCCCGGGATGATGAGGTCGGTCAGTTGGCGACCGCGGTCAACAGCATGGCCGACGCTGTCGAGCGCGAGGATCAGGTACGGCGCTCCTTCGCCGCCGATGTGGCCCATGAACTACGGACCCCACTGGCGATCCTGCGCAGCCAGATCGAGGCCGTCCAGGACGGCCTGGCCGAGCCGACCCCCGCGGTCCTGGCGTCTTTGCACGAAGAGACTGTTCGCCTCGGCCGTCTGGTCGGCGATCTGGAGACGATGACCTCCGCAGACGCCGCGGCCTTTCAGCTAGACCTGCGGCCGGTGCCCCTGGCCGACGTCGTCGCGACCACCGCGGCCGCCATGCTGGACCGGTTCACCAGCGCGGGGCTGACCCTGCAAACAGACCTCGCGCCGGTCACCGTGACCGGTGATGCCGATCGGCTCACTCAGATCCTGACCAACCTGTTCACCAATGCCTTGAAGTTCGTGCCCTCAGGGGGACGGGTCACAGTCGCCTTGGACAGGGCCCAGGGAATGGCTCGGCTGCAGGTCAGCGATGACGGGTCCGGCATCGATCCTGAAGATCGCGCGCACATCTTTGACCGGTTCTTCCGCGGCAGGGGTCCGCGCATCGGCGGTTCGGGGGTGGGCATGGCTGTGGTCGCCGAACTCGTCCGTGCCCACGGCGGTCGGGT
>JBPCPI010000069.1:0-10676 GCA_050999295.1 Geodermatophilaceae bacterium | reverse complement strand
TCAAGGCACTCGCGATCTACCGGGACAACTGCAAGGTCGGCCAGCCGCTCTCGGACGGCAAGGCAAAGAAGGCCTCTGCCGAGCCGGAGGTCATCGAGGTCAACCGGCCGACCCGCAAGCGGCTGCCCAAGTCTCGACCGGCTCGTACTACCTCGTTCAGCGTGGGCGGGGCAGAGGGCTACATGACCGCGTCGAGCTACCCCGACGACGGGCTCGGTGAGGTTTTCCTCAAGATGAGCAAGCAGGGCTCGACCCTTGCTGGTCTCATGGACGCGTTCTCCATCGCGATCTCGATCGCCCTGCAGTACGGCGTGCCGCTGGAGACCTACGTCTCGAAGTTCACCAACATGCGCTTCGACCCGGCCGGCATGACCGACGACGCCGACGTGCGCCTGGCGCAGTCGGTGATGGACTACATCTTCCGTCGGCTGGCGCTGGATCATCTGCCGTACGAGAAGCGTGCTGGCCTTGGCATCTTCACCGCCGACGAGCGGATCGAGCAGGCAACGGCAGGTGCGAGTACGACTGTGGCCGAGCCGGCGCTGATCGGAGACGCAGACGAGGTGGACCTAGACGCGTTGCGGTCCTCGGCGCCGGTGGAGAAGCCGGTTGCAGCAGTCGATCTAGCTTCGGAGGTCGCGGCCAAACCGGCGCCCCGCGGAGTGGGTTCCTCGGCGGAGCTGCTGGAAGCAGTCACTGGGAAGAGCAACGACGCACCGCTGTGCATGACCTGCGGGGTCAAGATGCGTCCGGCCGGGTCCTGCTACGTCTGCGAGGGCTGCGGCTCGACCAGCGGCTGCAGCTAGAACCGAGCGAGATTGCCAATGACTGCAACGTGATGCGTGCACCCTGGACCTACGCCCGTGCCCTCCAGATTTCGGCAGATCAGAAGAGTGAACGGATCCGCCAGCACGGGGCCGAAGCTCAATGACTGGTCAGATCCTGGATGTCCACCTGGCCGGCGCTGAAGTTCCGAAGCGCGGCAAGAACCTCCGCATCAGGTCGATCGCTGTGCCTGCCCAGAGGGACTGTGAACGGCGCACCGCGCCGACGCATCGCCGCCCGGACCTCCAGGCCCGCTTGCCCCTTCCAGCCTGCCACCAGCCCCGGGTCACCGGGCCTCAGGCAGAGGTAGTGCTCGCGGTCCAGCCAGATCTGGTCGAGTTGCTCCCAGGGCAGGCAATGCGCCCGGACCGGCCGGTTGATCCCGCGCACCCACACTCCTTCCGGCCCGATCGCCAGCCGTGGCCCGCCCCCGAACCTCAACGACCACACACATGCCATGAACGCGCAAGAAATAAGCACTATGAACCCAAGCGGCCAGAGACTGCTCCACGGAGGATCCAGCGGACGGCTCTCGATGATGATCCAAACCGACACCCCGAGCACGAGCAGCAACGGGAGGATCAGCAACGACCGGAAGAACCAGGCAAATCGGCGGCTCGGGCGCACGACATAGGGAAGGTCAGCGGGCACGCGGTTGCGCCGGGGCGGTGGCGCCGCCTGTGGCTGCGTGTCGGTCATGCCAGCTTCGACGAGCTGGTGTGGGATCAGGTTCCCGATCCGGTCAGCTCAAGACCGTCAGGAGCTGCTGTCGTTGCTGTGCCGTTCCGCACCGTCCTGGCAAGACGTTCGCGGGGGGCCTGACCAGCACCCGGCCGATCATTGCTCACTGGGCAGGACGCGTGTCCCCCACGTCGATTCCAGGGCACCGACGAGTCGTTCGACCTTGCCGCCGCGGTCGCCGAGGGAGGGGCCCAGGATCAGCCAGGAGCCATCTGTGAAGTCCAGCCGCAGCCGGGCGGTGTTGAAGCCACGTCGGGTCCGGGCCGCTGTGCGGACGCTCGAACGGGACAGCTCACACCCGACCGTCAGCGGCGACCATGGCGTTGGTCGTAGGGCACGGGCCGCGTTCGGGACGCTGCGTCGGGTAACCAGCACTCGCCGATCGGTCACCACCAGATAGTGCGCCAGGTGCAGATCGCTGTCCTCTTCGGTCCGCATCGCCGCCGCTACCCTGGCGCAGATCGAGGTAGTTTCACCACTGGCGACCCGGCCGACCACCCAACGGGGAATGTGGGGCACAGGAAGGGAGCCGGAGAGTAGGTCGTAGATCACCCGAGACTGTTTTCTCCGGTGGGCCGGCCCGCCGGGGATGGCACGCCCGTCGAGCAAGGCGACGAACTCCAGGCCAAGGATCCCCTCAGCCTGGCCCAGCAGTGACGAGGCCTGTTGGGCGACGGCGGGTTCGACGCTCAGCATCAGCCGCAAAACCCCTGAGCCTCGGCGTAGAACTCCGGTGGGACGGTCTTGAGTTCCGCCGTGGCCTCGGCCAGCGGTACCCGCACGATGTCAGTGTCCCGCAGGGCGACCATGACGCCCCGATCCTGGCTGTGCACAGCGTCGATGGCGCCCAGCCGAAACCTCGTGGCCAGGACCCGGTCGAAGGCGGTCGGCGTACCGCCGCGCTGGATGTGGCCAAGGACCACCGCGCGGCTCTCCTTGCCGGTCCGCTGCTCGATCACCTCGGCCGGAGCCGCCCCGATGCCGCCGAGCCGGAGGTGGCCGAAGTCATCCACGGCCCCGGACCCAAGGCTGGGTCCACCGTCCTCGAGCAGTGGCCACCCCGACACCCTAGTGCCCAGCAGGGACTCTTCCCGAGTGATCGTCGAGGCCGACCGCCCAGCCTCCACTGGTCGATCGTCTTGCGGGCGGGCCGTCGGCTCGCTGCAGCCTCAGACTGGACGGCGACGGCATCGCCATCCGGCTCGACAGGGGCAAAGACCTGGCAGTCAGCCGCCGCGGTTAGCGGCGCCTACTGTCACGTCTTTCACACGCGCCGCTGACCGCCTCGCCGGCATCCGAAAAGCGCATGGTGCGAATAGGTGTCCTCCACCAGTAGCGCTACTCGATACGTCGCAGCACGCCGGAGGCGGGACTGGGTCACCCGGTCCCGCCTCCTGGCGGTTGCCTGGCCGGTTGCAATGCACTCATCTTGGGCGCATAGCGGGTAACGCGACTGGTGCGATGGAGACCGAACGGGTGCACAGCGATAGCCGTACGGGAGGATGCCGAAGTGTTCCCGCCTAGTTGCCCGCGCCCGAGGCGGTGGGCGGGCTGAGCTCGGATCCGTTCGGGACGGCGCAGATGCGGCAGCGGGTGCTGGATGCCTGGGCCGCCTCACCGGCGCGGTTCCGTGAGGATGCCAATGCCGAAGAAGATCTCGTCCTTGGCGGGTACCGCGACCGGCTGCTGATCGAACTCGCCCAGAACGCCGCCGACGCCGCCACTGCGGCGGGCGTATCCGGGCATCTCCGGCTCACCCTGGACGGGGACGTGCTGCTCGCGGCCAACACCGGGGCCCCGCTGGACGCCGATGGCGTCCAGGCGCTCGCGACGCTTCGCGCGTCGGCCAAGCGCGGGTCGGAGTCCGTGGGCCGGTACGGCGTCGGCTTCGCGGCGGTGCTGGCGGTCTCCGACGAGCCGAGCGTCGTCTCCTGCACCGGGGGAGTGCGGTTCAGCGCGACCGAGACTCGCGCAGCGGTCCGGACGATCCCGTCCCTGGCCGGTGAGGTGGAGCGCCGCAGCGGCGCCGACCGGGGATCGGTGCCGGTGCTGAGACTTCCGTTCCCGGTCGCTGAGGGAAGCGGTCCACCCCCACCGGGCTTCGACACCGAGGTCCGGCTGCCGTTGCGTGCGGATGCCCGCGAGATCGTCCTCTCGATGCTGGCGGACATCAGCCCGGACATGCTTCTAGGCCTGCCCGGTCTCGCCCGGCTGGACATCGGCGATCGAGCTCTGCGGCGCAGCGCCGATGGCCCGGACGTACTCCTGCACGACGACGACCACACCGAGTCCTGGCGGGCGAGTACGGCATCGGGGCGGCTGCCCGCGGAACTCCTTGCCGACCGGCCGATCGAGGAGCAAGAACGTCCACAGTGGACGGTCGCCTGGGCTGTACCTATCGAGGACTGCCTACCGCAACCACTTCCCGGTAGGCAGGTCGTCCACGCGCCGACCCCGAGCGACGAGCCGCTGTCCCTCCCACTGCGATTCATCGCTTCATACCCGTTGGCGCCCGACCGGCGCCACGTTGCGCCAGGAGCGGTTACCGAACACCTCACAGCGGCCGCAGCCCGGGTCTTCGGCGAACTCGTCCTGAGCCTTGCCGAAGATCGGGCGGTTCTGGCGCTGCTGCCGAGGTCCGGATTGGCCGCTGCGGAGCTGGACGCCCGATTGGGCAGCGCGATCCTGGCCGAGCTTTGCTCGTTGGAGTGGCTGCCCGAGGCCCGCAGCGCTGGGGGACTCGACGCGGAGCCAGGGCCGGCGGGCCGGGTCCGGCCGGAGCGAGCCACCGTGTTGGACCCGGCGAGCGAGGACCTGGTCTCCGTTCTTGCCGACGTCATGGGCGGCCTGTTGCCGGCATCGTGGTCGCGCCGCGCCGACGCACCGGTCCTGGCGACGATGGGGGTACGACGAATTGACTTGTCCGGGGTGATCGATCTGGTGTCCACCGTCGATCGCCCAGCGCAGTGGTGGGGTCGGCTCTATGCCGGGCTGGAGCGCACCGGCTCCCTGGAAGACCGGGAGGCCCTGTCAGCTATCCCAGTCCCGTTGACCGATGGGAAGACGGCGTACGGGGCCCGCGGGCTGCTGCTGCCGGAGCGAGATCTCGAAACGGTCGAACTCGGTGTTCTGGGACTGAGAGTCGTTCACCCCGACGCGATCAGCGCGGATGACGCGCGCCGCTTGCTGGAGCGACTCGGAGCGACCCCAGCCACTGCCATCGGCGTGCTGACCTCACCACCTGTCCAGGCGGCGGTCGAAGCCTCCTACGAGGAGGACGACCCGGATGCGATCGCCCGTGCGGTCCTGGCGCTCGCGCACGCCGCCGGTGTCAACGCCGGGACTCACCCCTGGCTGGCCGACCTCGCGTTGCCCGACTCCGACGGGGAATGGGTCCCCGCGGGGGAGCTGTTGCTGCCGGGCTCGCGATTGGCCACGGTTCTCGACCCCGACGCGCTCGGCCTCGTCGACCCGGAACTTGTGGCTGCGGTCGGTGCGCAACCGCTCGTTGCGGTGGGCGTCTTGGACACCTTCGCGGTCCTCCGAACCGATGGCGGGGAGCTGGGCGAGACCGAGCATGACCTCGATGCCGAAAAGCGTTGGTACGAGGCGGTGTTCGACCGGCTGCCGCAGAGCCACACGCCGCCCGCTCTGTCCAGTCTCATCGCGGTACGCGACCTCGATCTGGTCCGGACGGACCGCTGGCCTGCGGCATTGGATCTGCTGGCCGATCTGCCCGGCGACGTGTTCGCCGACGCGATCGTGACCGTCGACGGCGCACAGATCGCGGTCCCGTCCTACCCGCGCTGGTGGCTCTCGACCCATCCGGTGCTGGACGGGCGACGGCCTGACCGGCTACGCCATCCGGACGCAGATGAGCTGGACGGGCTCTTCGACATCGCCGATGTCCCGCCGCACCTGCTGCGCCTGATGCGCTGCTTGACCACGGTCGAGGACGCCCTCGTCGATCCAGACACCGCCATCGAGCTGCTGGAGCGGCTCGGCCGGCCGGAGCGGACCGTACGTTCGACCGTCCTGGCTGACGTCTATCCACGCTTGGCGGTGGCTCTGGACGGCATCGACGTGGATCCGCCGTCGCGAGTCCGGGTGGCGCCGGACCTGACCGTCGAGCGGGACGAGGCAGTGGTTCTGGATGCGCCGTACCTGCTCCCACTGCTGGACAGAATTCCGGTCTCGGCCAGGAATTTCGCAGCAGCGGTCGCCGATCTGCTCGACCTCCCGCTGGCCAGCGAGGTCGTGACCGCGGCAGTCACCTCGACGGCCACGTCGGTGTCGGAATGGTCCGACCTGCCGGGAGCACACGTCGCGGCACGACGGCTGGGTACGGAGTCACTGCGGGGCCGGATCGCTCGCCATGATCCTCTGGTGGTCACCGGGGACCGAGTCGTTTCCTGGTGGCCGGACGGCGACATCGACCATGTCGACGAAGCCGCCGGTCCGGCCGCGTTCGGCCGGGCGCTGGCCTGGCGGCACGACCGCTGGCCCTTACGGGCTGTGCTGGCCGAAGCACTCGCCCACCCCGACGAGGCCGACCGGCTAAACGCGGAGGATGCCACCGGCTGACCCGGCCGCGGATTCCGCTGATCTTCAGCCCGCATCAGCCGTTTGGTGCGTCCTCCAGCCGGCGTGCCTCGAGAGTGATCTGTACGGGTCGACCGCCTGGCATGGGCGGCGCGTAGCGGGCATGATGATCGGGTGGAGGGTAGGGTTGAGCATCCACGGCTGAACCTCCTTGCGACGGCGAACGTAGCTGCTGTTGCCGCTGCGCTCAACAGGTCTGGCGCACTTGTGTTCGGTTGGCAGCACCACTATTGCGGTGGAGCGAGCCGCTCCAAAGTTCTCTTCTCCAGGCTGGATGACTATCTGGCCCACGTAGCGGGAAGCCGCCCTGGCGACCACTACCCCTTGTTCAGCCTGGACGAGCTGCTCCAGGAGTACCGGGGTGCAGTGATTGAGCCAGGCACGCCGGTCTGGGGTGAATCCTCAGAGCAACCGAGCCAAACCGTGGTGGTCTGGCGCTCGGTGGACCCCACTTCCGAGACGGTCGAAGCCGCAGTCTTCGAGTTCGAGCGCGACGACGACGACCCCGATCTCCGCGACTGGCCCTCGGACCGAGGCGAGGTCATGATGTTTGACTCGCGACTCTTCGACGAGGATGACTTCGGTGGAGCGGTCACTTGGGTGACGCCTACGGATAGGTGCCGTCGTCTTGCGGTCGTTGATGCAAAGCGCCCCAACCAGGAGGGACTTGTGCCCCTTCACGGGGTGTACTGAGGGCATAAACGTCCGCGATCTCGGTCGACTTGACCAGCGAGACGGCGAGTCAGGACGCCGGCGAGGCATCGTTCTCAGTCACCGACGTGTAGCGCATACCGGTGTGGCCCTTATCTTCCAGTGCGGCCTTGAGCCGCCCGGTCACGACCAGCGCCACCTTCTGGCCCTTGACCCGGAAGATGTCGTGCACGGGGAGCAAATCGTTCCTCAAGCGGAGGGTCCATATCCCTTGCCACTCGCCCGCCCGCTCATGAGCATCGGGGAATCTTCCTCCGCCGGTCCGGTCTGGGTCGATGGAGTCGACGAGGTCGAGGGCGTTCATGATGTACCACGACCCGGGGTGAGCTTTGATTCTCACCGGCAGCCACTGGACAGCCCCTGGGGTGACCGACTCGATAACCGACCTGACTGCTTCGGTGACGATGGGCACCAGCGAGATCGTCCAAGAGCTGTCCCTCGGCTCGCCGGGCCGCGTCGTGACCGACGCCGTGAGTTCGCCAAGTGCCTCTACCCGTTGTGCCCGGCCGAACGCGAAGCCCGAATCGAACGGTGCCCCATCGGCCAGGGGGTCGTCCAGGAGCCACTGTGTGTGGTCATCTCCGTCTAGAAAGACCGAGTAGAAGCCGCCTGACATGCTGCCTGTTGTTATGGAACGGTGGTCGTAATTGTCGGCGACCGGGTTGTGTGGATCATAGCCGGTGGACGTCGCCCTCGACCCGCCCGGGGATCCCGCTGGTCTTCAGCCAACATTCAGCCGACCGCACGATGCTGTTACCAGAGCCACCCGGCCCACGGAGGAAGGACCGATGCGAGTACTCGTGGTCGAGGACGAGAAGAGGCTCGCCGCCGGCTTGCGAAACGGTCTGGAGGCCGATGGCTTCGCGGTCGACGTCGCTCTCGACGGCACCGACGGTCTGTGGCTGGCCCGGGAGCATCCGTATGACGCGATCGTTTTGGACCTCATGTTGCCTGGGGTCAACGGCTACCTGATCTGCCAGACCCTGCGCCAAGAACGTGTGTGGACGCCGATCCTCATGCTCACCGCCAAGGACGGCGAGTGGGACGAGGTCGAGGCGCTAGACACCGGCGCCGACGACTTCCTGACCAAGCCGTTCTCCTACGCGGTGTTGCTTGCGCGCCTCCGGGCGCTGATCCGCCGTGGCGCCCAGGAACGTCCGGCAGTCCTGACGGCTGGCGATCTGCAACTGGATCCGGCCGGCAAGCAGGTCTCGCGTGGGGGAGTACCGATCGGGTTGACGGCGCGAGAGCATTCGCTGCTGGAGTACCTGCTCCGCCGTCGCGGCGAGGTGGTGTCCAAGCGCGAGATCCTCGACCATGTGTGGGATTACGACTTCGAGGGCGACCCCAACATCGTCGAGGTGTACGTACGCCATCTCCGCAACAAGCTGGACCGTCCGTTCGGCCGCGAGTCCATCACCACCGTGCGCGGCGCCGGATACCGACTGGCCGCTGATGGCGGCTGATCCCAGCTCGTCCCCACCTCGGGGGTGGCGAGCCCGGTTGGGGGCCGTTCGGGTACGGATCACCCTCGTGGCAACGGCCGTCGTGGCTGTCGCGCTGATCGCCGGATCCTTCGTGCTGGTGTCCATGCTGAGTTCGCGGCTCACCGACACCGTACGCACCAGCGCGCAGACCCAAGCAGATCAGGTCGCCGCCGACCTGGCCGATTCCGGGGCGGCGGCGTTGAACCTGCCCGAGGACGATGACCGGCTCGTGCAGGTCCTGGACAGCAACAAAGCTGTGATCAGAACCAGTTCGCCCGACATCGGTCCCGATCCGTTGTCCGACGTCTCGCCGGGGGAATCGGCTGCGATCGAGGTTGCCTTTGACGATGACGGCTATCTCGCCGTGGCCGCCGCCGCCGACACCGCACAGGGTCAGCAGGTAGTGGTCGTGGCGCACGCGCTGGATGGGGTCGCGGAGTCCAGGCGCGCGCTGACGACGTTGCTCGCGGCCGGAGTGCCGATCCTCCTGCTGCTGCTGGCGTTGACGACTTGGCGCGTTGTCGGAGGAGCCCTCGCACCGGTCGAGGCGATCCGTCGAGAGGTGGACGAGGTGTCGGCCAAGGAACTGCATCGACGCGTCCCGCAACCGGGCGGTGACGACGAGATCTCCCGTCTGGCCGCGACGATGAACCGGATGCTGGCCCGGCTGGAGACGGCGCGAGTACGCCAACAGCAGTTCGTCTCCGACGCCTCGCACGAACTGCGGTCGCCGATGGCCAGTATCCGGGCGCACGCGGAGGTGGCCATCGCGCATCCGGATCGCGTGACCACGCCGGAACTGGCCGAGACGGTTCTGGCCGAGAGCCTGCGAGTGCAGCAACTGGTCGAGAATCTGCTCGTGCTGGCGCGTGTGGATGAGCAGCACTCGGTGCCGCTGCACGAGCCGGTGGACCTGGACGACCTGGTGTTCAGTGCGGCTCAGCACCTGCGGGGCGGGTCCGAAGTAGTTCTGGGCACCTCCAGGGTGTCCGCAGGCCGGGTACGAGGCGATGCTGTCCTGCTGCGTCGCGTCATCGGCAACCTCTTGGACAACGCCATGCGACACGCGAGTTCCCGCGTCGAGGTGGGCTTGTGGGAGGACGGCGACTGCGTGTTGCTCCGAGTCGACGACGACGGCCAAGGCGTAGCACCAGCCGACCGCGACGTGATCTTCGCCCGCTTCTCCCGCCTCGACGATGCACGGACGCGTGACGACGGCGGTGCGGGGCTAGGGCTTGCCATAGTCGCCGAGGTCGTGACCGGCCACGGCGGAACCGTGACCCTGACCGAGTCATCCGCCGGTGGCGCCAGGTTCGAAGTTTGCCTGCCGCGCATGGCTTGACAGCGCATGACGTCGTGCCCACTGTGAGGCCACCACTCGGTGACAGTGCGTCCGCCGCGATCGAAGGTGATCCCATGGGGAGCTCTTGCCAGCACTTGTTCAGGCGTTCAGACCCGTTCAGCTGGGAGTCAGGCTTCCCGGCGCACCCTTACCATCGAGGCGAACGACGCCTCGGTCGCCGGCCACCGCACGGCCCGGCGAGACCCTGGAAGAGGAGTGGACGATGAAGCGCAGCACGAAGTGGTTACTCGGGGCGACGGTTGCTGCTGGCACGTTCGCGGCCGGCACGGGAGCCGTCCTGGCCGGCGGCGGAGAGGACGGGGCGGACACCCCGATCACCGGGAGCGCACTCGAGCAGGCTTCGGCCGCAGCGCTCGATCATGTCGGTGAGGGTCGGGTCAGCGGGACCGAGGTCGGCGACGAGGAGGGGTACTACGAGGTCGAAGTCACCCTCGATGACGGGAGTGAGGTCGACGTCCACCTCGATGCCGACTTCACCGTTCTCGGAACCGAGGCAGACGCGGCCGACCACGAATAGTTCCAGTCCCCGCACGCGTGCCGGTCATCGCCTATCTTTGTTGACCACCGGCACGGTGCCTCGAGGAGGAGATTCGGATGTGGGGACTGCTCCTGCTATTGCTCGGTATCTGGCTTGTCGTCATCGTGCTCGGCGCGCTGATCAAGGGCCTGTTCTGGCTGGTGATCGTGGGCGCACTCCTCTTCCTGGCGACTGCCGCCTACGGCTGGGGGAAGACCAAGCTCGGCGGCGGCCGCAAGTCGATCAGCAGCTAGCTCGCAACTCTATCCACCACCGCCCCGCGTTACCTGCCGTGCTCAGAGGTCCTCGTACCGCGCCCGGGCGAACGCGAACAGTCCGTAGGCCAGGAAGCCGACCGCAACCAGGGTCAGCAGGATCCGCCCGAACGGTGCGGTGACGATCAGCCGCAGCGCTCCGTCGAGTCCGGTCG
>JBPCPI010000037.1:0-7360 GCA_050999295.1 Geodermatophilaceae bacterium | reverse complement strand
GGGGTGGCCGGGGAAGTCGATCCCGAACATGTCCCAGGTCTCCCGTTCCTGCCAGTCGGCGGTCGGGTAGACGCCGGTGATCGACGGGATCCTCGCGTCGTCGGCGGAGACGGTCACCTCCAGGCGGATCCGCCTGCGGTAGGTCATGGATGTCACGTGATAGACGACGTGCAGGCGATCCGCATTCGCGCCACCGGAACCCAGGTAGTCCACTCCGGACACGCTGGACATCAGCTCGAACCTCAGGGCCTCGTGGTCGCGCAGGGCCTGGCACAGTTTCACCAGCCGCTCGCGGGCCACATAGATGGTGAGGTCGTCGCGGTCGACGACCACGCGCAGCACGGTTGCGGCAAAGCGCTTCGGCCCGAGTGCGAATTCGATCGCGTCCATCACGTCGTCGAAGTAGCCGCCGTACGGACGCTCGCTGCTGTGCAGCGTGACCGCGGATCCAGGCGCAACCCGGACCAGCCCGCCGAAGCCCGAGGTGTCCCCGGAACCGCTGACCCCGAACATCCCGCGCTGCCGCTGGGCCTCATCCGGTGTACCCGGTACCGCGACCTCCCCGTGCTCGGTGCTCGTCATTTCTTCGACGTGACCTTCACCAGAGCCCCATGCGTGAGCTCGCCGCGCTGTACGGCCTGGGTGCGCTCCAACGCGTACTGGTCGTTCCGGTTCTCCTCGGCGGCCTCGATCCATTCCTTGCGCGCTGCCTTGTCGAATCGGATCGAGGACGGCATCTCGGTCCAGATCTCCTGCGGGTTGTCGGCCAGCTGCTTGGCGCGCTTGGGCCCGAGCGGCTCGTGCTTGATCTTGTGGTGCAGCTTGAGGATCGCGTCCATCAGCATCTCCGGTCGCGGCGGGCAGCCGGGCAGATACATGTCGACGGGAACGACGTGATCGACACCCTGCACGATCGCGTAGTTGTTGAACATCCCGCCCGAACTGGCACAGACTCCCATCGCGAGCACCCACTTGGGCTCAGGCATCTGGTCATAGATCTGGCGCAGGACCGGAGCCATCTTCTGGCTCACCCGGCCGGCGACGATCATCAGGTCGGCCTGGCGGGGCGAGGCCCGGAAGACCTCCATGCCGAACCGGGCCAGGTCGTAGCGCCCGGCACCGGTAGCCATCATCTCGATGGCACAGCAGGCGAGGCCGAACGTGGCCGGCCACAACGACGCGGTACGCGTCCAGTTCACCAGCTTCTCGACATTGGTCAGCAGGAACCCGCTGGGCAGTTTTTCTTCTAGTCCCATGTCAGTCCCATGTCAGTCCCATTCCAGTCCGCCGCGGCGCCAGACGTAGGCATAGGCGATGAAGACGGTGCCGATGAACAGGACCATCTCGATCAGGCCGAACAAGCCGAGTGAATCGTTGGCGACCGCCCACGGGTACAAGAAGATGATCTCGATGTCGAAGATGATGAACAGCATCGCGGTGAGGTAGTACTTCACCGGAAACCGGGCACTGCCCAGCGGCTGGTCGACCGGCTCGATACCGCATTCGTAGGCATCCACTTTCGCCTTGTTGTAGCGGCGCGGGCCGATGAATGGCGCGGCGGTGACGGAGAACAAGGCAAAGGCCGCCGCCAGTGCGAACAACCCCACGATGGGTATGTAGGGGTTCAGCATGGGCGCCACCCTACGATGCTCCGGAAGCCATGCCCCACGTGCCGGTTCACGCTGCGGGGGCCAATCGGGTCAGCCCGTTGATCACCCGGTCCACAGTGTCCCCGCCGCGCTCGTCGGTGAGGTTGGCGAGCAGCTTGAGGACAAATTTCATCAGCAGCGGGCGGGGCAGCCCCTTGGTGGTGCACAACCGCATGACCTCGGGATGCCCGATGAGCTTCACGAAGATGTTGCCGAGCCGGTAGTAGCCGCCGTAGGCGCCCTTGAGCGACTCGATGTAGGAGCGCAGCGCCTGTTCCCGGCTCGGGCCGGGCGGGCGGGCGAGGCCCTGTACGGCGTGCTCGGCGGCGAGCTTGCCGGTCTCCATCGCGTACGCGATCCCCTCACCGTTGAACGGGTTGATCGCCCCGGCGGCATCGCCGACCAGCATCAGGCCGCGGGTGTACTGCGGGGTCCGGTTGAAGCCCATCGGGAGCCCGGCGCCGCGTACCTGGCCGGTCGCGGTCTCCTCGGTGAGAGTCCACTCCTCGGGCACGTTGACCAGCCAGCGCTTGAGCATCTCCCGGTAGTCGGTGTTCCCGTACGCGGTGGAGGAGTTCAGTACGCCGAGACCGACGTTGACGGTTCCGTCGCCCATGCCGAAGATCCAGCCGTACCCCGGCAGCAGTCGTTCTCCGTCGCGCAGTTCCAGCCAGGACTCGATGTACTCGTCGTGCGTGCGCGGCGAAGTGAAGTAGCGCCGTACGGCCACGCCCATGGGCCGGTCGCTACGTCGGGCCAGACCCAGGGACTTTCCGACCGTTCCGCTCATCCCGCCGGCGTCGATGACCAGTTGGGCGCGGTAGCTGACCGGGTTCCCGCCCTCGCCGCGGCCCTGGACGCCGACGACGCGACCGGCACGGTCCAGAGCCGCGGCCTCGATCTTGGTGCCCTCGACGAGTTGGGCGCCGGCCTTCTGGGCATGGCGTGCGAGTAGTTCGTCGAAGTCCAGGCGTGGTCGGACGAGGCCATAGTTCGGGTAGCTGGCCAGCTCCGGCCAATCCATTTCGAGTCGGTGTCCGCCCCCGTAGACCCGCAGGCCCCGGTGCCGGATCCAGCCGGCGTCCGGGCCGGTGTCGATGCCCATGTCGATCAGCGGCTTGACCCCGCGAGGGGTGAAGCCGTCGCCGCAGACCTTGTCGCGGGGAAAGGTCGCCTTCTCCAGAAGCAGAACGGAGAGCCCGGCCTGGGCCAGCCAATAGGCTGTCGCCGTGCCTGCCGGCCCCGCGCCGACCACGATCACGTCCGCCTCGGCGGTCGTTGCCGCGGGGACGGTGTCGGTCACTGCGGACCTCCTCGCGCGGGCGTCGTGTCAGCGTCTGTGGTGCGCCACCGGCTGCTTGTGAAGACTTTCACGAACTGCACCGGCAAGTGTAAGCCCCCGCTTGACAGGATGCCGAGCCGGACTACCCCGGCGACTCACCCGAGCGGGGCAGGCGCCGGGGGAAGCGGTGTGGGCGGCTCTCCGGGCCCCGGCGTGGGGCCGGGATCGGGGCCGGGAACCGGACTCGGTCCAGGTACCGGCAGCGGCGGCGGTTCCCCTGGTACGGGCAGCGGGCCGGGAACCGGTGGCTGGGTTGGCTCGGGCGGGGGCGGTGGAAACGGTGGGACGGACATGAGCTCAGTCTCGACCACGCGCGGCTGGACTGCCAGGGGCGCGGCGGAGCACCCCGTGCGAGGGGGCCTATCCACAGATTGGTTCTCGGCGTTGATAACCGAGTTTCGTAACATGCAAGGCTTGCTCTCCGACCGGGCCAAAATGCCTCCTTGGACCGTAATCATCGCAACAGAGAGACGGGGTCGTATGTCATCGGTGGTATTCCAGGGCAGGCCAGCACTGGTGGGCCGGAGATCGGCTCGGCCGTGGGTCACTATCTGCGCTGCCCGTTGTGCCAGCGGCTTGTCCCGGTCCTCGAAGAACTTGCTTCGACCTACGGCGAACACATGACCTTCGCGACTGTTGACCTCGATGACAACGCTGCCACCGGACGTGCCACAGCGTCACGTCGAGGCCAACGATGGTCCTCTTCGTGAACGGTCTACGCAGACACACCATCGTGGGGGCCAAGCCCAGGTCATACATCCTGTCCGAACTCGCCACCCCTCAAGCGCGGGTGGCGCGGTGCAGGGCGACAATGCCGAACGTCAGGTTGCGCCAGCCCACATTCCTCCAGCCCGCGGCGGCGATCCGGGCGGCCAACGACTGCTGATCGGGCCAGGCCCGGATCGACTCGGCCAGGTAGCGGTAGGCGTCCGGATTGCTCGACACCCGATCGGCGATCCACGGCAGGGGACGGAGCAGGTACTCACTGAAGACGCGGTCGAACGGGCCCCACACGGGCCGGGAGAACTCGCAGATCACCAGCCGCCCATCGGGTCTGGCCACCCGGGCAAACTCAGCGAGGGCGGCATCGACATCGGAGACGTTTCGTAGTCCGAAGCTGATCGTGACCGCGTCGAAGCTGGCGTCCGCGAAGGGCAGGGCCAGGGCATCGGCGGCGACCTTGGGCACATCGCGGCTGGCCCCGGCGGCGAGCATGCCTACCGAGAAGTCGCTGGCCACCGCAAGGGCGCCGAGCTTGGCGAACGGGATCGTCGACACAGCCGTACCGGCGGCCACGTCGAGCACCTTCTCCCCGCGGCGGGCTCCGACGGCCGCTGTCGTCGCTTTGCGCCAGCCGCGGTCCTGGCCCAGCGACATCAGGGTGTTGGTGAGGTCATATCGATCCGCGACGGCGTCGAACATGGATGCCACCTCGTCGGGCCGCTTGTCCAAAGTGGCCCTCGAGCCCGCACCGTGTCTGCCCGTCACCGCCGCGACGCTACAACGGCACCAGCATCGGAGGTGTCGGGGTCATCGCGCCGATCCACGACCCCGACAAGCCGCACTCGTGTGCGCGCCATCGGCGCGGGCCCGTGCGTACGGCGCAACGGGACGGGCAACCTACGCTGGGGGGATGAGGGCGACTGCTGATCTGAGCACCGGGGGCAGTGAGCCTCGTCCGGGCCAGTCTCATCGCCTGCATACCCGCGCGATCGACAGTCCTGCACGGTTGATCGACCTGCTGCCTCGTGAGCAGGCGGTGGCCTGGGTCAAGGACGATGAGGGCCTGATCGGCTGGGGTGAACTGGCCAGGCTGGAGGTCAAGGGGCCGGACACCTTCGCTCAGGCTTCGCGCTGGTGGCGGGAACAGCTTGCCGAAATCAGCGCGACTAACGAGGTCGGGTTGCCGGGCACTGGGCCGGTCCTGTTCGGTAGCGCAGCCTTCGACATCCGTACGGGGGCGTCGGTTTTCGTGATTCCCCGCGTCGTCCTGGGAAGATCCGCAGGGCGTACCTGGCTGACCGCCGCGCCGGATGAGCGGCAAGTGCTGGCAATGGACGACGTTACGACTCCCGGAGCGATCCGGTACGCCGATGGCGCCCAGACCGCCGCGGCCTGGACCTCCTCGGTCGCCGAGGGCGTTGCCCGAGTACGGGCCCGGCAGCTGGACAAGGTGGTACTGGCTCGCGACCTGATGGCGACTACGACACAGCCGCTCGACGCCCGGCACCTGTTGCGGCGCTTGGCCAATCGATGGACCGACTGCTGGACCTACGTTCTTGACGGACTGGTCGGTGCGACGCCGGAGTTGTTGATTCGTCGGACCGGTTCCCAGGTCACCTCGCGGGTGCTGGCCGGGACCGCAGCTCGCGCGGGACAGGGCAAGGACGAAGAAGTTGGGCGAGATCTGTTGGCCTCGGCCAAGAACCAGGACGAGCACCGGTACGCCATCGCCTCGCTCGCTGAGACGCTCGCCCCGTTCTGTACGTCGCTGACCGTGCCGGCTCCGCACCTGTTGACCCTGCCGACCCTGATGCACCTCGCGACCGACGTATCCGGCGAACTGTCCGGGAATCCGGATCTGCTCAGCATCATCGCCGCGGTACACCCGACGGCCGCGGTGTGCGGCACGCCGCGAGACGTCGCCATCGACCTGATCGCCGAACTCGAGGACATGGATCGCGGCCGGTATGCCGGTCCCATCGGTTGGCTCGACGCCGCCGGGAACGGCGAGTTCGGGGTGGCACTGCGGTGCGCGCAGATCGAGGATCGAGCGCTACGCCTGTTCGCTGGCTGCGGGATCATGGCCGATTCCGACCCGCGGGCCGAGCTCGCCGAAGCCCAGGTGAAGCTCCTGGCTATCCGCGACGCCCTGGAGAGCTGACCGATCGGCGCGAGTCCCGCGCCGCTAACATCCGCGCGCGTGTCAGGCAAGCGCGGCGCCCACCGGCGTACCCGCCCCGGCCCGCGCGTACTGGCCGCCAGTACGTCGGGCATCTTCGTCGAGTCCTTCGACTGGTCGCTGTATGCCCTGATGGCTCCGTACTTGGCCGGCCAGATGTTCCCTGGCTCGAGTCCGGTCGCGAAACTCCTCGGCGCGTACGTCGTCTTCGCTGCCGGGTTCCTGGCTCGGCCGTTCGGCAGCTTCCTCATGGGCCGGGTCACCGACGTCCGCGGACGTCGCGCGGGGCTGACCTTCTCGGTGTCACTGATGGCCTTGGGCGCCCTGGTGATCGCGGTTGCCCCGACGTCGGCTGTGATCGGTTTCGGCGCGGCGGTGCTCGTCGTCCTCGCCCGCCTCGCGCAGGGCATTGCGATGGGCGGGGAGGTCGCCACGGCAGCGACGTACGTCGTCGAGTCCGCTCCGGAGGACAAGCGGTATCGGTTCGGCGCCTTCACCTACGCCGGCGACGCACTCGGGACGCTCGGCGCGACGGTCTTTCTCGCGGTGTTGCTGACCACGATGGGATCCGACGCGGTGAAGGACGGCGGCTGGCGGATCGCGTTCTACGTAGCGGCCGCCCTCGGATTGGTCGCGCTCTGGATCCGGCGCGGCGCCCCGGAGTCGTCGATCTTCGTGGCCTCGCAGTCGCTGGAGGTGAAGCCGTCCGTCTGGCCCATGCTGCGGCAGCACCTGCCGCGGATGCTCCTGGTTTTCGTACTCACGATCGGCTCCACGATGGGGGTCTACTTCGGCAGCGTGTATCTGCCGCAGTTCGCTGCGCGCACCGGTCAGATCTCCGAGGAGGCCGCAACCGGACAGCACACCATTGCCCTCGCCGTTCTGCTTCTTGCCATGATCGCCTCCGGGTTCCTCGCCGATCGGCACGGGCCGCTGGCTCTGATCCGTTTTGGATTCACGGCTGGTGCGACGTTGACCGTGCCGCTGATGCTCGGTCTGGCCTCTGGTCTGCTGCCTTATTGGTTTGCTGCGCCGATGTTCACCCTCTGCATCGGGCTGCAGTTGGGGGTCACTCCGGTCACCGGAGCTCGGCTGTTTCCAGTGCCGATTCGTGCTGTTGCCTTGGGCATTCCGGCGGCGTTGGCGATCGCGATGTTCGGTGGCACCTTTCCTTTCCTGGCTGAGTGGTTCATCGACCTCGGGCATCTGCAGTGGGTTCCGACGTATGCCGGAGTGGGACTTGCTATCTCGGCGTTCGGCTCGTGGCTGGTGACGGAGCAGCTGCTGTATTCCGTCGATCACATGGGCAAGGCCGCGACGACTGACTGGTCTGCCGTCGGGTCGCCTCGGTAGGTGGCTGGGTTCTAGTGCGGCAGCAACGATCGGGGTTACGGCGGCCGGGTTCGGCGGTCGGCTGCCGGGTGTCCGCTGGTTGGCGTTTAGTACGGCAGCAACGAATGGGTACGT